>DAOWEB010000223.1 GCA_030638735.1 Spirochaetaceae bacterium
ATGACCAATACTGGCATCAACAATATAATTATCAGGTAAAAATTTACGAATAGTTTTTGCTTTAGTCGGTGATTCAACAATTACGAATATCTTTCCAGTCATTTAAATACCCATTCCTTAAGGATCTTATTATCAATCCCAGTAATGTTATATATTTTTTAAGAAAGATCAACACATCAAAAACAGCTCTTAACTTGAATGATAGTCAATTTTTAATTATTGTTATGAAATGGAACACAAATATTTTAGAAAAGCCCTTAAAGTAGTTGCTCACAGGGGAGATTCTACATTTTTCCCGGAAAATACACTTCCAGCCTTTAAAAGTGCTGCAAAACTTGGAGTTGACTGTATAGAAACAGATGTTCACCTGACAAGTGATGGAGTGTGTGTCATATGGCATGATGATACATTAAAAAGGCTGACTGGCGGAACAGGTCTTGTTTCAGACAAAACATACGAAGAACTGCTGGCTATGGATGCAGGCGCTATGTTTACAATGGATAATGGTAAAACTTTCCCTTTCAGGGGAAAGGGTGTAAAAGTTGCTACTCTTGATGAAGCCTTCAAAGCTCTGCCGGAAATGAGATTTAATGTTGATCTTAAAGACAATAATTATGAACTGGTTAAAGTGTTTGCAAAAATTGTAAGGGAAAACAATGCTCAGGATCGAGTTCTTGGGGCAAGTTATCATGATACCATGTTAAAACAAATCAGACTTCTTATTCCGGAAATTGTAAGTTCATTCTCCAAAAAGGAGATGCTTAAAGTTGTTATTTTAAATAAATTGGGATTACTTGGTTTACATGGAAAGTTCAAAGCCCAGGCTGCTCAAATTCCTGAATATCATGGTAAGATGAAAGTTCTTACTAAATCCCTTATTAGAATCTTCCACAAAAAAGGAGTTATGATACATGTGTGGACAGTTAATGAGAAAGACAACATGATCCGTTTTTTTGAAATGGGTGTAGATACTATAATGACTGATAATCCACGATTGTTAACTGAAACTATAAAAGAGATTGACAAAAAAAATAAAAGATGACGATGATATAATTTTTTTCTTTCTAATTTCAAATTTATCATTATAATGATAAAATGCAAAGATTAGGAGTAAGAAAACAAATAAACTCATTAACATTTAATTTTGAAGCTATTGAGTTCAATTTAGAAAATGAAATTGAACTTACTATCGATTTAGGTCAGCTGATAATGAGGAATCAGACTAACGAAAGCTTTGATGATCTCCTGAAACAACTCACACCAAAGAATGATAATTTATTTATCCTGTCCCGACTCAGGCTTATGCTGCAGGAGGAAGGAATATTAACAATCATAAATCAATATACAGGCCCCATAGAAAACAGTTATATGGCAAGAATGGAAATACTTCTTAATAAAGCAGGCTTTATTGATATAGAAATTATTAGTTCGTCAATCCCACTAACAGTCAAAGCTAAAAAACGTATACTGGAGAGAGTAGATATCGGGTATGGCCTTGTATTGAGGGAAGTGATACATCCTGATGAAATTTTATTGTGCCATAAGTATGCAAAGGACTACTATTTTTACAAGGATTTTAACTATGATCTGAATGTAGTTAAAAAGTTTGACCTGAATTGTGATCATTTTGCAGTGTTTGATGATAATAATGAAATATACAGTATGGCAAGGATAATAATAAGAACACCGGGCCATTACTGTCCTTTTATGTACGCTAGAATAGCAAATGGGAACAATATTGAGCATATTTCTGTACCGGGAAAAGATAAACGTATAGGTGAAGTTATGGCAGTCTATTCTGCAGGAAAAAAAGGAGTTGTTTCCTTTAAAAGGATGATGGAATATCTTACACAGTATGGAACTACCATTGGACATTTTGACAGTGTCTGGACTACCTACGATGATGATGACATCTACACAGGTACATATTACAAAAATAAGTTTAAAATGAATGAAACAGGTATCAAATTAAAATATAGTGATTTTGGTGGTATATGGAATCTGCTGGTTACTGACCAGATATCAACTTTGAAAGACCTTCATCATCAAATATTCAAACAAAAATAGGAATAATCATATGGAAAGAAAAAAGCTGGTTCAAACACCGGAACTTAAAGTTGAATACAGTAAGGAACAATCAGAAACACTCTGGAAAATTAATAGGGTAGTTGCTCCAATTACAATAATAATTCCAGTAGTACTGATTATGTTCAGTGATTCAATTAATTTCCCTAATGTCTACAGAGAAATGTTTGTAGGTAGAATATATGCAATTGTTCTGGGTTTCGTAGTAGTCATATCTTCTCTGGTACCGAAGCTAAAGAACCGGGGGCATATCTTTTCTTTTCTTCTTTTTCTAGGGTTTAGTTTAATGGCAGCTCATCTGAGTGCTGTAATGAATAATGAGAACTCATCTTTAACAAACTGGATATTAACAACCATTATTGGATGCGGTATACTCCCCATTTCACTATCCTATACTTCAACAGTAGTTATCATATCCTTCATATATTATCTATTAGTATATTTTAACCTGGGCTTTCTTCCTGATGTTGCATTCCGAATGACACTGATTAATGTTGGAAGTGCAAGTGTTGCAGCTATGGCATTTAAGGTTGCTCAATTTAGAATTAGAGAAAGAGAGTTTTTCTTTAGAAAGAGTCTGAGGAAGGCAAACGGAGAAATTGAAAAACTTAATGAAAAGCTCAAAGATGAGAATGTTCATCTAACTACAGAGCTTGAAGTGGCAAAGCATATACAAACTATTGTTCTTCCCCAAAAGGAAGAATACGCCAGCTTTGAAGATCTTGATATTTCATGCCTGATGATTCCTGCAGATGAGGTTGGAGGAGACTACTATGATACAATCTCCTTTGGTAAGAATGGAATTATAACAATGGGGGATGTAACTGACCATGGACTCCATTCAGGTCTTATCATGATGATGGTACATACAGCAATTCGGGCCCTGAGTCAGATTGAAAAAAATGATATTAAAAGAATATTTGAAATAATAAATAAACTTCTATTTGATTTTAGACACAAAACATCTGATCACAGAATAATGACACTGCTTATTTTAAAATATGAGGGAGTGGGTCAGTTCACTCTTACAGGACAACATGAATCCCTGCTAATAATCAGCCCTGATGGAAGCTTCCAGGATCTGTCTTTATTGGATTATGGAATGTTTGCAGGACTTGAAGAAAACGTAACACCATATCTTGATACACTTCAGTTTGAAATAAAAAAAGATGATGTCCTCATTCTTTATACAGATGGAATAACTGAGGCAATGAATAGTAATAATGAAGAATTTGGAAAAGGTGGTATAATAAAGGCAGCTGTGACAGTTAGAAAGAGAAGTGCAGATAAAATAAAAAGAGCAATCATTGATAATTGCCTGAAACATGTGGGTCATGAAAAGCTTCATGATGATATGTCAATTATGATAATTAAAAAAATAAAATAAAGGATGTTACTTATGGAGGAACATATTATTATTGGAGATAAAATTGATTTTGAAAGAGATATTGAAACTACATTTGAGTTCAATTTCCTTCCTCTTGATATTTTTGATAATTGGAGCAGGGTAAGCTCTCTTTCAGATTTTATTGCTGAATACTTTGAATCATATTTTGATAGCGAAGCTGCACATAATGTTATATCAACTATATTTAATGAATTCATCGAAAATGCAGTAAAATTCACGAAAAATAATTCTCAGCCGATAAATATAATAGTGAAAAAGCGGGATGATAATTTAATATCCAGAATTACAAATACAATTCCAGGTCACAGGAAAACTACATTTATTGGAATTTGTAAGGAATTATTCACAAATGATCTGGATGAACTGTTTTTAACTAAAATAGAGGAAGGATCCAATGACAATTCAAAGTCGGGAATTGGTTTGATCCTGATAAAGAAGGACTACCAGGTTAAAACAAATTTTGATTTCTTTGAAAGTACTAACTCAGCAAATAATGTAGCTGTAACTTTTAATCTGGATCTTCAATAGAGGTTATAAAATGGAAATTAAGACAGATAAATATTCAGTAGAATATATTAGAAATGATAGAAAAATAACATTTAAGGGTATTTTACGCTTAATTGGAAAGGATGAATACAGGGGAATTTTTGAACTGTTAACCCGGGCAGCAAATGAAGCAACAGGGCTTCCACTTAGACTGGATATGAGTGAATTGGTATTTTTAAACAGCTCAGGTATATCATCTATGAGTATGTTTATTATCAAAATGCGGCAGTTGGATAAAGATATTTTAATAATGGGTAATAAATCTATTCCATGGCAGGTAAAATCCCTGAGTAATTTTCAAAAACTGTATGGAAAAGTAGAAATTATTTTTTCCTGATTTTATCTAAAGCAAATTCAAGGGACTGTACTATCAGATTCCATTCTAATTCCGAGGTGTACTTACTGTCATAGCTAATAGGCTTAAGAACAAAGCCGCTTTCGGTACTGGTACAGTAGGGGTTTTTCCCCAACTCGCCCTCATCTTTCAATCTTATAAGTTTATATACTTCTATGGGGTGACTGATTCCTTTTATTTCCTTGCTTACAGGTGGTTCTGCATCTACTATATCTTTAACCAGTTTATAAGTCGAATTACTGATTGTGATAGAATTTTCATCAGAAATTTTCTCAAGTCTGGAAGCAATATTGACCTGCCCGCCAATTATTGTATAATCCATTCTCTTACTGCTTCCAAAATTGCCAACAGTACAAAAGCCTGTGTTTATTCCCATTCTTACTTTAAGATGACTTGGTGAGCCTTTTTCAAGCCAGCCATTACTAAGAAATTCAGTTTTCTTCATCATCTCAAAAGCCATGCGCACACATTGCTGCCCTGGTTCATTCTCATCACTCCCATCTGTATCTCCAAAGAAAATCATAATAGCATCACCAATAAACTTATCAATAATACCGCCATACTTTGCTGCTATTATTGACATTTCATTTAAATATTCATTTAAAAGACTTGAAAGTGATTCAGGCTCTATCATATCAGTAATCTGGGTAAAACCAACAATATCAGAAAAAAATATTGTCAGTTTTTTTCTTTCATAAGATAAATCCAAACCATCAGCCGGCATATTTACAATTGAATTAAATAATTGAGGTGATAAATACTTTTTCATGGAGTTTAAAAGTTCTTTTACTTCTAAATTTGCCTTTCCCAGTTCATTCTCATTAAGAGAACTATGCTCAACAAGATTTTCGTACATTATTTTTAAATCTTCTATTTCTCTTTTCCCTTCCAGGATTTTTTTTTCCTGCCAGGAAGAAAGATTTTTATATTTTTCCAGAAGATTATCATTAGCAGCTTTCATAGACTCCTCATTTATAAGGGCAAAACTATACTGTTATCAAGGAGGCCTATTAAAGATTCTGGTTCTGTTTCAATCTTATCTCTATTAGCCATGACAACCAACGAAGCATTGGAAAGGCTTTCCAGAAGCCTTACTGCAGCCCTTCTGAGACTATCTGCATCCGTTCCCATAATTGATTTACGACGGGTTTTCCTTATATCATCAGTAATATTATATAATTTTCTTATAAATCCTATAATACTTTTTTCTCCAGGAGATTGAGGACGCAGATCCTTTCCAACAATTGTAATAATTGCCTTTTCAATAATATCTTCTTTTGTACTGTTCTGAGCAAGAAGTTCCAATCCCTCTCTGAATGCGGCTATAGTTTTTCCAATATTAGGATCTCTGTATGAAGAAAAACTAAAGATCCCTTCCATACCATTGGCTGAAGCAGAGGCACCATAGGCTCCACCCTTCATTCTGACATTTTCCCAAAGATAGTCAGTTCTAAGAATATGGGAAAGAAGTAATTCCGAACCGTATTCTTTCGATTCAATTAAAGAGGATCTAAATGCCTGAGCCAAATACGATACAGGAGAAGGGATAATAAGCCCCTCCTGTTTCTTAAATTCAGGACGAATACTCTGATGGGTATCCCCGGATAATTTATTACCAGCTGGGAATTTAACCAATTGATCTTTAAGATAACTCTTAACCTTTGATATTTCAGAACCTGAGGCAGTTATATTGATGTTCAGCATTTGACTGCCAAGAATCCTGGATCTTATTGACTCCAGTATCTTTCCAATTTTCTTCAAACTGTCAGAATCAAGGTTTTCGTTCATTTTATTTAAGAAAATAAGCTGATCTATCCCCCTCCACCGCTCTTCCCGTCTAAGAGTCTCACATAATCTGCTGCTGGCACGCAAATTAGCGAAAGCATTCCCCGAAGGAATTATAGCAGCTAGATAATCATTTCTCATCTCAATCAAAACATCTTTTAATCTTTTCTCTTCAGAAATCATACTTTCAGTAAACAATCTGAATATAAGATCAAGTGCTTTTTTAAAATCACTCTCAAGGAATTTTACCCTGAAAAAAGCAAAATCTCTTATTTGATTCCGGTCAGGATGAACTACTGCAGACTCCAGAAAAGAACCAAAACCACCGGTATTAAGGGTTAAGAGTCTTGCAACCTCATCATATGGTATTCCAGGTAAAGATCCTGAAGTAACCATTTTAGTAAACAGAGGCAGATATTTACTATCCTCCTCACTCAGCCCCTTAATATCAAAACTGAAATCAACATAATCAATTCCATTTGTAAAAAGATCATGAATAAAAACAGGAATATCCTCAATTTGTGTCTGGCTGGTATCAATATAGGTAATATCTTTTGGAAGATCATCCATTGATAAAGAGGGAATCCTATGAGTATCTTCTTCACTGTCAGGAGTATCCTGAAACATTCGAAGAGCATTATTCTCTTCTCTAATAAGGGAATCTCTATCTTTATCAACTACACTTGTAATTTTACTAACACGTAAATTAAGAGCTTCCTCCTGTTTTTTTATATGATCAGCATCCGGCCGGACAATAATTGTTGAACGGTGCCTGTTCTCCAGAAAATATATCTTTATAAGCTTTTCAAAATATCTGTCATCTTTAAAAACACTATCCTTCAGCTGTTCCATCCATTTAGTAAATTCCATGGTGGTTTCCGGGGTATAACCATGAAGCCAGCCTCTAAGAGATTTACCCATTAGTCTTAAACCAAAGGGCGCTCCCCCTTTTATCTCTCTGCTTCGAAACTCGACTCTCTTTAACGCACCTTTTACAGTATCAGAAGGAAGTCCATTTTCTACCAGTTTTTTTAATTCGTTCTCAATTAACTTTTCAAAGGACTCTTTTTTATCAGGGTCTGTTCCACGAATTCCTACAGAGAAAATCAACTCTCTTACATCTGTTTCAAGACCGCTTACAGGAGAAAGATCTTCACCCAACCCGGAATCGACAATAGTTTTGTACAAAGGAGAACCGGTGTTTGACAGTAAAATTTCACTTAAAACCTCAAGACTAAGAAGATCCAGAGGATTTCCAATGCTGTTCATTAACCAGTTAACTGCAATTGTCGATTTACCCTTAGGATCCTCATTTTCTGTAAGGGGACTTGTGAGCTCCATAGAAGAAGGATTCTCCCACCTAATCTGCTCCCTTATTTCTGTATTAACTTCTTTAAACTCAAAGGTATTTAAAAACTTCTCTTCCAAAAATTTCAGCTGCTTTTCTGAAGGGATATTACCATATAAAAAAACCTTACAGTTGGAGGGATGGTAATAAGTTTCATGATACTCTTTAAACTGCCCATAACTAAGATCCGGAATAGCTTCAGGCTCTCCACCGGAATCGTAGTAATACTGTGTATCTGGAAGTAATGATCTGTAGCACCATTCCCCTACAATAGAATCATGATCAGAATAGGCTCCCTTCATTTCATTAAAAACAATACCAACAATTTTTAAATTACCATCATCATCAAATTCCAGTCTATGGCCTTCCTGCTGAAAAACCTCTTTTTTCAAGAGAGGGAAAAAGACAGCATCCGCATAAACAGACATCATATTAAAATAATCTTTTACTACCGGGGAAGCTGCAGGATAAACTGTTTTTTCAGGATAAGTCATGGCATTTAGAAAAGTGTTCATACTTCCCTTCATTAAAGCCATAAAAGGATCTTTTACAGGATATTTTTCTGATCCGGACAGTACTGAATGCTCAAGAATATGAGCAACACCTGAGTTATCATAAGCCGGAGTTTTAAATGAAAAAGAAAAAAGGTTTTCCGTATCATCATTATGTAAATGAAAGAGCTCCAGTCCTGTTTTATTATGTTTAAAGGTATATCCCTTTCCCTTATATTCTTTCTGATCAGAAACAGAAACAAGGGTAAACCCGTGCATACTGTCTCCTGGTTTTATTGTCTGCATTATATCTCCTTAGGTTGCATAGGCGAGCAGCCAACTTGTTGGCGACCAGTCTGTGGGGGGGGGTATTGGTATGTACGTTACCCGATATATTGTAAAGACGCCCAAATTGGGCGTCTCTACAATATACCCCTATAACCCCTTCATGGAAAGGGAAATCCGTCGGCGTTCCAAATCTACGCCCATTACACGAACCTGAACCTTCTGGTTGACCTTTACAATATCCATTGGGTTCTTTACAAATCGATCTGCAAGCTGGCTAATATGAATAAGACCATCCTGATGAACTCCTATATCTGCAAAAGCCCCGAAGTCGGTTACATTTGTTATTATCCCAGGAAGAACCATCCCCTCTTTAAGATCTTCCGGAGTATCAACTCCTTCCTTAAAGCTGAACAATGCAAAACTATCCCTGGGATCTCTTCCAGGTTTTCTTAGTTCAGCTAATATATCATTTATGGTAGGAAGACCTGTTTTATCATCTATATAATCTTCAGCATTAAGCTTCTTTAGAAGTAAATCATTCTCAATCAGATCTCCTACAGAGACACCGGCACCGGTCGCCATTTTTTTTACAATATGGTAACTTTCAGGATGAACTGCAGAATTATCCAGAGGATTTTCTGCTCCCCGGACTCTGATAAAACCCGCAGACTGTTCAAAAGATTTATTTCCCATACCAGGAACAGATAAAATTGCTTCTCTGGACCTAAAAGGACCTTTTTCATCCCTGTACTTAACTATTGCAGCAGCTAATTTACCGGAAAGTCCGGAAACATACTGAAGGAGCCTTGAACTTGCAGTATTTATCTCTACCCCTACTCTGTTAACACAGAACGCCACAACATCATCCAGAGAATGCTTAAGCTCTTTCTGATCTACATCATGCTGATACTGACCAACACCAATAGATTTTGGATCTATCTTAATCAACTCTGACAAAGGATCCATTAGCCTGCGGCCAATTGAAACAGAACCTCTGACTGTAAGATCGTAGTCAGGAAACTCCTCTCTGCCAGCTTCTGATGCAGAATAAACCGAAGCACCGTTTTCATTAACAGCTGTAATAATAATACTTTTATCAAGACCAAGATTCCGGCAGAAAGCCAATGCCTCTTTTCCTCCGGTACCGTTTCCCACTGCTACAGCCTGAATATTGTATTCTTCAACTAATGTTTTTATTTTTTCCCCGGCCTCTTCTATTCTCTTTTGAGGCGGCAGCAGATAAACTGTATCGTTCTGCAGCAGCTTACCTGAAGAATCGAGACAGACTATTTTGCACCCTGTACGAAGACCAGGGTCAACTGCAAGTACACGTTTCTGCCCTAATGGGGCTTCCAAAAGAAGCTCTTCCAGGTTCTGTCCAAAAACCCGTATAGCTTCTGCATCAGCCTTATCCTTCAGAGTATTTTTCATCTCAGTTTCCATAGCAGGAGCCAGAAGACGTTTGTAACTGTCTTTTACAGCTATTAAAACCTGATTACTGCAACTGCTTATACTAATACCGGCTTTGATATATCGTTTTTCTATCAATTTTAAAGATTGATCTTCATCCGGGAGTATATGATAACGAAGGAACCCTTCAGAAGCACCCCTGAAAATTGCCAGAGTCCTATGAGAAGGAGACCTTGATGCATTTTCAGACCAGGCAAAGTAGTCTTTATATTTTACCCCTTCCTGTTCTTTCCCCTTTATAAGTTTAGAACTAAACTCTGCACGCTTTATAAAATAATCTCTTAATTCCGATCGTAAAGAAAAATCCTCACTAATTCTTTCTGCAATTATATCTCTTGCTCCTGCAAGAGCTTCAAGAGAAGATGGTACCCCTTTATCATTATTTACATACCTTTGAGCCTCTTTTTCTGAAAGGGAATTCTGGTTTTTCAGGATATAATCGGCCAGAGCTTCGAGGCCTTTCTCCCTGGCAACCATAGCTTTTGTTCTGCGCTTTGGTTTAAATGGAAGATAAATATCCTCAAGTACAGATAATGTTAAAGCATTTTTTATTTTTGCTTCAAGATCAGGAGTTAAACAGTCCTGCTCTATCATAGACTTCAGTATTGCCTGAACTCTACTGTCAAACTTTTTAAGGCTGTCCAGAGTGTCTCTAATGTTTAATATTTCAACCTCATCTAGTTCTCCGGTTGCCTCTTTTCTATATCTGGCTATAAAAGGGATAGTGGCTCCTTCCTCCAGAAGTGTTATAACAGTATCAACCTGGGCTCTTTTAATATTAAGCTTCTGAGCAATTCTATCTGCAAAATTATTGTTATTCATTTTAGTTTATCCTGTTCTCTGATACGTTCAGTTTACGATATTGATATTTTTTCTAAAAGAAGTCACATAATAGGTCAAATAAAATCTTTTTGCCAGTAAGCCAGTCTCCTACAGTACTCTCCCTCTCCTAAGTAATCCTCCCTTATATCTTCTATACAGATATCTGCTATCAGAGGCTTTAGACAGAGTAGACTGGGAAAGGTATGTTTCAACGAGGGGCTGCACCCCACGTTGGGATATAACACCCCTTCGGGGCTGAAGAATGTCTTACAATTACTCCCATACATATCGTTCATCAAATTTTACTTTATGTTTCTTAAGTAATGTTCTGTATTCTTTCTGAAAATTCTTTTTAGTATGATGTTCATACTGCCTGTCTATATAGGCTGTTACTATACCCACTCCCCTTGTGTTTACAGAAAAGGCTCCGTACCCATTCTGCCAAAAAAAATTCCTCAGGGATTCATCTTTTGTTTTCATCCATTTTGATGAACTGGATTTTAATACTTCTATTAGTTTCATTAGGGCTATTTTTTGTGACATTCTGCACAGAATATGAATATGATCAGTATACCCACCTATTTTTATTGGTGTGCAATCCAGATTCCTGCAGATCCTCCCGATATAATTATAAAGTTCTTTATCATATGGAGGATAAATAAGAGGCTCCCTATACTTAGTACTAAACACTATATGTATATAGTTTCTTACCAGGGACTGTCCCATATCTTATATTATTCCTTCGTAAATATAATTTCTTTCTTCAACATTATTATATATGACAAAAAAGTGATTTTTACTTCAATAAGAAGTCTCTACCTACTCAGGTCCTGACCCAATCATTAGCCCCGAAGGGGTGCAGTATCTCTTACACAGGGTGAAGCCCTGTGTCCCTGAACAAGTAATATATCTACTACTACCTGAAAACTAACAATGTACCGATCTCCTGCAGTACTCACCCCATCCTAAACCCCTAAGGGGCTGAAGAGTTCAATATTATCTGATACATTAAATTCATGAATATACAAAACTTAAGAAAACGAAGTGCTCTAATAGGTCAAATCAGATCTTTTTTTCATACAAAGGAATACCTGGAAGTTGAAACTCCCATTCTATCACCGGAACTTATACCTGAGTCCACAATAGAAATATTTGAAACAACTTTTTCGAGTGAATTCCATGGAGAACGCCAGTTTTATCTAATACCCTCTCCTGAAATATTTATGAAAAAACTCATTGCCAAAGGCTTTGGTAATATATTTCAGATAACAAAAAGCTTTAGAAACAGCGAACAAATTGGAAAAGATCATAATCCGGAATTTACAATACTTGAATGGTATACAATGGATGCAAATTATCTGGATTCCATTGAAACAACAGAAAATTTATTTTTATCCCTGATAAATGAAGACACACCAACCTGGTTTAAACCTCCTTTTTTTAAAAAAAGTATAAAAGAAATTTTTATAGAGTATGTTTCAATTGATCTTTTAAAATGCCAGACCAAAGCGCTTATAAAATCAAAAGCACAGAACCTGGGATTACAAATTGATAAAACAGATACCTGGGAGGATATATTTAATAGAATATTTTTAAATTTCATAGAGCCTGAACTTCCCAAAGACAAACCAATAGTCCTCTATAACTACCCAAAACAAATCGTTTGTCTTGCAAAAGAGATAAAAGGGACTCCATGGAGAGAAAGGTGGGAATTGTACGTAAATGGAATTGAACTGGCAAACTGCTACAGTGAAGAAACAGACAGTAATAAAGTAAAAAATACTCTTGAAACTGAGTATATTAAAAAAGCATCCACAGCAAGGGTAATACCTGATATTGACAGTGAATACAATTTAATTTTTAATAAGGACTTTCCGGAATGTTCCGGAGTGGCACTTGGTATAGACAGACTTATAATGCTGCTTACAGGTGCATCAGCAATTGATGGGGTGATTTTATTTCCCTTTTCTGATATGGTAAAGAAAGGTTATTAGGCTGTTAGGCTGAAGGCTGTTAGGGAAGATAGTCTAGAGATAGACTGCCCTAATAGCCTACAGTCTAAATAGCTCAGATAGCCTAAAAATAAATTTAAATTGTAGAGGTTCTTTTTTTATGAAAGCAGGAGCAATATATAAGGGCATGGCTCTTATAATAAAAGGTTCACCATTTATTGTGGTTGAACGGGACTTTGTAAATCCGGGAAAAGGTTCGGCATTTGTACGACTAAAACTTAAAAGTCCTGAAACTGGAAGAGTTCTTAAAGAAACAATGAAAACCCAGGATAATATTGAGGAAATTACAGTAGAGGATAAAGAATGTCAGTTTCTTTACAGTGATAAGGAATCATTCTATTTTATGGATCTGGGAACCTACGATCAGTTTGAAATTCCCCTGGAAGGTTTTGCAGATTATAAACTTCTTATGAGGGATGGAGATACATACAAAATAATTATGTGGGAAGAAAAACCACTTGATATTATTATTCCTTATAAGGTTGTATACGAAGTAACTGAAGCATTCGAGGGTGTAAAAGGCGATACAGTTCAGGGTGCTTCGAAATTAGTAACAATTGAGACCGGCCTGGAAGTTAAAGTTCCCATCTTTATCAAGCAGGGTGAACGAATAATGATAAATACAGAAACAAGGGAATATGTCGAACGGGTTAATAGTTGAATCTAATAGAAAAATATTCCAATAAAGAGGTTCCATTCCGTTTTAACGGGGTGAACCTCTCTTTTTTTCTCTCCCAGAGTTTATTTAGTTCATATTCCATAGACAACGGAACAAAACTCCTATTAAAAACAATTGCAAAAGAGATTGCTATTTCAAAAGTTAATTCTATAGCTGATGTAGGGTGCGGTGTAGGAGTAATAGGGCTTTCACTTAAAAAAAAATATCCCTTATTAAATATAACCCTTCAGGATCGTGATGCACTTGCAATCTCTTTTTCCAAAGAAAATGCCTGGCGAAATAAAATAAAAGATATTATCTATAGCGGGGATCTGGCTCTTGAAGGACTGGAAAAGAACTCACAGGATCTTATTATATCAAATTTACCTGCAAAAGCAGGAGAAACAGTTCTTCAGGATTTTATCAACAGAAGCCTTGTTTATCTTTCAGTAAATGGAATATGTATAGTTGTAATAGTAGCATCTCTTAAAGATACAATTCTTAATGCAATCAGAAAAACAGATGCAGAATTAATTTATACTGAGGATACAAGAGAATATAGTGTTTTTCACTTTAAAAAGATAAATAATTCAGAAACTCAAGCTGTAAAAAATGACAAAACAGATCTCAGGGAATGCTATATTAGAGATACTACAAATTTTAAGATTAAAAAGTTACAATACACTCTGAAATCTGTATATAATATTCCAGGTTTTGATACTGTTCCATATCATGTTGACCTGACAGCACATCTACTGGAAAAACAAACCATATCCGGTCGAACACTATTCTGGAATCCGGAACAGGGGCACCTGCCTCTAATAACACATCTTGCCAATAGAGGTAAAATAACAGAAACAGTTCTTGCTTCCAGAGATATTCTACAGCTTAAAATCAGCAAAGAGAATTTACTGGATACTTTCGGTTATATTGGTGAAGATAATCTAATACTAAAACACATCTGTTGCCCTGAGGCACTAAGGTTGGGCGTATTGCAATACGCCCCCACATTGCAATCACCCTCTCAAGGAAAGAACATAGACTCACTGCAGGCTCCACTACCATCAGTTAATAAAACAAAATCGACCTATGACTCTGTAATAATATCTCTGGACAACTCTGATGAAACAATCATGGATAACTTCCTGGATATTACTGAGCCCATTGGAATATTGATTATAACAGGTAAAAGTTCCAATATTGCGACCTCAATTAAAAACAATAAGGGATGGATACAGATTGTTTCACGCAAATACAGAGGATTCCGGGTTGTAGTTTTTAAGAAAAACTCCCAGGTTTAACTAAATACTCTATAAATTTAAGAATTATTGATAGCCGGAAAAGATCATGATAGAATATATACAGAGTAATAGTTTTATATAGTAATCAACCTGGAGTTAAAAAATGCGAAGATATATTTTTTCTCTTCTTTTTGTCATTATTGGTTTAGGGGCTGTTTTTTCACAGGAAAAACCAAGAATAGCATTACTTCCTCTGAATCCAATGGGTGTATCTGAGAAAGAGGCAGCTGATGCATCAGACCTGTTTAGAGCAGCTATAGTCAGAGCTGATCAATTTATAATTATAGAACAAAATCAGGTTAATGAAATTATACTTACTCAGTCATTTACTCTTACTGGTAATACCGATGAAACCTATGCCAAAGAAATTGGAAAACTTCTTCCAGCAGAGCAGATTATAATAGGTTCATTCTCTCATGTAGGAACAGAATTTATTCTTAGTTCAAAAATTATTGATATAGAATCAGGACAAAGTAAAAAATCAGAGAAAATAAGTTTTTTGGACCCTGATGATCTGTCTGATTCAATAGATCTTTTAGTAAAAAAACTTTTAGAACAGGACTTTTCAATATCAGAAATTTCAAATACTGATTCTGATAATTTTTCTGAATATATTTATCAAATAAGCCTGGGTTCTGCTTACTCGTTTTATTTCCAGGATGTTCAAACAGTAATAAATTCCATGGATGAAGGATCTCTAAGTAGAATACCCTTTAGTATGGACCTCTTATTTGGTAAAAAAATGTCTGACTCAACAGCATGGACAGTTTCACTAAATAGCGGAATAGACAGTTTTACTGACTCATCAGACTCATTTTATTTATACACAGTTCTATTATCAGTAGGCTTCCAATACATCCCTTTTCAAAAAGGTTTAACTTTGGGAGTAGAAGCCGGCGGTTCTATACTGTTTCCGAATACAACTCTTGACTATGTCGGAGATATAGAATTGGGATCCAGTATTTCAATTGATATAGGTTATTTCTTTGAAAAATTAAAGTTTACAAATGCTGATATTATTCCAGGTCTGGGAATAAAATATATACATTCAGAAATGTTCCGTGGATCTGTAGATCAAATAAGCGGATATATAAATTTAGGAATTAGATGAATACAATAATAAAACAACTCCTTGAAGCTGCAGAAATCCTCGCTTTGGAAACAGATAAACTCACCTTTGAAGGTAAAGTAAACCACGTATACAACCCTCTTATATATGCAAAAGCAACACATATGGATTATATAAAAAAATATGGAAACGGAAAAAAGAAAGTTCTGTTTCTGGGTATGAATCCGGGACCCTGGGGTATGGCACAAACAGGTATACCTTTTGGAGAAATTACATATAGTAAAGACTGGTTAAAAATAGAGGGGAAGATCCTGCAACCAGAAAGGTCCCATCCTAAACGGCCTATAGATGGTTGGGAATGTAATAGAAGTGAAGTGAGCGGAAGAAGACTGTGGAGCTTAATGGAGGAAAGATACAAAACTGCCTCAGTTTTTTTCAAAGACCATTATATTGAAAATTACTGCCCTCTTGTTTTTATGGAAGAAGGAGGAAAAAATCTGACTCCGGATAAGCTGCCTGCAAAGGAAAGAGATCCTTTAACAGAAATATGCGATAACCACCTTAAAAAGGTTATTGAGATTATGAAACCGGAATTTTTGGTAGGTGTGGGTAAATATGCAGAGAAGAACTTTAAAAGAGTTGTAGAAACCATGAACAAGAGCGAAAGGTATAAAATATCTGCAATTCTGCATCCAAGCCCAGCAAACCCCCATGCAAACAGAGGGTGGTCAGAAGCTGTTACACGACAGCTATTAGCACAAGGTATCTGGTAAAAAAGGGAGAAAGGAGACTGGAAGCGGGAGAACGAAAGACTGGAGCTATAAATTATTATTCAGTCTTCCATTCTCCGGTCTCCCTTCCTCCTGTCTCCGATTATTTGAATGCCCCTTTTTCTATGGCAAACTGCATAATATAGGTTAATAGATCATCCTCAACATCTTCAGCATAAGATGAAAATAGATTTTTTATAGTTACCCATTCCTCCAGTACCAGGGGATCTTTCATCTCATCATAATCCATATCAAAAAGATCGATAACATCAACAAGATGATATGCAAGCTCTCTAAGCTGATCCGGTTCTGTTATATTACTACTACCGGAACCTGTACCTGTATCCAGATAAAACTGATAGAGATCTTCCATAAGATCCTCAGGAAGCATAAAACCGGATTTTATAAAAAGATCAGCAATTTTATCTTTCTTTTCTTCAATAGTATTTTCCTGATTCTTAATTGTTTTCTCAATTCCTCTATATAAAACTACCGATGCACCCATACTATCTCCTATGTTGCTGAGATCGTTCCTCATCGCTTCGCTCTTCCGGTACGACTCATAGCCGAGCAGGGACGGACGAAGTCCCGACCAGGCCATGTCTTTGTAAAATCTAATTTTCTACAATTGTAATTTCTACACGTCTGTTTAAAGACATCCCTTCGGATGAACTATTATCTGCAATAGGGTCAGTTGCTCCTTTTCCTACTATTAGAATCTGGTCCCTTCTTTTTGCCCCTTCAGAAAAAAAGTATTCAGCAACCATAGAAGCCCTTTGCCTGGACAGCTCGAGACGCCCGCCAGACGTTCCCGCCAAAGCAGTATGACCTGTTATGAGGACATCTCTTTCAGGATAGTTCTTTAAAATATCAACAATTACATCCAGTTTTTTCTTCTCCAATAAACTCAGGTCTGAAGAATCTGCACCAAAATTAATACTTCCCAGAGTAATAGTAATACCATTTTCATCTATATTCACTACTGCATTCTCAAGTCGTTCCTTTTCCAGTCTTTCCTCAATACTTCTTGCAATTACATTTTTATCCATTAACTCAGATTCTGTTACTTTAGCACCTGCAGTACCGGTAAACTCATTAATTCTTCCATTGGAAAGATAAAACTGAATACTGAACTCCTCTTCATAGGCATAGGGTCTGCCGGCAGCATTATCCCAGTAAAGAGTCTGGTCTGAATAACCTGTTATTTTTACAGGATATATTGGATATCGTGAATAATAATCAGAACTACGTTCGGAAATAGAATAAAAAATTGAAATTATATCATATTCATTTCCATCTTTTTCCCCCTTTCCCAGATATTTATACTTTACTTTTACAGGATAACTAAAAGCTTCTTCAATTCCATATCCTGCTCTTAAGTCATGTACTTCATATCCTTCCATTTCCCATGTATCTCCAGGTTTATAATCCCTTCCGTCAAAAAGGGGGACATTCCTAACAACAGGCATAAAATAAGCTGGATCAATACTAATCCGGCCGGTTTTGTCCCTTCTGAAAGAAGAAAAATACTCCTGAGCTAAAGCATAAACCTGAACATTTCCACTTCGCTCTTCAGAAGTTGAATAATTAGCTTCAATTTCACCACTTCCATCATCATTGGATTTCACTATCTCTACAGAAATCTTATTTAAAATTCTTGCCTGATGATGAAATATTCCATCAAGATATATATTCTCATCTACAATAGAGACAATTTTATACTTCTCACCCTGGCTGTATTTATAAGTAAAAACTTCTGCATATAAAGATACTGGAATTATAAATAAACTTAATATAATAATAATTTTCTTCACTATCATCTCCTTCGGTTGCTGAGATCGTTCCTCATCGCTTCGCTCTTCCGGTACGACTCATTATCAATTTCTTGACAAAAAACAACTCTAAATATATCCTGATATTAGAAAAAATCAGGCGGGATACTAGTTTGTTACACGAGTTCAGGCACCAGGACAAAATGGATAAGGTTACAGCAGCTCTGGAGCTGAGCGGCTTTAAAAACCAAACAGCCTTTCAAAAACAGGTATTACCTGCAATTTTCTCAGGCCGGAACCTGATTGCTGAAACACATCAGGCAAAAGGTATTGTAATAACCTTTATTCTACCATTGCTTATAAGACAATTTCAAAAAATAAATTCTCCATCTGCTCTTATCCTGACTGATTCTCTTTCCTCTGTTAGTAGAATAGAAAATAATTATCTACTAATAAATAAACTGAACAATTTTAAAACTTCCTTTACTGCTCTGGGAAGTGATAAAAATCCCGGGAATGATATTCCCCAATTTAATAAGCAGCCCAGTATAATTGTCGGCATCACAAGCAGGATAATTGATCATATCCGTAGAAACAATATTAATCCGAAAAATATTGATACTTTAATAATTGATGTTCCGGAAAAGCCCAGTCAATCAGGCTTTGAACAGAATGTTTTGTATATTGTATCAAAGCTTAATAAAAAAACTCAAATTCAAATATTTGTTAATCGAATTAACCAATCAGAAGAATTAGAAAAGATACTTTATCGTCCAAAAATACTACTGTATACAGACAGAGAAAAATTAGGTATTATCAGACAAGGAGATTTAGCAGTGGATAAGGAAAAATTAGAACTACGAATTAAAACTATTATAGAGGATATAAAGGCAAATCCAGATGAACTTGCTGAATACAGAAGACTTTTTAAAAAGAATGTTCCATTTTTTCTAAGATCCTATTTTGCTGCCAAACTTTTAAAAGATTCTGAAGGATCAGTATTTAAGTCTACCAGAAGAGTTCCTGCAGGTAATATGAAAACTCTTTTTGTCAGCATAGGAAGAAGAAGAAAAGTACATCCAAGAGATCTTATGAAACTGTTTCAGAAAGCTCTGGATATTAAATCAACAGAAATAGGTCCCATAAAAGTACTGGATAACTACTCATTTATTGATTTAAATGAAAAATTATGTACTAAAGCTGTAGAACAGATGAATGAAATGGAATACCGTGGGCGAAAAATTTCAGTTGATTTTGCAAAAAAGCGAACATAAAAAGGGAAGCTCTGTTATCTAATAAATAGTGTAATAGCAGTAAGAAAAATAAGAAAATTCATCGAAAACCCTAAACTGAAAGAAACTACAGCACTAAGCTCATACAACTGAGCGGTTTTAGTGGATTCAAGTGATAACGCATTGGGATTGCCCTGAATAACAAGAGTTTCTGCCATAGGATCATCTCTCTCATTTTCTTCAGAACCAAAAACAAAGAACTCTTTTCTATTAGTTCCGGATCTTAAAAGAGAAGAAACTCTTAATACCGAATTTTTAAACATGGCCAAAGCTTCATCCTGATTACTTTTTACAAAACTCCTATACTTTCCTCCTCCGGAAAGATTAACAGAGTTACTAAGAGAAAACCCTCCCGATTTAACAAAAAAATTAAGGGGCAACTTTAAAAGATCCCGTTCCGCCCGAAGAATTCTTGCCTTTTTCCAAAAATGTCTGTAAATGTAATAAAAAGCTAATCCAGGGGGAAGAAAAGGGAGAACAGGAACAAGGCTGAAGCTTAAAGCTGTTACTGCTACAAAATTCATATACGGCATCTGAATCAATAAGTAGAAGTATATAAATAGAGAAAAAGAACCGGTAGTGAGAGTTCCTGGAGTTAATACATTCCAGTATTCATTACGCTGCCGGCCGGAAAGAATAGCATGACTATAGAAATCAATATCATCACAATCATAAATTATTACCATAAGGGGTATTTTTTTTGAATTTTTAAACTTTGAACGGCCATCCTTATGAACAAGTTCTCCTGATACAAAAAAACTTGTTTTTTCCGGAAGAGAAAAAATAGAACTCCAGTATGTTCTCTTTGGACTCTCATCCGGATACATATTGGTTTTTAATTGAGAGTCCTCTTTAGTCACAGAAGGAAGAATATATAAAGGGAGTCCTTCCAGATCAAGACTTACAGAAACATCATCATTTGCGATCCATAATATATTATCATCCTGAATAGCCTGAAGTGATCCAAAAATTCGAA
>DAOWEB010000045.1 GCA_030638735.1 Spirochaetaceae bacterium
ATGGCAGTGATTGGTTTGAGGAAAAGCTAAGAGTTACTACTGGAGGGGAACAAGATTCTTTTGGGTTTTCTACAAGTATTTCCTCTGATGGAGAAACTTCTGTTATTGGTGCCTATGGAGATGATAGCAGTGGAGATTATTCCGGTTCTATATATATTTATTAATGGTCAGGGGTAGGCCATTAATAAATACACCACCTCTATTTTCAGGAGGAGGTGACTTTTTTAGTGTCCTCTGTCGGACACACACCTTTTTAACAATTCCAGGAAAGCTACAAAAATCAGGCTATATTTGATGTTAATGCCCTGGTTACATGACCAATATGGAGCAATGCTTTTTGGAAATAGTTATAATTTCTTCATTGTTATTCAGTGTTGAAAGTAAGGCAATTAAAAAGCAATTTCAAAATCTGCCATACAGTTATAAAAATAGAATAATATGTTTAAATTGATTAACCGGAACCTGTTATTTTAGACGGGGCAGATAAACGCCCCGCCTAAAGTTTGGTGATTAGAATTTAAAAGAAAATTGCATATATATCTGAAAGAACATCGGTTCCTCCAAGTTCCCATACAGGATTTGCAAACTGGTTTTTTGTAATTGTTTCATTGTCAGAATCTACTGCTGCATCTACAAACAAATCAATTGTTGTTGCATCCTGGAACGTAATTATCAGGCCACCATCATCATTACCGGGTGTCCCAAAATCACTGACATCACTATCGATGTAGTAGTGCTGTACAACCCCTTCCGGTGGTTGCTCCTCTATCAGTACCTGCCCGGAAAGTGACAATCCTGTTTGACTGTCAATGTAATTAGCAAACAAAAATAGGGATTCATTTACAGAGTCACTGTCATAATTCTGTTCTGTAACTGTAATGTTTTCATAAGGAGTTCCGGCACTTGCCTGTCCATTGTCTATTGCAGTCATAATTAGTGTAATTGCATTTTCAAAGGTCTGCAGGATTATATTTGACAGATATGCAGCATCGCTGCTTGCAGTTGGAACATATGAATCGTAGTTATTGTCAACTTCAGCACCGGACCAGCTGCCTGAGCTGGTACCGGTATAGACTACTCCATTATAAGTTTCTGACCAGTCCTGGTTCCATGAACCACTCAATGTGGAGCCATTTATAAAACCTGTGCCATGAAGACCTTCGGTTTGAATAAATGAAAGAGTATTACCGGATTTTGTCATTGCAACCGAACCGGAATCTTCTCCGTCATAACTGGCCCAGGTGCCGTAGAAACTATTGTCAGTTAAAGTTCCGTTCCAGGTACCGGATGCATCTCCACCATAGGTCCCGGTATAAAGTGTTATAGAATCCCTTTCGTTATCTGTTGCATCAGCAGCTGATATGGATCCCTCTGTTACAACAGTAGTCCCGGAGTACAGTGTTACTGTTCCAGTAAAGCCTTCAGAAGGAGTATATGTCCCTATAATAATAAATTTCAGTCCTGTTGTGGTATTTTCGGCAAAGAGATTCATGGCTCTTGTTTCATCGTTATAGATTCCGCCAGCTATATAATTTTCACCATCATAACGAACATTTCCGGATACAGAAACTGTTCCTGTTGCTCTGATACTTGCATTGCTAGCGGTTGTCTCAAACTGCATGTCTAATATTGCCGACTTGCCATTGTTGAGTGCAATTGTTCCTAAAAGATTTTCCGGAGGAGCCGTGTAGGTTATTACATCTTCTGTGTCATCAGATTGGGGTTCCATTGAACATCCTGATAGCATTAGAAATAATGAAAGAACAAGAATTAATAGAATTGGTTTTTTAGAAATCATTTTTTCTCCTATTTGAATTTACTGTTATTAAAGCAATATTTATGCCAGGATATTTATTTTTCTAATTAGTTGTCATGTAAGTATTTAGAGTTCTATATGCCTGTGATATAAAATTTCATGTCAATATGAATTGACATAACTATTTTTAAAAGTAAAGAAAAGTTGACTTAGTGATAAAATGATAATCCTCTGGATAAATTATTTTAACTACAGGAACCAGGTTAAACAACAGGAATCTGAGGAAGTTTTTCAAAATGATTGTCTCTACTAAATAACATCAATCCATGCTGAACAGTTAGAGCAGATATCCATAGATCATTTGTAGGAATTGGAGTCCCCTGAGTACGAAGCTGCCGGAATAGGTTGGCATATATAAATGTTGTCCCTTCATCAGCAAATAGAATCTTTACTCTTGGTTTATTTAAAAATCTTGAAAGAACCTGTTCATTTTCAGGACCTTTAGTTCCGCATGCGAATCCTGCTCTTAATTCTGCAACAACAATGAATGGGATATGAATTTCTGAAGATTTACGAATTACAGAAACAGCATCATCAACTCCATCACAAAAATCCCTGTATCTGTTTGTATCAATTACTATCCTCACTTCCAGAGATCCTCATCTATCTTATTAAATGAATCCAATGCAGCATCGATTCCAGGATCTGCCACCCATGTTCCTGCCAGATCATCCATATCGTGATATTCAATTTGTTTATCTGCATCAAGCCCCTTTGACAGTGCTTCTAAAAGAATACTATTAAGGCTTTTATGTCTCTTTTTGGATTGATCTCGTGCGATTTGATCAATGTATTCAGGAATTTTTCGTATCGTATACTGTATCATGCCTACAATATATACAATTAATGCAGGCACTTCAAGTAAGTAAATGTTATAATAGAGATTCAGCGGGACTTCTCTACACCAATCCGGGGACAATCATCCCTGAACGGACACTCTGAACACTTTGGTGAAACAGGTGCACATATAGTCTGACCAAATGCCACCAGCAGTTCATTTATCTCTATCCAGTATTTTTTAGGCAGTATCTTCACAAGAGCAAATTCTGTTTTTTCCGGTGTTTTTGTTTCCACCCATCCCATTCTATTGGGTATTCTATGAACATGAGTGTCTACGCAAAGAGCAGGTATTCCATAACTAAGACCCAATGTTAAGTTTGCAGTCTTTCTTCCTACTCCCGGAAGTTCCAGTAAAGCTTCCAGATTACGTGGAACAAGCCCTTCATGCTTATCTAATAAAATTTCAGAGATCTGTTTTATATTTTCAGCTTTTCTTTTATAAAATCCTGCCGGGTAGATTAATTTGGCAATCTTGTTTGTATCCATTTTTGATATTGTAGTTGGGTCAGGTGCATTGGTAAAAAGGCGCTCTGAAGATGAAAAAGTAACAGGATCCCGGGTACGTAAAGAAATTATTGTAGAGATAAGTATTTGAAATGGAGTGCTTTTTCTGTAGGAATAATAGAATACTGTAGGAGTTTCTGCATTTTCTGCTATAGTTCTTAAAGTTCCAATTATATTATCCCAATCTATATTGGGGAATCCTATACCCATACAGAATTATCAATCTCTTCTATTAAAACAGATGCCATGGATTCAATTGCTTTTCCCTCTCCTGTGGCATCTACATTTTCTTTTGTTTTTGCTTTTACAGAAATTCTATCAATATCCAAAGTCAAAGCTTTTGCAAGCTTTTCTCTGATGGCTGCAATATATGGTTTTAGTTTTGGTTCCTGTAAAATGATAGTTGTATCCAGGTTAATTATTCTGTATCCGGATTCAGTAAGAAGATCTACTGTCTTTTCCAGAAGAATAAGACTGGAAATATCTTTGTACTGAGTATTGGATGGTGGAAAGTGTGTTCCAATATCTCCTAAAGAAATAGCTCCTAATATAGCGTCAATAATGGCATGTATTAGGACATCCCCATCAGAATGTGCTTCTTCTCCTGAATGAAAGGGGATCTGTATTCCTCCCAGCATTAACCTTCGTCCTTCTTTGAGCCTATGAAGATCCCATCCTGTTCCAATTCGCATTTACTGCCCCTTTAGGTTTCCTATGTCAGATTGATATGTAATCTTTATGTTTGCAATATCTCCAGGCACTGTTGTTACTTTACCGGCATATTTTCCATAAATTTCTGCATCATCAATATAGGTTAAGTTATCTTGTTTTGCTTTTTCATGACTGTTCAAAATTTGAGAATACTTAAATCCCTGCGGTGTTTGTGCCGCAACAGTAAATTTCCGTTTAAGGTTTGTAATAATTATTCCTGCTAAATCGATGGACTTCATGGCATTAACAGAAGCTACTACAGGAATAGCAGCTTCTGTTAGGCTGGTCATTCTGTATACTCTCTCAATCACTGATTTACTTATCCATGGTCTGGCTCCATCGTGTATAAGAACAATATCAGGGTTTTCATTTTCAAGTGCCAGGAGGCCATTATGAACAGATTCCTGTCGTGTAGCCCCTCCTTCTACAAAAATAAACTTTGCTTTTTCATTTAAGGGAGCTAAAATATAACGGCCGGTTTCAATTTCAGTTTTTGGTAATACAATTATATAATTTGAAAAAAGATTGGAATCAATAAATGGTTTAACAGACAATAGAAGAACTGCCTGATTGTTTATTGTAAGAAACTCTTTTTTTGTACCAGAACCCATCCGGTTACTGGAACCTGCAGCTGTTATTATAACAGCTGCTTTTAGAGTCTCTTTTTTCACTAATTTTCCATTTTACTGAATATCAGTTGACCTGCTTCTTCTCTGGTAATATCTAAAGAGTACATAATCTCATCGGATAGTATTCTTAATGCACTGTCGTAGAGTTTTCGTTCCTGAATTGGGAGTTCTTTTATTTTACTACGATGATAAAGAGCTCTGACTACTGTTGCATTATCTATTACTGTACCGCTTTTCAAGAGATCCAGGTTCATCTGGTATCTCATTTTCCAATCTGCAGTTACTGGTTCATAGGCTGCAGAGAGATGCTCCAGTGTTTCATAGGTTTTTTCTTTAGGAACGATAGGTCTTAATCCAAGATCATCAGCTTTATCTACAGGAATCATAACAGTCATATCTGATACTTCCAGATATATCATGTAATAAAGAGTTAGTTTGTCTTTGAAGCTGCGTTCTGTAATTTCTCTAATTTCACCTACACCTAAAAGGGGGTAAACCAGATGTTGATTTATTTTATATTGGGGATTCATTGGGATATTATACTTGTTAATGGCTCTCTAGTCAAAGGGGTCAGAAATTAGAAATATAAATAAACGAATAATAGTTCAATAAAAGTCTTAATGAGGCATTTGCGATGTCTATGAAATAGGTCTGTTTTTGGCTTTTTGCGCCAGTTAGAGTTACTTATTTTAGAGAAGAGCTGAATTTTACAATCAAAATGTGGTACAGCGCAAAAAGCTGCAATAAGTACACTGCTGTGAATATATATATATTCAGGTTATAATAAATTGAAAGGATAATGGGGGCATAGGCATGCATAAAAAAGATCATGAACAGAATATGGCTGTACTTGCAGAATATAAAGCTGTTCTGGAACTTCCTGCCGGAACAACTTGCTATTTGGCAGATATTCATGGTCAGGGGAACAAATTTTTCCACATCATTAATAATAAAGCCGGTACTGTAAAACGAAAGATAAACGAAGTTCTTCCCGATATGGACTCTCTCTTTTTTCTGGATCTACTCAAACTTTGCTATTATCCTGAACAGTTTTTGAAAATGGAAAAGAAACAAAATAGTTTTAATTTTTTAAGGACAACTGAATATATAATAAGCCTTGCTAAATTAGTTTCTCATACTGGTTCCAAATTAACACGTAAGGAATTTGATTCGGCAGTTGAAAAGACAGCTTTTCCAGCAATAATAACTGAACTTGTAAGTAACTCAAATCAGGATAAAAGCGGGACCAGAACTGGACCATACCAAAAGGCTTTGATACGTAGCTTACATGAGAATGGAATCCATTTTCAGGTTATTTTGGATCTGACAATAATGTTTAGAACTCAGCTTGTACATAAATATATTATAAATGGAGATATTCCGGATAGGGGAAGGGATACCTCTGCTATTTTAGACTTCTTAATAGAATCTCCGGAAATAGATATAAATTGGGGGAATCATGATCTTCTCTGGATGGGTGCCGCTGCGGGCAGCAGGGAACTTATCTGTGATCTTGTAAGGGTTCAGCTGCGTTATGGATATAGTGTGCTGTTGGAAGAGGATTATGGTATTTTTCTTGGAGAATTAAAAGAATTTGCAATGGAAACCTATAAAGAAGAGCCTGCTTCAGGATTCTTCCCCGGCTCAGGTGTTATTGACAGTAGCTATTCTCATATAGAGCTTGCAAAAATGCAAAAAGCAGTTGCTGTAATTTTATGGAAACTTGAAGCTTTCAGAAATAAGGAACTTAATATTGATGCCCCTTTAAGAAGAGTTTTTAGAAATAAAGAAGATAAATTATATTGTACTTTGCACAATAAGCATCATCGACTTCTTGACCAGGACCTTCCTACCTTTAATCCGGAAATACCTGCTCAACTCACATCAGGTGAGATTAAGTTATTATCCGGTCTTGTATATCAGTTCAAAACTAATAAAAAACTTCAGCGTCAGATGAAACATATTGCCCAGGTCGGATCCCTTTATAGAGTCCATAATAGAATTCTTAGCTTTCATGCGATTATTCCTGTAGATGAAAATGGAAAACTTAAACCTATTAATATTCTTGGTCGTGAATATAAGGGTAGGGCTCTTTTTGACACTCTGACAAGTATTTATAAATCATCATTTGAAATGAATGATCCTCCTCAGGCTTTTCTTGATCTGTTCTATCAGGGGTGGAAAGGACGGAATTCCTGGACTTTTGGGAAAATGTCTATGCAAACATTTTCACGGACAATGATAGATGACACCAGTACTCATGTAGAGAAGAAAGCGCCTTATTATATCCTGCTAAATGATCCTGCAAGAGGGGAGGAGATGATAAAAGATATTCTAAATGATTTTTCAGATAACCGGTTTTCTCCTCCTGTAAAAATTTATAATGGTCATATTCCAGTAAGAATTGATAAGGAAGAGGCTCCTGTTAAAGCAGGTGGCCTTGTTGTATGTGGTGATGGTGGTTTTTCAGAAGCTTATGGAGATGTTGGGTTTGTTATGGTTAGTACATCCAGAAGGCTTTTTCTAAATAAGCTGGGAACTGGTGTTTCTGTTGATGATGTTCTTAATGGGGGAGCAGATATTCTTCCTGTAACTATTTGGGAGGAAAAGTATCCTGATAGATTACGACTAAAAGATTGTAATATAGGAGCGGACATAAAAGGGAAAATTGATCATATTCTGCGTTCAAAGTAATATTAAACAGAATTTATAATTTTTGTATCCCTTCTACAACTCTAAAAGCTGTAGAAAAACATCCCTGCAGCAGATAGCCTCCAGTAGGTGCATCCCAGTCAACCATTTCCCCGGCTGTAAACCATCCAGGGTTCTTTTTCAGCATAAAATAATCATCCAGTTCATTAAAAGAAACTCCCCCGGAGCTGGAAATTGCCTCTTCTATTGGTCTGGGACTTTTAAGGATAAGAGGAAGTTGTTTTATAGTTTGAGCAAGGAGAGTGAAATCTTTAAAAGTACTTTTTTCTGTAAGTTCTCTAAGGAGAGATATCTTTATAGTAGATAGATTTACCTGTTTACGAAGGTGATTTGATAAACTGTTTTTTCCGGGGCTACGATTTATGCGATGCAGAATTTCCCCTTTAGTCAGGTCCGGACTAAGATCTATGAAAACAATAGCCTTATTATTTTTTTCAATCTCTGTTCTAAATTCCCTGCTTAATCGATAGACTGGACCTCCCTCTATTCCATAGGGTGTAATCATAAACTCTCCTCTTATGGATTGATCCTGAAAGGTAAGCTTTATGTTTTTAAGTGGCAGACGATTAACCTTCTGTTTAAAAAAAGAGGACCAGGAGCACTCAAATCCGCAGTTCATGGGTTTAAACGGTTTTATTGTAATATCCATATCTTTCAGAATTTTATGCCAGGTACCATCAGATCCGGTAGTTGGGTAACTTGCTCCTCCCAGTCCCATTACAAGCAAAGGAGCTTTTAATTTTAAAACATTATTATCTGTTTTGAAATAGATATAATCTTTCTCCAGTTGAACCAGGCGATGTCCCGGGTGAAACTTGAAGTATTCATTGGAATTAAGGGATTTCATCCAAAGGGATAGTAATTCTTTAGCTCCTTTTGAAATAGGGAAGACTGCTCCTGATGATCCTACAAAGGTTTTTACTCCTAAGTTATTTAGCCAAAGTCTTAAATCTGTTTGAGAAAAATGTGTAAGGGAGGGTTTCATTTGTTTCTGACGGCATCCATAGGCCGTAATAAAAGAATCCAGAGCTAAGTTATTAGTTAAATTAAGGCCGCTTTTTCCTGCCAGTAATAGTTTTCGCCCTGCTTCTGTTTTTTGATCGTATAGATCTACTGAAAACCCTTCCTTAAGAAGAAGTGATGAGGCAAAAAGGCCGGTTGGACCAGCTCCAATTACAATTACATTTTTTATCAAGATCTATAAGCTTCCGGCAGCTTCCCTTTTCTGGTAACACAATAATAAATAAATAATTCCATAAGGATAAGATGGTTATCTTTTTTTAACTCTCTGGCCAGAATATCATATTTTGCAATCAAAATAATGATATTCTGTAATTCTCTGGTTGAATAGCTTTTTAATCCATCAATATATGTTTGCTGATTCCTCTTTCCTCTAATTTGGGATTTTGACAGTGCTTCTTCCCTGCTATAACGTTTGGCAAATAGTTGAGACAGGGTTAGGAGTTTTCTGAACTGCCATTGAAGACCACTAATTAATTGAACTGGAGATCCTTCTCCTGAAAGTGCAATTTTATGAAGAATTTCAATTGAAGAAGAAAAATCAGCTGCGGCTATTTTTTTAAAAAGTGTAAAAACATTTTCTTCTTTACTGTGATAAATAAAATGTTCAATATCTTCTTCTTCTATCTGTGAATTCTCTCCAAAAAATATGGAGAGTTTACTGCATGCATTTCTCATATCATTTGTATTATTTTCAACCATTTCCAGGATCATTTCTATTGCATCCCCGGAGATTCCAATTTTTTCGTTTCTAAAGAAATTGGAAATCCATGATTTTTTTTGATTCTCAAATAGTTCCCAAAATATTCGTACTGATTTTTTAGGAATAGCACCTGTAATTTTTTTGTCTATAGATGTTTTTTCAGATACAAGGAAAAGAGTACAATCTGTTCCAGGCGATTTTATATATAAAATAAGTTCTGCTATATCATCTTTTTTTAATTCTTCAACATTCATGAATGTTACAAATTTATAGCTGGAAAAAAGAGCTCCATTTTTCATTAAAGAGATTACCTCTCCAATGGATGTATCATAAGGATAATATTTATGGAGCTCAGGACTTTCTCCGGCTTTTTTTAAAAAAGTCTCCTGAATATTACGTATTTCATCGGTTTTTAAACCAATTTCCGGCCCCAAAAAGAGGTATACAGGTTCCGGACTAATCATAGCTTCTTATTAAATACTGTAGTTTCCCAAGAATCCTGACATTCTGGGAGTATATAGGTGGGTAAACAGGATTTTCTGCTTTTAGTTTTATTCTATTTTTTTCTTTAAAAAATCTTTTTAGTGTCACGGCCTCATCATTTACCATAGCAACAATAATATCTCCATTTTCCGCTGTTTGTTTATAGACCATAATTGCAGTATCACCATCCATTATACCTATATCCTGCATGCTGTCACCCTTTACTATCAGTGCAAAGTGGGTTCCCAGGCTTAGATTAGAAGCTGCAATTTTTATGTAACCATCAAAATTCTCTTCTGATAAAAGAGGTATCCCTGCTGCAACACTTCCAAGTAGAGGTACATCAATTATTTCTTCCTGATTTTTCTCTTTTTTAATAATGCCAATAGCTCTCGATCGGTTAACATCACAATGGATTATACCTTTTTTTTCCAGGGCTTTAACATGATCATAGGCTCCGTTAGCTGTTATATTAAAATTAGATGCTATTTCCCTCATTGTTGGAGGATATTTATTGGAATTAATAAATCCTTTAATAAAGTTGAGAACTTCTTCCTGTCTTTTAGTTACTTCTTTCACTTTATTATTTCTATCCCCAATTTCTTAATTTTTCCATGCAAATTACTTGGGTATATTCCAAGAATTTCAGCCGCACGGGAAATATTATAACCATTTTCCTCTAGTTTTTGTGTAAGAAATTGTTTTTCAAATTTATCTTTTGCTTCATTAAGTTTTAAATCTGAATACTCATTATTTATTGCATGTTTAGAGCCTTTGTCTTCCTGAAGATAATATTTCACCGTTCCAACAGAAATAATTTTTTCATCAGTCATTATATTAATTCTTTCGATGAAATTTTTCAATTCTCTTACATTTCCAGGCCATTTGTATTTAATTAAAACATTCAATCCTTCTCTGGAGACTGTTTTATATTCAGTATTTATATTGGATCTAAACTTTTCCATAAAATATTGTATTAGTTCTTCAATATCTGTAGTACGTTCATTTAATGAAGGAGCATGTATAGGGACTACATTGAGTCTATAATAAAGATCTTCTCTGAAACGTCCGGCTTTTACTTCAGCAGCTATGTCCTTATTTGTAGCAGTTATAAGACGTATATCTACAGTAATTGATTGTTCACTTCCGATTCTTTCGAATTTTAGTTCCTGGATTGCTCTTAGTACCTTTGCCTGTGCATTTAAAGACATATCAGCTATTTCATCAAGAAATAGAGTTCCTCCATGAGCCATCTCAAATTTACCTTTACGCCGAGCTACAGCAGATGTAAAAGCACCTTTTTCATGACCAAATAATTCGCTTTCGATTAATGTATCGGGTATTGCTGCACAGTTGACTTCGATAAAAGGACCTGTCGACCTTTTGCTGTTTTTATGAATTTCCCTTGCAATAAGTTCTTTCCCTGTTCCATTTTTACCGGTTATCAATATTTTTGCATCCGTTGGAGCACTTTGATATATCCTGGTCCATATTGCCTTCATTTGTTCAGAAGAACCTATCATCCTGTCTTCCATAAACATTGAATTTTTTAAGCTTGCATTTTCTTTCTTTAGTTTTTCCAGCTTAAGGGCATTTTTTATAAGGTTTATAATTTTATCCAGAGAAAGAGGTTTTTCAAGAAAATCATATGCTCCCAGTTTTACTGCTTTTACAGCAATATCAATATTTGCATGTCCTGAAATCATAATTACTTCTATATTAGGATATTCTTTTTTAATTTCCTTCAGAACATCAATTCCTCCCATATTTGGGAGCCATACATCAAGAATAACAAGATCTACAGATTCTTCTTTTAGAATGGCTAAACCTTCAAAACCATCTCCTGCAGTTAAAACCTGATGATGTTCATCTCTAATTATATCTGATAATACAGTTCGTATGCCTGGTTCATCATCTATTATAAGGATTTTACTCATGAAATATCCTCCACAGGTAGTTCAATAAAAAAAGTTGTTCCCACTTTTTTCTCAGATTCATACCAAATTACACCATTATGATCTGCTACTATTCTCTCTACTATGGGTAATCCAAGACCTGTTCCTCCCTCTTTTGTTGTGAAATAGGGATTGAATATAAGTTTTTTCATTGAAGGCTCTATTCCTGTTCCAGTATCAGTTATCACTATTCGGCAATAATAATTTTTACCTTTCCGAATAATTTCTGATCGAATTGTAACTGTTCCTGTATCAGAAATAGAATCAAATGAATTACTTATCAAATTTGAGAATACTCTTTGTATTTGTCCACGATCCCCTTTAATTTCTGTATTCTCCAAACCATCAAGATTCAGAGTGATACGTGAACAGGATTCTGAGTACAGCAAGGAAGCTTCTGTAACCAAAGACTTAAGAAAAATACTTTCCTTTATTGGAGTAGGCATTCTTGCAAAATCTTTAAACTGAGTGAGTAACTGGGTCAAATTTTCTACCTCTTTGATTATAGCATCAACTGCAGGTTCCAGTATAGACTCAATTGATTCAGGATCAGTTCTAAATTTCTTCAAAATCCTTTGAGCAGAGAGCTTTATTGGTGTCAGGGGGTTTTTTATTTCATGAGCCATACGTTGTGCAATTTCCTGCCATGCTGTTACTTTTTCAGTATGTACGAAATTATTTCTTGATAACTCCAGTTCTGAAACCATGTCGTTGAAAGAATTTACAAGATTACCAAGATCATCCTTTGAATGAGGAAGGATCCTGTAAGAATAATCCCCCTTAACAACTCTGCCTATTGCATTTTCTAAATGTGCAATGGGCTGAATTATCTCTTCACTTAATAGAAAACTTGTTAGTATCGATAATAGTATAATTGGAAGGGAGAAATAGATATAAAAAAGCATAATAATCCAAAATGAAGTTTCCTGGAATCTTCTGTTTTGAGTAAACAGTTTCAAAGAGTCTGTAATTTTTCGTGCATTCTGATCAAAATTTTCCGGTAGTAAAATGGTTAGTACCGCATAGACCTTCTCTCCATCCTGAAAGAAATCTTTGCGTGTTTTTATAATGCTTTTATTTCCTTCCTTGGATCTGGTTACAACACCATTTTTAAGATTAAAAAGATTTACTTCTATATATTCATTTTCTTTAGATCGATAAAATACTTCATCTCCATTAGAATCAAAGAAAGTGATACTGCTAATAGCAGGGAAAGCCCCTCTAATATTCCTCCATATTCTATCAGGTGTAGAATCAGTATTTAAAATAATGTTTTCAAAAATAAAACTATCCCTGAATGCAGCAATATTTTCCATAGAGGACCTATTGTACTCTATTGCAATATCCAATCCTCCTTTAAGAGATTCTTCTGTTCCCGAGGAGAACCATGATTTTATAGCAGTATTTATAAAACTTACAGCAAGTATTCCCTGAGGTATAGAGGACAAGATTGTTATAAAAGTAAAAAATATGAGTAATTTTGTTTTGAAGTTGGACCCTGGTTGTTTTTTTCTTCTTTGTTTAAGTAATTTTATCAGATTATAAATAATTGTGGCTATTAAAAATATTGGAAGAACCATAGCAAGAGGGATAAAAGAGAGGCTTGAAACGGAACCATTTGAAGCGATTTCCAGAAGAACCTTGTTTGCGAAAATTAGAATAAGTATAATTAGAAGGATATAAATTGAGACGATACTAATGAGTCCCGCATAAGCAGATTTTGTATTTTTATAACTGCCCATTATTTTATATTATTCTTCCTCGAATCTATTTTCAAAAAGTCTGGCAATAGCAGTAACTGCCTTTTCTTCATCCTCTCCTTCAGCTATAATCTGAATAATGGATTTATAGTTTGCTCCCAGAGTAATAATTCCCATAATTGATTTTGCATTAATTCTCATATCATCAAGTTCAAGAAAAATTTCAGAATCATATTCATTTGCAGTTTTTACTATAAGTGCAGAAGGTCTTGCATGTATCCCTGCTCTATTTTTAATTGTTACAGTTTCTTGTTTCATAGTTTACCTTAGAATATATCGCTATTATTTGAGTATAAGTTGCGTGCATTTTTACTTTCAAGCCACTTGAGTACATTATTATCAAATTCCTGGGCAGAATAGTACCCCAATTTCTTTAATCTTTCATTCATAGCAGCAACTTCAATTAGAATTGGTATATTTCGTCCTGCTTTAACGGGCATTTTGATAAGAGGAATCTTTACATCAAGCATTTCTTTATATGCATCTCCGGTTCCAATACGATCATATACTGCTTCCGAATCCCAGGTTTCCAGTTCAATTAATAGTTGAATTTGTTTATTATCCCTAATAGAACCTACTCCAAAAAGATGACTGATATTTAAAATACCCAGACCTCTTATTTCCATATGATGTCCCAGCATTTCAGTAGTGCCTGAACCCATTAGGAAATTGCCATTTACACTTCGTAACACAACAGTGTCATCAGCAATAAGTCTATGTCCCCTTTCTATGAGTTCCAGTGCAGTTTCGCTTTTCCCTACACCACTTCCTCCTGTTAAGAGAACTCCAATTCCAAATACTTCTACAAGAGTTCCATGAATAGTCTTACGGGGTGCAAAAATATCGGACAGTGCTCTCATAAGTCGTATAGAGAACTCTGCAGATGTAAGATCTGTTTGAAGAATAGAACAACCTGATTTTTCTGCAATCTCTAAAATTTGCTTGCTTGGATTTCCTGAATGACTAAAAACACAGCAGGAAAGTTGGTATGAAAATGTTTTTGTAACTGCTCCCATAATACCATTCTCTTCAAGCATATTTAAATATGCCATTTCACCCCGCCCAAACAGCTGTATTCTATGGTATGCAAATTCTTCAAAAAAACCGCTAAGAGTTAATCCTGGTCGATTAATTTCCGGATCTGTAATAATCCTGTTAAGGCCTTTTCTTCCTGCAAGGCATTTAAGGTTAAGAGAATTATGATCTTTCAAATCAAGATCCAGTAGATCCAGCACTGTAAAATTATTTTTCATATAACACCAACTATACCACAAAGCAGGTAAAAACAAAAAGGGCTTCCTGACTATAAGTCCGGAAGCCCTAATGGATTTAAAATATAATTTAATTATGAGAACTTACCTTTTCCTTCTCTTTTCGTACTTTTAGTTCCAATTTGTGAAGGAAGCTTTCAATACATTCATAGAGTTCAATAGCTTCCTCACTTAAATGGGCTGAAACACCCCATCTAAAATGAATATTCCCATCTACCTTGTAACCATGCTTTTCTTTTGTAACTGTTAATAACAGATCAATAATATGATCCTTTGCATAGCTAATGTGTTCGAGCTTCTTGTCTATGAATTCCCTTGTTGAGTCACTGATGCTGTAATGGATTCCTTTAACTTCTACATTCATAAAAACCCTCCGTAGCAATTTATACATTAATGATATTTAATTGTATCACTAAAATCAATGTTTTTTTTAATAATCAGTAAATCTGTACAATTATCTTTCAAAAGAAGAATCTATTGATAGTTCAGATCTGTATTTTGCAACTGTTCTTCGGGCAATTTTTATTCCCTGTAACTTCAGTAAATCAGATATTTTTTGATCAGAGAGCTGTTTTTTAGAATTATCTTCTTCCAGAATCTCTTTTATAATAGCTTTTACTCCCTCTTTTGAGAAACGTGAACCAGTTGAACCCGAACCTGAAATAGAATTTGTAAAAAAGTACTTTATTGGGAATATTCCCCATTCCGTTTGCATATATTTTGCGTTTGATATTCTTGAAACTGTAGTTTCATGAACCTGGACTTCATCTGCTACATTCTTAAGAGTTAAGGGCTGCAGGTATTTGGGGCCTTTAATAAAGAAATTTCTCTGAAACTCAACAATGACTGTTGCTATTTTTAGAAGAGTTCTATTTCTTAACTGGATGCTGTTTATAAACCATCTTGCATCCCGTATGCTGTTGCTAATGTACTGTCTGGTTTCTTTTTCCTGTTTAATATTTTGAGTTTCCTGAAAAAAGGGAGAAATCCCAAGAACAGGTATTTCCTCATCATTAAGAATCAGAAAAAATTCTCCATCTTTTATAGTTACCATTACATCCGGGATTACATAGCTTGGTGGGTTTGTCGAAAATAATCTTCCCGGATAGGGATTAAGGGTTTGAATGAATTCAATAATATTATCTATATTTTTGGTTGGTAAATCCAGTTTCTTTGAAAGTTCTTTAATATCTTTCTTTTTTACTAAAGGCAGATAGTTTTCTATTACTGTTATAGTGCCGTCCGGTGTTTCAAATGATAGATCAGCCTGAAGAAGCAGTGATTCTTTGTAGTCCTTTACACAAATACCTAAAGGATCAAATGAGTGAATTATATCCAGTATTTCCGGGAGGATCACCTGCTGATGTTCGTTTAGAAGTAAGTATGGCTCTTCCTGATAAAAACCATTGCTATCGAGATTATGAATAATTAATTCCCCGGTTTCAAACTGGTCTGTACTAAGATGCTGTATCAATAACTGGGACATCAGGTGTTCCTGTAATGATTCTGGTCGTGAAAGGGCTCCTTCAATAAATTTTTGTTTTCTATCTGATGCTTCTTTCCCCTCATAACTGGAATAACCTGGATCTGAACTGTTTTCAAAGTAATTATCCTTATCTTCATTTTTTTCATGGGAATATTCTTCAAGTGAAACCAGTGATTTATCTTCAATTAACTCCAGAGCAGGATTTTTCTCCAGTTCCTCATGAATCCTAAAGGTCAATTCCTGAAGGGGCAGAGCCATTAATTGTATAGACTGGAACATTTGGGGAGACATTTTTAAACGTTGTTCCTGTACCATGACAGGTTTTTGGTACTGCTGCATTAAAAATTATCCTGTATTGTATTTTGCATGATAATTATCATTGAATTGCTTTTGTATATCATATTTCCTACATCCTGAAATCTTTACCCAGGTATATTTCTCTTGCCAGTGGATTTTTCAGTAATTCTTCCTGTGATCCTTCTGCCAGAATTTCACCAAGATTGATAATATAAGATCTGTTGGTTATTTCAAGAGTATCTCTTACATTATGATCAGTAATAAGTACTCCTATTCCTTTTTCAGACAGTTTAATAATTATATTTTTAATTTCATTTACAGCAATAGGATCTATACCGGCAAATGGTTCATCAAGAAGAAGAAAATTGGGTTCGATTGCCAAAGAACGGGCAATTTCTGTTCTTCTTCTTTCTCCACCGGATAATGTAAAAGCTTTTTGTTTTCGAATATGCTGGATTCCAAACTCTTCCAGTAATTTATCCAGTGTTAATTTTTTTTCCTTAATTGAAAGATTATTCCGTGTCTCAAGAATTGCCCAGATATTATTTTCAACAGTTAGTTTTTTAAATATAGATGCTTCCTGAGGGAGGTAGGATATTCCCTCTTTTGCTCTGATATACATGGGTTGATGAGTTATCTCCAGGTTGTTCAGAAAAATCTGGCCTCCGGTGACCTTTATAAATCCTACAATCATATAAAAAATTGTAGTTTTTCCTGCACCATTCGGCCCCAGCAATCCTACAATTTCTCCAGCCTCCATTTTGAAAGAAACATCCTTAACTGCAAATTTCTTTTTAAACTGCTTCGCCAGAGAGACAACACTTAATACATTATTACTCACTTTGGCTTCCTTCTATTGTTTCATCAGATTCTATTGTTTCATCAGATTCAATTGTTTCATCAGATTCAATTGTTGAAGATTCTTCCTCAGTTTCTTCTGATCTTATGGTTCCTGAAACTTCCCCTGTAAGTGTTATTTCATCAGTTTCCAGATTTATACTAATTCGTGTTGCTCTGTATTCATCATCTTTCCAGAATACCAGGGGCATACCTGATAAATCAAGTATATCTTTATCTCTGTTGAATTTAGCATATTCAGATCTGCATACCATAGAGTCATTTTCACTGGCTTTTAGTATTCTAACTCCAATTTGTATAATTGTTATATTTTCCTTCCCTCTGTTTTCAAAATAAGAACCTTTAACTACTATTTCATTTTTCTGGTCGATCATTTCAGCATAACCTGAAATTGTCATAAGTTCTTTTTCTCTATCAAAGAAAAGGTTCTCAGTGGTAATTCGAATCCCTTGTTTTGTATCTACAACAAGTACATTTCCACTGCATCTTGCAAAACGAAAATCATCTCCAAAAAGTTCTATTGAATCAGCACTTATTTTGGTTTCTTCAGAGCTGATTTTTGCATTTCCCATTAGTTTTGTAAGTTCCGATCCTTCAGCAAGGGAGATAGAGGTTCTGTCACTTGAAAAATTAAAATCTTTGTTTTCCGGAAATATTAAACTGACAGTAATTATTAGCAGAGTCAGGATACTAATCATCTTCATAGTGGTATATACCCTTAACATCTCTTTCAAAATTAAAAATTTTGGTTTTCAGATTTCCTGTAAACCCTGATCCGGATATCTGTGTCCCGGAATCTTTTAGTAGAATAACTTTTCCCTTATCCGAGCCGCGAAGTGTTTTTTCTGCATCATTCCAGTAAAGATAGTCTGCAGTTATTTCTGCTTCATTTTCTGCAGAATAAATAATAAGTGACCCTGTTAATTCAGCATCATCAGAATCTGTATGAATAAGTCCTTTTGCAGCAGTTCCTTCAGTTACAATTTCATTTTTTGAATTATATTCACGAAAAACAACCTTTTCAAGAATTGTTTCATTTTTTTGACTATAGTTTTCCGCTCTTTGGGAGTATAGACGGAATATTATGCTTCCATTATCAACACTGGTATATGAGAAGTTTTCGATAACATTATCAGGGATATTATCACCAAGTTCTTCTTCAACTTCAATATCATTATATTCCATACTGCAGGAAAATATAAAAATTAAAAAAATAAAAAGAATCAGTTGTTTAATTACTTGCATAATTTTAGATTATAGAGGAGGGATTAAAAATAGGCAATTACATAATATGAGCATCAATATTTTCATGATTAAAAAAAAGCATATCAGATTGATAATTGCCTGTACTATCAAGGAGCTTTTTATCTGAATAAGCAGCACCAGCTACTTTTTGGGAAGCATAAATTGGAGCTTTAAGTCTAAGTGCAAGTGCTATACCATCACTGGGTCTTATTTCAAGAGTAAAGGTTTTAAAACCCTTTTTATAGACAATTTTCGCTATATGACTATCATTTATAAAATCATATATATATATATATTTAAGCTTGTAATGATGCTTTAAAAAGAACTCAGACAGAAGATCATGGGTGAGAGGTCTTGGAGGTTTGACTTCTTCAATTTCAATTATTATTGCACTTGCTTCAAAGGGACCTATCCATAAAGGAATAATCCTGCTTGTTTCAAGGCTTTGAAGTATAATAATAGGCATCTGGCTTTCTTCATCAAGCGCAATGCCTTTTATTGTGAACCGGATCATATCTTCTTTCATTATAGTTAAGAATATAACACGATACTGTAGAATACCATGGTTTTTCTCAACTTTCTTTCTATTGACAGTTATACCTCAAAGAAATACAATTTTAGCACGAGGATGGGAGTTAATGCCAATTGAGAACTTTTTAACCGAAGTACAGTTTAGTAAGTTTAGAGATTACATTTATAATGCAAGTGGAATACATTTTTCCCCTTCAAACAGAACCATTCTTGAAAGCAGATTGAAAGAACGTCTGCGTAAATCGGAAATATCAGATATTGAAGAATATTATAAACTTATAACTTCCAACGAAGGAGAGATGAAGACTCTCCTGGATACTGTTACGACAAATCTAACCAGATTTTTTAGAAATACGGCTCATTTTAATGCATTTGAGCACTATGTAATACCTGAACTTGTTAAATTTAAAAAATCCAAAGGTGAAAATACTGTTAAGATTTGGAGTGCCGGTTGTTCAACAGGGGAAGAACCTTATTCACTTGCAATGGTTTTAATAGATATTTTACCTCCAGGGTTTAAGTTTGATATTACTGCATCCGATTTAAGTTTAAAATGTTTAATGACAGCAAAAGAAGGGTTTTACTCAGATCAAAAGGTCAATGGTGTATCTGAAAAATATCTACAGCGATATTTTGAAAAAAAACCAAATGGATATCTTGTAAAAGAAGAAATACGAAATAGTGTAAAGTTTGATTATCATAATCTGAAAGCCGAGAGCGGGCAAAGGAATCTGGATATTATTTTTTGTAGAAATGTTATTATATACTTCGATGAAGCCGCACAAAATAATGTAATTAATAAATTTTATCAGGCCATGAGCAATCATGCTTATCTGTTTATAGGACATTCTGAATCATTATTTGGAATGGATACTAAGTTTGAATTTCTTAAAACTGATTTTGCAACTATGTATCGAAAATTTTCCAGTTAGGACTTAAGTAGTGAAAGATATTTCTGTAATGATATGTGACGATTCGGCATTAATGCGAAATCTTATAGGCCGTATAGTTGACGAAGCAGATGGTCTTGTTCTGGCAGGAAAAGCCATGAACGGCAAGTTTCTTCTTGATAAAATTCCCAGATTAAAACCGGATATTATTCTTTTGGATCTCGAAATGCCGGAAATGAATGGTATTGAGTTTCTTAAAGAAAGGAAAAGACTTAATATTAATATTCCTGTTGTAATACTGTCTTCTATTGCTGTAAGAGGTGCCAGAGTTACTATGGATGCACTGTCCCTTGGAGCCTCTGATTTTATTCTTAAACCTTCGGGATCTATTTCTGAAGATATCCATGTTGTAAAAGACAGAATTGTTGCTACTCTTAAGGCATATGGAAAGAAATCAGAAAAGGGGTCTGTTTCCCTTCATACACGTACCAGGCAGTCTGAATCCGCATTGCCTGTTAAATCAAAAAAAGAGCAAAGCCCTCCTGTTTCTTCTTCTATTCCCAGGGAAAGGGGTGGAAATATTGATATTGTAGCTATTGGAATATCTACTGGTGGTCCCAATGCATTAAGGCTTGTTCTGGCAGATATTGATCCTGATTTTCCGGTTCCTATTATAATAGTTCAACATATGCCTGCAGGTTTTACTACTGAGTTTGCTAAGAGCCTTGACCGCATTTGTCCACTTGAAGTAAAAGAAGTAACAGATGGTGATGTTTTGTCCAAAGGAAGAATATTTATTGCACCCGGTAATTTCCATATTGAAGTTGAGAAGAAAAAACTTGCAACAATTATTCGTACTTCCTCTGCTGATCTTGTAAATGGGCACAGACCTTCTGCAGATGTTCTGTTTTCTTCTGTTGCAAAACACTATGGTGGAAACAGCCTTGCAGTTATTATGACTGGTATGGGTCGGGATGGAGCTTCAGAAATTGGAACTATCTATGCAAAGGGCGGTATAACTGTAGGGCAGGATGAAGAAACTTCCATAGTTTACGGTATGCCTAAGGTTGCTGCAGAAAGAGGTTTTATAGAATACGTTGTATCAGTAAATGATATGGCTGCAACACTTAATAAGCTGGTTAAAGAGAAGAGATAAGTTTTGTTATCTGAGGTGTATTTTTCTGTTTGCTAATTTGATTATACTTATAAGTTATATAAAATCCGGCGGCAAGTCCTGCAAGCCCTGAAAGAATTCCCAGACCTTCACTTCCGTTAAACAACCATGATCCTGCAGCAAAGAAAAGTATAAATGATAGTAAAGGAAATATAAGAACCATAAATCCTGCAAAAATAGTCTGTCCCGGGGGTAGGTATATTTCTACTGTATCACCCGATTTAAGATTAATATTTTCTCCATTCAGAGCACTGAATACTTTTCCATTAGTAGAGCAAAATGAATTACCGCTGCAGCTCTTGCATCCACCGCTTAAAGATGAACAGGAAAGAATAATTTCCTCTCCATTTATATCTGTTATTTTACCCTGTTCCGTCATTTGGAGCCTCTGTTATAGGATATCTAATCTCTTTAATACTTTCTGTTTTATTATCATCGTCTATCTCTACAATAGCACCTTGAATTTCCAGATCATTCCACCATTCTTTTGATCGTTCAGGAATTTGAGATAAAAATTGATCAATTTCAATTTTTGGAGCAAGTCCTCCAACACCTGTCGAACTTCCTGTTCTTCCTGTATCACATATTACTCCTGTACCTTTTGGAAAAACTGCAGCATCTGCAGAAATAGCTTTTGAATGACTACCCAGAACAGCATTTAAAGACCCATCAACATGAAAAAACATAGAATATTTTTCTGCTGTTGTGGAAGCATGGAAATCGAGAATTATTATATCAGCCTCATCTTTAACCCTGTTAATAATATCCGGAATAAATGTAAAGGGGTTACTAAGGTGTATTCTATGAAATCCAGACTGCCCCAGTAAAGATACTACCGCTACACTCTTGTTTCCAACTTTGTATACCCTCCATCCACGACCAGGTGTGCCTGGAGGATAATTTGCAGGACGTAAAATATAGGAGCTGTTTCCTATATGACTGACCATATCTTTCTTAAAAAAAACTTTTTCTCCAGTAGTAATTACATCAATCCCAAGTTTATGAAGTTGAATCGAGTGGTTTTTACCAATCCCGAATCCTCCTGTAGTACCCTCACCATTTGCAACAACAAAATCGATGTTATGTTCTTCTTTTAGTTTTTTAAGACCATTTTTTATACAGAAGATACCTGGTTTTCCGACAATTTCACCCAGTACCAGAATTTTAAAGCTCATAAACCCTTCTTATAAAACAGTTAAATATAAAGTTTACGAATAATAGCAGATTAAAGTGCTTTAGTCGATCTCCTTTGGTTATTTTGACACAAATACAAGGACCAATATTTGTTGTGAGTCATTTTGGACCTTTATATCTTCATTATAATTTGGGTGATATTTAAAAAAATAAAAATTATTCAGCTAAGTATATGTAGTATAAGTAATTAAATGTAAAAATACTTTTTATTTGATCCTGGCACAGTAATTGCATATATTAGAGTAGAAGAGTCGCCGAAAGGGACTCACTAAAAAGCCGCCTTGTATAAGGGGCTTAACTACACGCAATAGTGCCTGGTCGTGCGCTACGCTTACCTGGTCGCAACTCCGTTGCTGCTCGGTTATGCATCCTAACTGCTCGGCCATGCAACCTAGAAGAGGTGTATTATGAGAGACAAGATGGTTATAGATCTTGGTCAGATTATGGACGAGATTTTCGAAGCGACAAAGGGCTTCGGAGATGCATTTAAAGAGGGTATGCATCATGGTGGAAACGAACATGTAGATTACTACCCTAACTATTCCTACCCGCCTGTAAATATTTTTGTTACAGATGAAAAAAGCCTTATATTTGAGTTTGCACTTGCCGGATTCAATGAGGATGATCTTACTGTAGAGTTCAAGGGAGATTACCTTGTGTTCTCTGCAAAAGCTCCAAAAGTGGATCATGGCAATGGAGTCAAATATTTTAAACGCCGTCTTAAATTTAAAGAGGTCCCTGAACAGAAATTTTTTGTACCCGAGAATAAATTTGACCAAAGTAAGGTGAAAGCAGTCTTTAAAAATGGTATACTAAAAGTAGTAATACCTGCACGTGAAATTATAGAGACTAAAGAGGGTATAAAAGTAGAGATAGTTAAGGAGGACGAATAATGATTTTTTGGATAATAATAGGTATAGCAATAGGATATTTTTTTAAACCACAGCTTGATAGTCTGATTGGTAAAGCGTTAAAAACAATTAAAGACAATAGAAAAAATAAATATGATGGTGACGATTATTAGAACCATCAATACTTAATCAGTATTTCGGCTCCGGTGTTTTCTCCGGAGCCATTTTTTTCTATTATTTACAGGGAGAGAAATGCATGATAAATATATTGAAATTAAAGCACTTTAATAAAGCAGCTTCAGAGGGGAATCCTGACAAAATCCTGCAGACTCTGGAGATAAAACCAGGATTAAGTATAGGAGATATTGGTTCCGGAGGAGGATACTATACCTTACAGCTTGCTGAACTTGTAGGTGAATCAGGTACTGTATATGCTGTTGATGTTAATAAAGGCAATCTTGAATATGTAGAAAAAGAAGTTAAAAAGAAAAATCTACAGGACAGGGTTAATTTTATCCTTGCTACAGACGAGAATAGTAACCTTCCTGATGAAAGTATAGATCTTCTCTTTCTTCGGAACTCCTTTCACCATCTTAAAAACAGAAAGGATTATTTTATCAACCTTAAGAAGTGCTTAAAAGAGGAAGGTAAAATAGTAATTATTGATCACAAGAAAGGTCACAGATCCGGTCCGGCAATGAACCATGGAACCGGAGAAGGTGAGATTGAACTTAACCTGGAAGCTGCTGGTTTCAGGGAGCACAGTTCTTTTTCCTTCCTGCCCGGGCAGTGGTTTTTTATATATAAAAAATGATAAAGCTAAGTTAAATGGGGAGTTTGGGGAAAGTTCTTTGTATTGACAACAATGAAGCAGTTTACTAGTATTAGCCAGTGTCGCCCGGATGGTGAAATTGGTAGACACGCTAGTTTCAGGGACTAGTGTTCGCAAGGACGTGAGAGTTCGAGTCTCTCTTCGGGCAGGTTTAAACCCTTTCGGGGGAAGAGATTATCTTTTAGGAGATAATCTCTTTTTTTATGTAGTACAGGAACTGACCCTTTTATTGACCCTTCTATTTTTGTAATTGTGTGTGGGAATGTGGAAGATTTTCTATATTAAAATGTCGCTGATGGAATTAAATTACGGTAAGGGGTGAAATGACTTAATATTTCTTTGGCGGTAATTTATTGTCAGTACGGGAATAAAACTACGGTATGGATATATTGGGATTTGGGTGAAATTGTCAAAATTATTTTGTAGGTACTTTATTGTCAATACTGGATTATACGAGTGGTAACCTGTGGATTCGAATCCCTTTGTCATTGACACTTATTGCAGCCCCATCATTGATTTCTACACTCGCCGAAAACAAAACATTTTGGATGATTTGAGATAAGTCTTTTGCTTTAAGTCCCTCGATCCTGATTCTGATTACGGATGGTTCTTGTTTTACATTAGCTGCAAGAATAGTATGAAAATCTGAATCCAAAGTTACTATAATCAGACCATCATCTTGTGCTTTTCTGATTATATCTGAATCGGTAGAAGCAGACATTCCTATATCGCCAACATGAATAGAGTCAATGTTCAGTTTATGTAATTCCAATACTGTAGAACGTGGCAGTCCCTGATCCCGCAAAAGCTTCATGCTGTTTTCAGATCAATAATTTTATCTTCCAGACTGGCAGCCGCATATTCAAGAGCTTGTTTCAAATCCTTCTCTTCGAGTTCAGGGTATTCATTAAAAAGCTCTTCTCTGTCTTCATAAACAGCTAAAATTTCCAGTACCCGTTTTACAGATATTCGTAAATTTCGAATACATGGCTGGCCGTTTAATATTTCTGGATTTCTTGTAATTCTATCGAACATAATGGTACCTCAGATATTATTTTATCTCAATTAATAGAGAATAGATATATAAAAAAGGCATGAGCAATAGTTTTTTTAACAAAACTCATATTTTCAATCATTATGTATCATATGTTAGATGGTGAAAAAATCACTTGTACATACCAAGACATCGCTTACATTTATCCAGGGACATCCTTTACACTCTTAATTCATTTTTATATGTCATTAAGGTGAATATCAGGTTTTTTCGGTTTGTAAATAATATCTTGAAGATTGAATGGAGTAGTGCGGCTATGAAGTTGAACATATTTAATTATCGACAGTCTTAATATGGAAATATATCCACATTAGTGTAAAAAGCCATAGCACGCGCTGGTTCTCCTGCCATATTACAGCTTTATTCAGGTTGCGGATGTAAAAAACTATAGCACGCGATCTTAACTGGCTTTCTTATCTGAAGGAATAGAGTGCTTAATCCCTAGTAAACCATCTATTGATAAATCTTCATCTATCATAGGCCAGTGAATTCCATATCCTGAGGGAGAAACTTCATAATTATCCCTTTGAATTTTAGAGGCTTTGAGCAGCTTAGAAGAGTGTTTATCTAAATCAAATTTATGGCTTTTGTTATCAATCTTAAGAATCATAGTATTATCTTCAAACTCTATACTTTTAATTGTATGGAACTTATCCATTTCCAGCCTCCTTGAAATTATTCCATTCGGATACAATATAATCAAAATGCTGATATATTATTTTTTTCAATTCCCTTTTATCTCTGGGTGAACAATTATAAATATAAGCTTCCTGAATATTGAAATTTTCAATATCAAGCCAGTACTTACATTCAGAATCACCTTTTTTACAATGAATATGAACTGGTTCATTTCGTTCATTGGCATAGAAGAATAATCTCCAACCCAAAATCATCAATACTGTTGGCATGAGTTAACAATACTATATAACATGATTATAAGGAATAGAAAAAAAGCTGGAAATCCTAATTTTATCCGTACGGCAAT
>DAOWEB010000270.1 GCA_030638735.1 Spirochaetaceae bacterium
AAGATATACTCGTAAAAGTTGTACAGGAAGAAAACAAAACAATAAATAAAACTAAAAGAATAAAGTATCTTCTATTCATCTTCCGACCCCTCCAGAATAAAACCCGGATATAATTCTGCAAAGAACTGGAAATTAGAATTGTTTCTTAAAGAAATGGTATAATAACTAATACTGCCTAACAGGTCTGTTATAAAATAATTCTTCAAAACTCCATCACCCGGAATCTCTATAACCCCCTTCACGCCTGTGGAAAGAGTAAACCCCGGAAACCATTCGCCGTAAGCATTATAATAACCTGCCTTCAATTTCATAGGAAACAATAAATAATCGCTCTCGAAAAAATTAAAAAGATGCAATCCGCTTACATAAAAACCCCATACATCTGTAGTGGTAATACCGAGGCCAAACCCTGAATAACCCTCAAAATAGACATTCATCTCCAAATGTGTAAGATCAACATCAAATTCCTTATCCTGAAGATCAAAAGCAAATCCAATTGAAAATTCCATCCAAACCGGATTCTGGTAATTACTGGTTAGTGGATTGGCATTTGTATAATTGGTAATAAAAACAATGGAAAGAATTAATAAAACAGTTCTTTTTTTCATATATAGCCTCTTTTTTAGATTTTACAGTTGGATAACATAAAGCCGGTTCGGATAATCCTCAATGATATACAGTTTATTATCATATATAGTGATAGGTTCTGGACCACTTCCATTAACAGGGCAATAAAAAGAACCTATTAACTCCCCTGAAGTATTAAGTTTACGAACAGCACTCCATTCTCCCCCTGCAGCAAAATGGATAGAGTAGTAAGCATCAGATACAGCTGCTATTTTTGCTGTTCTGGCCATATCAGGCAGTGAACCCCAATCATCATATAGCTCTGCTGTGACAACTGCAGTTGATGTATCGATGGATCCTATTTGAGAGGAAAGTACGGATCCATTATGATAATTGAGAGTTGAACCGGAAAATGAAATTGCATCTGCCCAGGAAAGATTTCCATTGGACAGAGGATAAGCACCAAGATTAACAGTAAAATCAAATCCTGAATACTTAAACAGACTTAAATCAGTATCTGCTATATTTTCCCGACCCACGACCCAACTGTCAGTTCCATCGTAGGCAATAGCCATAGGTTCACTGCAGGTAATCCCTGCTGTAAGATCTGTTACATTACCATTTGATATATCTATACTCACTATTTTGTAATCAGGGTCATTAAATACTGTTGCATAAATAGTTCCATCAATATAAGTAATGTCAAGAAACTGACCTGTCTGATTTATCAGGACAGCAGATATTACATCAGGAGTTCCGCTAATGTCATTACCAACTTCTGTATACCAGCTTCCGGAGTTGGAATTCAGGGAAAAACTACCAATTGTAAAAATATTATCTGTAATTTCCCCGGCTGTTTCATAATGTATTAAATCTGAAATCGAGAGGTGTCCATTGGTAGAGGAAATAGAATATTCCAGCAGATCATGGTTACTTGAGAGATTATTTTCCCATGTTCCTGTTATAGTATCAGCAACCAGATCCTGTCCATTGATTCCCTTCCAGGTTACAGAACCACTAATTGTACCATTTCCTCCATTGTAGAGCATATTTTCCCCTTCAAAGGTCATGTCAAGGGTAAATTCCCCAAAAAATTCTGTATCGTTCTCCCATGCCCCTGTCCATGAAACTGTATTAGGTGAGGAGTTTTGATTAATAGCTTCAGGACATCCAAGTAGAAGTATGGAAAACAAAAAGAAAAGTGTATTTCTAACAATAATTATTATTCCGGAAGTCATATATCATTACCTCTCATTAATAAATAAACCAGATTTACAAAATGACTAAAAAATATTTTATATATGGATAATTAATCATCATGAAAGGGAAATACGCAATAGAATTTTCATACCATTTTAATTTTTTTAACAGAATAGTAATTTTTTGATATTTTCATATAGATCAACTCTATTTTTTACATTCAGCTTTTTATAAATACTGTGGACATGTTTGGTAACCGTAGATTTTGAAATAAATAAACATTTCCCGATATCTTCATAACGTTTACCCTGTAGTAAAAGGACCAATACTTCACTTTCCCTGTTGGAAATGCCCTGTGCTCTTAGTTCCAGGAGCATAGAATCATCAATAGTTTCACTGGGTATATTGCTTAAAGCATTACTTGATCGTGCCAGTACAATAATATATGAAATCGAAAAGAGGATTAATCCATAAGTTAGAATATATCCTGTTTTTATTACAGCGCTGCTATACAGGATATCATTGATAGTGGTCAGGGAAAGAATTATTAATCCAATACTGAGAATTAACCCTCCGGGACGCTTCTTTACTGCAGCAAGAATAAATGTAAAGATCATGTAAGCAGCAAGACAGACCACAAAAATGTGAAATGGATACAGCAGGTGTGAGTGAACAATCAAAGGAGTTGCAATTATTACAACTCCATAGAGTATCATAAGTATTTGTACTACTCTGACTGCAATAATTTTAATTTCTTTAGGAAATATATATTTTACGGATACAATGAAGAAGTATACAAAAGCAGTCTGGCTGAACATTTCTATTTTATGGTTAAGTTCAAAATCAAATTGAGGGAAGATAGTCATTAAGAGAATACTTCCTGTCGTTGCTGTACGAGCAGCTATCATTAGCAGACACAACCCAAACCATAACTGGGCAGAGTTTTTACCTCCAAAATACCAGGTTAGGATATAGTAAATTCCAATAATAAAAAATATTCCCAGAAGAAAAACATCAGCACTGTTATCAATATAATTACGTATAGAAATTCGTTCATTACTGCCAATATAGATCCTGGTCCATGCTCCTCCAAGACGATCATGGAAGTTAGCTATATGCATTGTTATTATAAATCGATCCTTAACTGTTTCAAAATAAATTGTTCGGGGTTGATAATTTCCATTAGATGTACTGCGATTAATTCCTGCTTTTCCATTTTTTATTATCTCAGCACTGTCAATAAAAAGTGTATATGCAGTTCCCACCTGATTTATTTTAAGCCCAAACTTACTGTAATCCGGTGGAGTTTGTACTTCCAACTGTATTGAGCAATAACCTGTGTTTGTTAAAGAATTGCCTTCAACAATTATATCTTTCCAAAGACCTGGTATATAGGTTTTGAAAATATTTGGATTGTTCCATTGGGGATCCTCTGGTTCAAGAAATTGATTCCAAACAAAACGCCATTCTCCGTCGATGGAATAAATACTTTTTGAAAAATCAACACTACTTAGATTTATAACACCTTCATGAGCAATAAGTTCTGAATGAGTTGTATTTGAATTGATACAGGATGTTAGATTAGAAATGAGGAATACATAGACAATAAAACCTAAATTCGATTTTTTTATCACAATAGCCTCTTTTTGTAATATCTGAACAAATTAGTTATCTTTGAAATACTGAAAATATTTGCCCATTCAAGATTTTAACAGTAAATTACTTTTAAATCTATAAAATAATTTAATTGGTTTGTAAATGGGTATATTTTTCTCTATATTTATGTTTATATAAATAATAGCATAAATAATGATGTATTTATCAATTACAAGCTTTTATTATTTGGTATTATGAAGTATACTGAATTATCATCAGGAGGTAATATGGATTTAAATAACGTTGCATACAGGAATGATTCTTATTCTAAAGTTACTGGGCGTGCATATTATGTAGATGATTTTAGATTCTATAATGAAGCAAGATGTATTCCAGTGTATTCAGGGTATGTACATGCAAAATTAAATAGTATTAATTTTTCTGATGCAGAAAAATATCCCGGAGTTATTAAAGTTGTAACATGGAAAGATGTTCCTGGACAAATTAAATCAGGACAGATTTTTCAGGATTATAGTATTCTTGTACAGGACAAAATACGTTATGAGGGTGATGTAGTTGCCCTGGTTATTGCAGAAACTGAAGAAGCAGCTATTACAGCTTCAAAACTTATTGAACTTGATGTTGAAGAACTACCAATTGTTTTATCTTCCTCTGAAGCAATAAAAGATGGTGCTCCTCTAATTAATGAAGAATTTTCCAATAATATAATTTGTCATCACAAAGTACGTCGTGGAGATGTAGATAAGGCTTTTAATGAATGTGATTATATAATTGAAAAGGAATTTCATACTCCTTTGGTTGAACATGCATATTTAGAAACTGAAGGTTCTATTTGTATTCCAAAAAGAAATGGGGGAATTGAAGTTTACGGAAGTATGCAGCATCCTTTTAGTACAAGAAGATTTGTAAGTACTCATTTGGGAGTACCAATTTCACAAATAGAAGTTTTTTCCCACCCTGTTGGAGGAAGTTTCGGCGGAAAAGATGATACTGCTGCCATGATTTGTGCAAGAACAGCTCTTGCTGCAACTCTGGTAAACAGACCCGTAAGGATGATATACACAAGAGAATGGTCAATTAAAGAAAGCTATAAACGAGTGCCCTATGATATTAAGTATAAATACGGCTTTAATAAAGATGGTTATATAAAAGCAGTTAATTGTTATATTTTAGCAAATTCAGGAGCTGTTGCATCTACCACTCCATGGTTAACATGGAGATCCACTGCCCAGAGCTGCGGTCCGTATATGGTTCCCAATGTACATACAGATGTTTATGGAGTTGCAAGTAATAATAGTTTTACTGGTGCTTTCAGAGGCTTTGGTGCTCCACAGAGTAATTTTGCTATTGAGCAGATGATGGATATCTGTGCAGAAAAACTGGAAATGGATCCTATTGCTTTTCGAAAGCAAAATGGAGTTATTGATGGATCAACAACAATTACAGGTCAGGTTCTTAATACTCATAAAGTAAGTCTTCATCAGGTAATTGATACTGTTGTAGAAGCATCTGATTACTACAAAAAGATTAAACTTTCTGATCATGGTAAGGGTGATAAAGATAAATTCTATGGAATAGGCCTTGCATCCTCTTATAGAGGTTCCAGTATAGGTGCAGAGGGTATGGATTTTGCAAGTTGTACCGTTAACTGCCAATTTGATGGTTCCATTGTACTTTCAACAGGTATTTTTGAAAATGGACAAGGTGCCGAAAGTGCTATGAACATAATGCTTGCAGATCTTCTTGGTGTAAATATTGACCGTATATTCTACGTTACTCCTTCCACTTCAAATATTCCGGACAGTGGAACAACAGTTGCTTCCAGAGGAACCCTTATGGGTGGTGGTGCTATTAAAGATGCAGTAGAAAAATTAAAAGAAATAATGACTCAAAATTTATCAGATAAGTTACGATGTCTCCCCAGAGAGGTTGTTTTTAAAGATGATTATCTTTGGGGCAGAGATGGATACAAACTACCCTGGTCTGAAGCTGTTCGTATTTTACATTCCAGAAAAGTTTTTCCTTATGCATTCGGTTATTTTCAGGCTCCCTCAGTTACATGGGACGAGGAAACAGGTCAGGGAGATGCTTATTTTACCTATGTATACAGCTGTCAGGCTGCAGAAGTGGAAGTCGATCGGAAAACAGGGAAAGTAAAGGTTCTAAAAGTTACTGCGGCCCATGATATCGGGAAAGCAATTAATAAAGAGATGGTAGAAGGTCAGATTTTTGGAGGAATTGTTCAGGGTATGGGAATGGCTTTAACTGAAGATATTCAATGTGTGGATGGATTTATACAGCAGTTAAACCTTAATAAGTATAAAATACCCAAAGCCGGTGACATGCCGGATATGAAAGCAATAATTGTTGAAAATGCGGATCCTAACTCACCAACCGGAGCAAAAGGAATAGGAGAACCAGCTCTCGAAATTACGGCTCCTGCAATTGCCAATGCAATTTATAATGCTACAGGGTATAGAGCTTATTCAATGCCAATAAAAGTACCTGTTGATATTTTTTAAAGATTCAACTTTGCAAGCCATACTGAAACATCAGCATCACTCGGCATTCTCCAGTCTCCCCTGGGGGACAGTGCTAATGTACCAACTTTGGGACCATCAGGCAGAGCAGATCTTTTAAATTGCTGTGAAAAAAATCTTTTATAAAATACTTTTAACCACTTCAAAATAGTTTCTGATTTATAGTCACCTTTAAAAGCAGTTTTAGCCAGGAAAAATACCTTTTCAGGACTATATGCACAACGTATTGCATTAAACAGGAAGAAATCATGAAGCCTATACGGTCCAATAGTATCTTCAGTAATTTGAGAAATTTCACCATTTTTATCCGGAGGTAATAATTCAGGGGATATGGGGGTATCAATCACATCAAAAAGAATATTTTTAACTCTTTCAGATGCAATTGAATTTGCATAATATTTAATTAGAAACTTTACCAATGTTTTTGGAACTCCACTGTTAACTGAATACATTGACATATGATCACCATTATAAGTACACCAACCAAGAGCAAGCTCAGATAAATCACCTGTTCCTATAACAAGTGCATTTAATTGATTAGCTTTATCCATGAGTATTTGAGTTCTCTCTCTTGCCTGAGTATTTTCATAAGTAGTATCAAGAATAGAGCTATTGTGACCAATATCTTTAAAATGAAGTAATGATGCTTCTGTTATATCAATTTCCTGTAAAGATAATTTCATTTCTTTACAAAGTTTTTCAACATTACTTTTAGTTCTGCCTGTTGTTCCAAACCCAGGCATGGTAATACAGTGTATTCCTTTATAATCAAGATCAAGTTGTTTATAAGCTTCTAAAATTACTAATAATGCTAAAGTTGAATCAAGTCCTCCGGAGAGTCCAATAACCGTTTTAAATATTTTACTATTACTCATACGAGTTGCCAGACCGGTACTCTGTATTTTAATAATTTCCCCGGAACGTTTATTAAGGTCACTTGAAGAATCCGGTATAAATGGATCAGGATTAATACCTCTATTTAATAAAAAATCTGATTCTGATTCAGAATTATAAAGAATTTTCCTGTATATCAGGGTATCTGAGTTATTAATAATAGATTGACTAAAAGTAGAATTATTGAATCTTTCATGTTGAATATACTCAAGGTCTATATCATTAAAAATAAGATTTGAATCTCTTGTAAATCTTTCATTTTCTAAAAGTATTTTTCCATTTTCGGCAATTATAGAATGCCCGCCGCAAACTGTATCTGTTGTCGATTCCCCTACTCCAGCTGAACAATAAACATATCCTCCCATAATTGTTGCAGACTGCTGTTTTACAAGATTTTTACGATAATAAGCTTTTCCAAGTATATCGGTGCTTGCAGATAAATTAAATATAATCGAAGCTCCAGCCAAAGAAAGTGAGGAACTTGGAGGAATTATAGACCAAAGATCTTCACAAATTTCAATTCCGAAAGATTCAAGATTATTATTTTTGCTGCAAAAAATCAGATCAGTTCCAAAAGGAATTTTAGTTTCTTTAATATAAATATTTTTTATATTTGATTTAAGTCCTGAACTAAACCAACGACCTTCGTAGTATTCATTATTATTTGGAATATAAGATTTTGGAACAATCCCTAAAATATGGCCATGTGAAATTACTGCTCCACAATTGAATAATTGACCATTTTCAGCATAAGGAAAACCAATAATATGAATTCCAAAGAGTCCGGTTGATTCTTCTGTAATTTTAATGATTGATTCAAGTGCTGTATCAAGAAGGATCTGCTGTCTAAATAGATCTCCACAATTATAAGAAGTTACAGATAATTCAGGATAAACACATATATCGCATTTGTTTTTTGAAGATTCCTTCATGAGAGTAATAATATTTTTTGTATTATCTTTTATATTTGCCGGTATGGTTAATGGTCTGACAGCAGCAACTCTTATATAACCAAAATCTTTTATCATACTACTCCCATTCTATGGTTGCGGGTGGTTTACTGGATATATCATACACTACTCTGCCAATTTCAGGAATATTATTTGTAATCAAAGATGATATTTCTAAAAGATCAGTGATTTGAAAAGGATAAACATCTGCGGTCATTCCATCCACACTTATAATAGCCCTTAAAGCCAGTACATAACCATATTCCCGGGCATCACCAGTTACACCTACAGATTTGACAGGTAATAATACGCAAAAAGCCTGCCAGATGCTATCGTACAGATTTCTTTTTTTGAGTTCCTGAATAAATAATGCGTCTGCTTCCTGCAGTATTTTTACCTTTTGAATTGTTATCTCACCAATTATTCTTACAGCAAGACCGGGCCCGGGAAAAGGATGACGAGAAATAATACGTTTATCGATCCCTAAACTAATGCCCAGACGTCTGACTTCATCTTTAAACAATTTTTCCAATGGTTCAATAATTAATCCTGAATTCCGTTTTGCTTCCACTAATGGAGACCTGACATTATGATGAGATT
>DAOWEB010000350.1 GCA_030638735.1 Spirochaetaceae bacterium
AAATGTTCTTATGTTGATTATCCAGGTAGTCATTTCAAACCTATTGATATTAATTCAATTCTGCCTGAAACTTCCAGTTTTTTATAAATTATGGTATTGCAGTTAGCTATTGTTTTTGGAGATAATAGAAGTTTTTCCGCAATTTTGTTGTCACTCATTCCATGACGAATACAGTCTGCTATTTCAATCTCCCGGGGAGTAAGATTCTTTTCATAGTATAATTTTTTATAGTTCAGTTGTGGATCCTTTTTATCATGATCATAGTTATCAACAAAACTGACAAGTGAGATTTTAAACTCATCTCGGTAATTTTTTGCGAATTTCTGGTTGTTACCAATTATGGTTTCAGCTTTGGCAATTAGTTCTTCCGATGAAAAAGGTTTTTCTATATAATCAAGAGCACCTTTTTTTAATGCAAAAACTCTTTCCTCCGGTGTGGCTCGGGCAGTCAGGAACAGAAAGGGAATATTAACATATCTGTCATCTTCAAGGAGTTTTTCATAAAACTCCAGTCCATCCATTTTCGGCATCATTATATCGCTTATTATTAAATCCGGTTTCAGGGTTAATAGAAGTTCAAGGGCGTTTATACCGTTTTCAGACACTGACACTGAAAAATTTACACTTAGTTCGGAATACAGAAAATTCCTTAAATCCTGATTATCCTCAACTATAAGAATTTTCCTTTTAGATCCTGAAACTATGTTGTTTTTCCAGGGATCTTGATTAGATAATTCTATTTCTCCCTTGTATTCCCTAAGAAGTTCACGTTCTCTGTTGGTATCAATGTTTTTTTTAATTACTGAATATTCTGAGTTTGAAGAACAATCCGGAAATATAAGTGTAAACATAGTTCCTTTATCGATAGTGCTTTCTACAGTTATCCTTCCGTTGTGCAGTTCAACTATTTCCTTAACCAGAGACAATCCTATACCTGTTCCCGATGCTCGATATTCTGAACCATTTTGTCCCTGATAAAAACGGTCAAAAATATAATCCAGTTTATCCAAAGGAATACCGATTCCTGTGTCTGATACAATGATCCTCACTAATCCGTCAGCTTTGTCACTGGTTACAGTTATTGTCCCTTCTTTGTGTGTAAATTTAAATGCATTGCTCAACAAATTTAATACAGCTGTCTCCAGTAATATCGGATCCGCGTAAACTATCAGATTTTTTTGTATATTTTCCTTTAAATTTATCTTATGCATATCTGCTCCGGATGAATACTCAGAAACAATGAGTTTCAGATAGTCAGTAAGATCTATTTTTTCACGGGAGATCTCTTTTTTTTTCTGTTCCAGCCTGGAGAGTTCCAGGAGATTGTTTATCTGCTTTAATAATCTGTTGCTGTTACGATCAATTGTCATAAGCAGATCCCGATTCTTCCTGATGGAATCTCCCCATCGACCAGCTTTAAGCTGGTCTGTTATTCCACGGATAATAGTAAGTGGAGTTCTCAGTTCATGAGATACATTAAGAATGAAATCGGTCTTATTTTTGTCCATAAGAGTAAGTTCTATATTCTTCGTTTTTAGCTCTATAAACCGGCTGTTCAGATAGTGAAATATAATAAAGGTGTTTATAACAATACCTATTTGTACAACCAGCAGTCCTCTGGAAAAAAATATATTGACAATATGATATTTAAAAACAAAATCATTTATTGTTTCAAGAGAGAAAAATCCACCTACAATAAAAATCAGTGAAAATCGTAGAATAACCAGGCCTTCCTTATTGCCGGAAACAGAGATGTAAATGAGAGCACCTAACATAATTATCAGAATTGCTCCGGTAATCATATCAGTTAGAGATATGATTATTGCAGCAACAGACGGAAGCCCGGTTGCCAGTCCAAATACACTTAGCAGAAGCAGAGCAAGAGAAATTATTAAACAGGTTTTATATATACGGGCAACTGATTTTCTTGATTGTATTTGGGGGAGGAATTCACTAAAAAACAAAATTGCTGTTATTATTACAATCTGCGTTCCGATAACTGCCGGTTCGGGAAACCGGAAAATAAACCGATAGTACTGTTCTTCAAGTATGAAGTAAAATGTTCCCAGGTTTAACAGCCCAAAAAAGAAATAACGCCGTTCCTTCATAACAACTGCAGAAAAGAAGCTGTGAATAATTATCATAAATATGATACCAAAAAAAAAGAGACTAAAACCGAAGGAGACGCTTCCTGTATCTGAAAATCTCGGAATAATCAATTGAGGGATTTTTTTGTACTTTTTGTCAGTCGAACCTTGTGTTGCCGTTTCAAAGCAGTTGATTCTTCCGTTACCGCTGTCGTAAACATAAAGGTGATTTCCTGCTGCGGACATGGCGGCCGGTTTGTTCATTAGGTGTCCCTCACTGCCGTTGAAATCATCGGGAGCAGTTACTGTAAGAAGTCCATTATTTGTATAGGCTTTTATATTGGCATTATAAAGATTGCTGACATAAAAAACTCCCCGATTATCAAAGGCGATATCGTAGGGGAAATTGAAATGCCACTGCCCGGTAATGTATCTGATAAACTCCAATTCTGTATTAAGAACCAGTATTCCGTCAAATGGATCGGCTCTTAATTCAACTGTAAGGTAGATAAAATCTCCATTCCTGCGAATGGAATTAAAACGGAAGGGACCCTTTCTGGAAACAGGAATATTTGAGCGATATTGATTACCTTCAATTATTTCCTCCTCCAGTTCAGAGTTTTTAAAAAAACCTGCATAGCGGCGGATTTCTCCAGGGGATTCATCTTTTTTATCACACAAAACAAGAAGATCACCACCGGCAGTTAATAGAAAAGAATAATAATCCGGAGACAGATGAATCCCGGTAACAGGAATGAATGCAGGTAGAAATTTTTCTTTTAGATATTCACCGGAAGAGGTGTAAAGTGTAATATTATATCCCTCCATATCATTTTTCGGTATTGTTACAACAGCAAGATTTCCGTTTTCTGTTTTAAAAATGCGATAGGCCGTTACAGGTTCACTGTCTTCTCTGATAAAAGGTCCCAGAAATGTACCATCCGGTATGGAAAACCGGATTACCTGTCCCTGCAATTCTTCTGCAGTGTAGGAGAAGGGAAGCCCGACATACAGAAGGCCACTCTCCTCGAAAGCTTCCATAGAAAGAGAGTATTCGTAATCTTTCGGAAGCTGTTCCTGCCCCAGCTCGCCCAGATAATCGAGTTTATAGGAACAGGAGCATAGATAAAAAGTAATAAACAGAGCCGGCAGAATTGTTTTCTTAATCACAGTTATAATATATGTTCCCGTGCCTGAATTAGTCCATACCCGGTTCCTTATGAAATCCCGCAAAGATTACACTTACACCTAAGGAAAGATAGACATTGTATGTTTCCAGACTCCTGTTTCGTTCAAAATCGATCTTCCAGGGCTCCAGACCGGAAACAAAAGGTCCGGCACCAATGGCCGCATCAAATCCAATTCCCAGATGTTTACTCATAATACTGTACAAATTAAAACAGTATTCCACTCCAATAGGAACAGAAACCTTAAGATAACCCTCTGAGTTCAGGTCGGCTGCAGGATACCAGAAAAAATCAAGAGAGTGCTTTGTACTTTTTGCGCTATTATAATTAGCAGGCACTCCGGTGCTACCTACAGTATAAAAAAGAGATAAATGCTTACGAACAAGATAAGAGGCGCCAATGTAAATACCGTGAAACTCTGTATTGGAAGATATATTAACCGGATTGACCCAGGGGAGAGTTTCATATACTTCAACCATTGGCCCCCAATCTCCAATACGATGCACATAACCGGTACGCACGGCGATATCCCGGTAATTTGTTATTGGTACTGAAAAGAAGAGAGAGGAGGTCATATCTCCATACCGTTTGGAACTGACTATAATTGTTTTCTCACTAAGTTGATTATCGGAAAAAAAACTCCACTCCATACCTGCCTTAAGGTATGAATAAAATCCAGGATCCGGACCTGCCGAATTCATAGGACCGGAAGATTCACGCAAGAATTCGGCAAACCTTAATAATCTGTGTGTAATATTTACAGCAAAGGGATGAAAACTGTAGATATCGGCAGAATAATATGGATTAAAAAAGTAAGGAGCTCCAAATAATCCTGAAGTTCCACATTCGATTCCGGCAGATAAGTAATAATCATCCGGCATGTCTCGGATACCAGTCCAGCTGACAATATCTCCGGCACCTGAAGACTGAGAATAGAGGGGTGATATTACTACTATTATAAAGAAAACACAGGACATAATGATGTTGATTCTTATTAACATGAATACCCCCTAATCCATAAGGTACAGTATATTCATGGCAGCCATTGTCCAGTTCATTGATTCAACAGGATTGCCTTTTTTATCTGCTATATCTCCCTGATCAAGACAGAATTCGGATGCCTGCAATGCTATTTCATAAAATTCATTTTCTCCAAGCTTTTTCTTTAATCTTGTGAATTCAACATCTAATTCCTCTTCCGACAATTCTCCGGCTACTTCTGCAATGCTTATTGCGGCAATAACAGCCTGATATGCACCTTCTTGCTCATACTCTTCAGCCTGTTCCACAAAACTCATTGACGATACTGAAGAATTTGAAGTATGGGAGGTTCCATTATCTACTGATGCACAACCGGATACAATTGTAACTGCAATAATAATAAGAACTGAAATTAGGGAAAACTTTATTTTCATTTTAAACTCCTGTTAAATGATATTGAATATATGGATTATCAGAGAAACATAAGCGTTATGTCATTAGGGAATCCTTCCTAATTTTCAGGAATTTTCTCCTGCTGGCTCAATACCTTTTGTTCCCATTGTTTTTACAAACTGATAGGTTGCAAACAGTGAACCGGGACCAATTTCTGATGCAAAATATCTGTAAGAAAAACTTTAACAGCTCTGTATTTTAGATATATAATTCTCCATGTTCGTTTGTCTCCCCCTTTAAAGGCAATAGGGAGAGTAAAAGATCAGTTTATGTTTTTTTAACATTACAACTCTTTTTTGTAAAATAATTGATAAGATGGCATTTACCCTAAATCCATCGATATTTCTTTTCTGAAGGGGTACTGCATGAAGATGCAGCCAAACAAGAACTGCACCCTCCTGAAGTACAGAAGGGAAGCTCTTCAACTATTTTTATTCTTTCTCTGGCTTCCCAGTCGGCAAGGATATATTTTAGATCATCCTCAACTTCTCCTGTTTCTAAAGCCAGGTTAGAAAGAGAGACCTCACGGTCTCTCTTAAAAATATCTCTTATTTTCTTAATGTTCAAATTCTTCTGCCTTTGCACTTCTTGCGAAAACTACAATCGACCCAATCAGAATCAGTCCCATCAATACTGCTGTAACAATCATTTTAATGTCATATCCCGACGCAATCTGATAAAACAAAGTTGCAACTATCCATGCAAGAACAGTGCTGTATACAACCTGGAAAATAGTGTAGAGGAGCCCAATTTCCTTGTACATTGCAGCCACCGCAACCAGACATGGCACGTACAACAGAATAAAAAGCAAATATGCAAATGCAGCTGCAGGTCCTCCTGCAAATCTGGATCTCATTTCACCAAAGATAGATGATTCTATCTCCATATCTTCTGCCACAGCATCACTGTCAGATACATCCCCTATGTTAGTCCCCAAAGGATCAGTTAATGCACCAGGATCGAATGCACCAATTATATTTTCAGGAATAGAGGCAAACGCTTCTCCCAGAGAACCCCATAAGTCATAGGACTCCTTTTCCTCTGTTTCATCTTCTGCAGCTGTCATATAAAGGGAATTTAAGGTACCTACCACAACCTCTTTGGCAAAAAGCCCTGTAAATAGACCTACAGAGGCAGGCCAGTTTTCTTCTGTAACTCCAAAAGGTGTGAAAATTGGAGTAATAGCCTTTCCTGCAATGGCCAAAACCGAGTTTTCAGAATCTTCATTTCCGAAAGTCCCGTCTGTTCCAAGGGAATTAAAAAATCCCAGTACTGCAATAATTATTATAAGGAACTTTCCTGCTTTTACAAGAAAACCCTTTAATCGTAACCACGTGTGGAGGAAAATATGTTTAAGTCTTGGAACATGATAAAGTGGTAGTTCCATAAGTAATGGTGCCGATTCACCTCTAAAAAGTGTTTTCTTTAGCAGCAGACCGGTAAATATAGCAAGAACAATTCCTGTCATATAGAGGGCAAATACAATAGCTTGTCCATTTTTTGGGAAAAAAGCAGCTGCGAAAAGAGCATAAACCGGAAGTCTTGCTCCGCATGACATAAACGGAGTCATGAATATTGTTAAATAGCGGTCTCTTTTGTTGGCAAGGGTTCTTGTAGCCATAATAGCAGGTACTGTACAACCAAAACCTACCAGCATAGGGATAAATGCTTTTCCTGGTAATCCTATTACTCTCATAAATCTGTCCATTACAAATGCAGCACGGGCCATGTAGCCTGAATCTTCCAGAAGGGCCAGCATAAAAAACATCATAAACATTATGGGAACAAATGTTGCAAGGGTTTGAATTCCTCCCCCAACTCCTGTGGAGATTATTGCCGTAATCCACCCCGGGCTGCCTATTTTTTCCATTAAAACTGCTGATCCGTCAACAAAAACTGCTCCAAAGGAAATATCGAAGAAATCAATAAGGGCTCCACCAAGATTTATAGTAACCCAGAATACCAGGTACATTGCAGCAAGAAAAATTGGAATACCAAGAAATCTGTTTAATACAATTTTGTCAATTTTATCTGTGGTTGTTTTTTTTGGAGTTCCTTTCTTTACAGCAGATACAATAACACCATGTATAAATCCATACCTGGCATCTGCAATAAGTATATCCGTTTCATCTCCCACCTTATTTTCAATGGAATCTCTGTAATTATTAATTTTTTCTGTATCTACATTTTTTCCAATATTAAGTTGTTCCAGAAGATTTGTCCCACCTTCCAATAGTTTAACTGCCAGCCATCGCGGATTGATATGAAGCCTGTCTGCTTCTTTGGTTATTTCCGGAATCATTTTTGCAATTGTGTCCTCAATCTCATTTTCGTAGCTGATTTTTATCGAAGAGCTTACTTTTCCCTGTGCAGCTGTATCAATAGATTTTTTTAACTGCTGAATATCGCTTTTGTTTATTGCAGTAATATACTCTGCCTGAATATTTAAATGAGATGAAATTTTGCCAGTGTCTATTGAAATCTTTCTGGTTTCCGCTACATCTTTCATATTGAGTACCAACATCATAGGGATGTCCATTTCCAGCAGATGTGTTGTTAAATAGAGGTTCCTTTCCAGATTAACTGCATCGACAATATTTACTATCAGATCAGCTTCTCCTGATAATATGTAGTCTCTGGTAACTTTTTCATCTTCCGAATGAGCGGATAATGAGTAGATTCCCGGCAGGTCTACTACATTGTAGCTAATTTCATTGGATTTATATGTACCTTCCTTTTTTTCTACTGTTACACCCGGCCAGTTTCCAATTTTCTGTGTATTTCCTGTTAAAGAGTTAAAAAGTGTAGTCTTTCCACAGTTTGGGTTTCCTGCAATTGCAATTGTAATATTTTTTTTGTCCATTATGCCCTCCTAACATATACGAGCTTTGCTTCTTCTTTCCTTAAAGAGAGATTTGTCCCTTTTACTTCTATGTCAATGGGATCTCCAAGTGGTGCAAATCTTAAGATTTTAATTACTGCACCACGTGAAATACCCATTGCTAAAAGTTTACTAGTCATCTCCTTGCTGTCTCTTTGAAATCCTGTAACCTCTGCCTGATCATTTGCTTTCAAATCTGCAAGTGTTAGTGAATTTTCATAATATTCCATTTACAACCTCCTTAAGCTGTCGAGATCGTTCCTCATCGCTTTGCTCTTCCGGTACGACTCGTATCAATTTCTATTTTATGCGCCAGACCAAAGCCCAGAGCAAGACGTGTGTTTCCAATTAACACAAGTAATGCCTGTCCTGGAGTTCCAGTGAGAACTTCAACAATGTCTCCCTGTGTTATTCCCATAGAGATCATTTTTTCCTGAAAGGTTCTTCCTCCATTCAGCTTTACTACCTTCCCTGTTTCTCCTTCTGATAGAAGTGAAAGGGGCAGCAGGGTCTTTATTTTCATGTTATACCTCTCTAACTTGTTAGATATATCTAACTTATATGGTAAAAAAAATTTACCTTACAATAATTAACTCTGCCTCAGATTTTCTAAGGGAGAGACTGTATCCTCTGATAGTAATTTCTATCGGATCACCCAGTGGAGCTACACGCTCCACAATAATTTCCTGCCCACGGCTTAATCCCATATCCAGAAATTTCTGCCGTATGGCCGAATTACCATTTATTTTGTGAATAGTAGCTTTCTCTCCCGGCTTAAGCACAGAGAGTAAAAACATTGGGATCTCTTTTCCTATCTCTTTTTCTGTCTCTTTTGTTTGTTCAATAAAAAAATTGTGAAGTTTTTCTATAGTATCAGCTCCGCATGTGTTATCATCTTTTAAAAACTGTCTTAACAGAAGTATTCGCTCAGTTACCTGAGGTGAAATTGCGTGTTCTATTGTACAGGCCAGTTTATCTGCTGTTTCATTGTCAATCTCCAGAATCTCTGTAAGAAAGCCCTTAACTGTTTTATATTTTTGATGAATTATCAGCCAGATTCGTTTTCCCCTGGATGTCATGGTTATTGGGCCATAGGGTTCGTAGGTAATTAGTTTTTGTTCACGTAAAACCTGCAGGGCATTAGTTACTGATGATGGTTTAACTTTCATTATTTTAGCGATTTCTTTTGACCTGACCTGACCATTATTCGCTTCAAGATCTCCTATAGTTTTCAGGTAGTCTTCAAAATTTGAGGAAAGGTCTTTGATATGATAAAAGTTAGACATGTCTAAAATATACCTTTGTTAGTATTTTTTGTCAAGTAAGAATAAAAATTGGATATAACTAATTGAATAAATATGTGACATTCATTCTTGTCCAACTAACTTGCTTTATATATAATCTCCTCCATGAAAAGAATTGCTTTACTTATGTTTTTATTACCACTCTATTTGTTTGCTCATCCCCATATTATGCTGAAAACATCTCTTGAAATTGAATATTCCAATTCGAAATGTGAGGGGATATGGGTTGAATGGGAATTTGACCGTTTTTTCAGCATTTCGATTATTAATGATTTTGATCTGGACAAAAATGGGTCATTTAATAATAGTGAAGTAAGTGAGATTGAACAGTATGCCTTTAGTAATCTTAAAAAATATGGATATTTCATTTATCTGCGATCCGGAGATAAGAGATATAATCCGGATATAATAAAGAGTTTTTCTGCCAGGTATTCCGGTGATAAACTCTATTACAGATTTTTTATTCCATTAAAGGATAAAAACTTTGATAATTTCTACATATCGGTATTTGATCCGACTTATTACTGTGCTGTTAATTATGTGGAAAATGGATTTATTATTGGTCAGGGTTCCGGTCGTTTACCTGAATTAGAGCTTCTGGAAAACAAAGATGATCCAGTTTACTATAATCCCTATGGTACTGCTACTGATATGACTGCTTATACAAAATGGGAACCTGGTCTTCAAACAGCTTATCCAAAGGAAGTTCATGTTACATTCAGGAAATAAAATAGGTATTTGGATCTTTTTTTTACTGATACTCCAATTTTCAGTCTCTTTTTCTCTTTTTGCGGATCCTTTTACAGGGGGTTCGGGGACCCGACCCCAGGCTTCAAGAGCATCTTCAGGTATACTTCCGGAAGAATTTAATCTATTTCAGTTAGAAATTAGGGAGAAAAGCGCAGATCTGTTAAATGTGCTTCGTAATAACCCCTCATCGGTTACAGTAGGAATGTATCTTCTTGTTGTATTTTTCTACGGTATACTCCATGGAGCAGGTCCGGGGCATAGAAAAACAATAGTCTTTTCCTTATTCCTTTCACGATCAGCCGGGAAATGGGAACCTCTTGCAGCAGGATTTCTGTCTGCAGGCTTGCATGCCGGTACAAGTTTATTATTATTTATTTTTTTTAATATGATATGGAATTCGGTATCTACTTTTTCTGATTCTGAAAATACTGCTTTTTATCTGGAAGGGTGGACTTTTGTTATTCTTGCTGTATTTGCAATAATTCTGGTAATAGTAAAAATTATTACGCTGATTACAGGCCGCAGCCATGGGCATTCACATAGCTCTGGAAAAAATATATATTACCTTTTAATTGTCTCCAGTCTTTTCCCCTGTCCCGGAGCTACCATGCTTCTTATTCTTGCTTTATCTCAAAATCTTATAGCTATGGGTGTGTGGGGTGTTCTAGCCATGTCTCTTGGTATGGGAATTATTATATCCCTTGCAGGGTATCTTGGAATGGCTGGCCGGGAAAGGATTTTTCAGTGGTTTAAAAACAGAGAAAACATGGTAGGCAGGATAAATAATATTTTTGAACTCCTTTCCTATTCTTTTGTTGCTCTCTTTTCTTTATGGATGGGAAGTCCTTTTATTTTTTGGATGGTTAGAGGAATTTAGATACATGAATATGTATCAAAACCCATAGACAAGGTGAAATTTCAAAGAATGATAAAGAAGTCTATCGATGAGTTGGAAATAGTAAATGAGGAAATCCTATTAATTAAACTGTTCCCTTTCTTAACTATAGGCTAATGACATTATTCTATTAATAAGTTAAGTTCTTTCTGAAAACAAAGAGGAAGTAATTACTATGGAAACAGATTTTAGTACACCCTATGGATCTTTTATAATAAAAAGAGATTCTGATGAAGACAAAACCCTTAGAGCCTGGGATTCTTCAGATATATATGCTCTGGATACCTTTCGATCAGATTTTGAATCTGTTTTGGATAAAGATGATCTAAATATAACAATTTTTAATGATAGTTTTGGTGCCCTGACCTGTTCTCTTGCAAAACATAAAATTGAATGTGTCTCCGACTCTTATTCGGCTCATACAGTTATTCAGAGTAATCTGGGTTTAAATTTACTCTCCAGAGAAAATATGATATTTACTTCTTCTTCATCTGATCTTGAAAATATACCGGATATTATATTTCTAAAAATACCAAAAAGTAATAACTATCTGGAATACCTTTTACAAAAGATTAGCAGGATTGATGGTTCTGCGATTCCTGTTATAGGCTTGGGTATGTCTCGAAATATTCATACATCTACAGTAGAACTCTTTGAGCATTATTTAGGAGATGTTCGTACCAGTCTTGCAAAAAAGAAAGCACGTCTTGTTTTTGGAAAAACAAAAGGATCTGTTAAAAATATAGTAGATTATCCTGTAAAATATTCTATTCCAAAATTCAATATGGATTTAGTGAATAATGCAAATGGATTTTCTTTTGGAAAAATTGATTTTGGTACAATGTTTTTTATGGAGCATTTCCCCCGTTTTAAAAATCAGCCTGAGAAGGTAATAGATCTTGGTTGTGGTGATGGGAGTCTTGCCATACTTGCTGCAAAAACATGGCCGGAATCCCCTGTTTTATGTGTAGATGATTCTTATTTGGCTGTTGAATCGGCAAAGGAAAATTTTAATATTAGTGGTTTTGATGGTAGATCGGATTTCAAGGTAACTGATTGTCTTGCGGGTGTAGGAGCAAAAAGTGCTGATCTGATTCTTTGTAATCCCCCATTTCATGAATATCATGCTGTTTCAATGGGTGTAGCCGGAAGAATGTTTAAAGATGCTTACAGGGTTCTAAAATCCGGGGGTTCTCTTTTTATTGTAAAAAATAAACATCTGGGTTATCAAAGCTATCTGGAAAAACTTTTTGGTGAATGTAAGACCATTGCGGGTAATAAGAAGTATGAGATATTGAAAGCTGTGAAAACTAAATAATTTCTGTAATAATCTTGAAGTTTTTATTTATTTTGACTATATATTAATACATGCCCTCAATAGAAATTAAAAGCCTTGACAGGATAAAGCCAGGTGACAGACTCCTTGTGGATGCCGGCGCCTTTTCCAAGGCTGGTCGTCCTATAGATGAAAAGGTAATAGGCCTTATGGTAAAACATAAGGTTGTCTATGTCCCTACAATTGCTCCAACCTATGAAGAGATAGGGAAGCTTCAAAAAATAGAGCTTGATGAGTCATCAATCATCACCAGAGAACTCGAAAGTCGGATTAATTCATTAACTAAACTTCGTTTAAAAATAATAGATAAATTAAAGTCCATCTATATCCCCTTTTCAGAGACAGATTCTGTTTTTCAGGTCAGAGGAAAAAAGAAACAGATGGCAAAAGCGATTCTTCTGGAGTCAGAACCTGGTATATTGTATCAGCCGGAAATAGATGCTGGTAGCCATCTATTGATCTCTCCGAACCATATCAAGTATTTGAAGGATTGTTTATTTTCCTATAACGCAATAATTGAGAGAATGACAGTTCGGGATACAGATACCCGGGGTCAGAAAAATATAATTCCAAGACAGCTTTATCATACTGTTCGTCTTCACAGTTATTATGGTGGAGATAAAGTTTCTTCTATTGGAGATGCTGTCCCATGGCAAACCCTTGATATTGCAAGTATGTTCCTTGTTGTAATGAACAATATCAATAAAAAGCGAATATTACAGGGTTTGCCTCTTTCTGAGCAGAGGTTTGATTCAGCCAAAACAGTTGACAGGGAGACTGTTTTTCAATACAGGGGAGAACTTCTTGTAGACGCTGCTATGGGAATCCTCTTGTCAGAAATTGGTTTTTATCAGGAAAAAGTCCATCGTGTATTATCCCAGAGACCTGTCCTCGGAAGTCCTGGATTTACCGGACGGGAACAGCTCATTCTTCTTCAGAAATCAATTAATGTTTCAAAGAACCTTTTTAGAAACAGAAGTGATATTTCTGCAATTTCCAGGATCATGATAACTATGCAGAAAGAATATCCGGACGGTACAGGATTCCCATATTTAAATGAAAATCGATTTTTTCATGAATTTATCCGTCTTTTTCAAATACTTCATTTTTATGATGAAATGACAACCCCTGTTCTCGGGTCGACAATGTTTTCTAAAACAGATGTCATAAAATTTATGAAGGCAAATTCAGGTCCTTATAATTATTCAAAAGATAAATTTATACCCAGTGCCAGATTTGATGATTCCTTATTGAACGAGTTTTTAAATATTGTTAAACCCTGGGATATTGGTGAAAAGGTTTCTCTTTATGCCGAGGGTTCCAGAAATCAGAGAGTTTTTGTAGGAAGAGTTTTTTCCTATACCAACAGTCATATTCCTTTAATTTCAATTTTAAAAGATGAAAGAATAGGAAAAGAGTATTCATATGGATCTTTACTCCTACATCTGCCCGGGGCAACAGTAATTAATATGAAAGGTGGAAAGATAGCAGGAAAGAAAAAAATCCCCGAGCTTTCAAAGATGGAAATTATTGAGTGTAGTATAAATTCTGGTGATATTAATGAATGGCAGGATATCGTTTTTGGAAATAAACGTACTCTGGCAAAACGTTTCCGAAAATTTTGATTTTTTCTTTTTTATCCTTAAAAATGCTTAGACTTGGTATATGTTATTAATATCAGGAGGCAAGGTGTGGAAAAGGATCTGGAGCTGGAAGGCTTATTGTTTGAAGACAAAGAAAAACAAAATGTATTTATTGATCAGGATTCTTTGGATATTGATAAAACCCTTACCGAGCGATGGGCTTCCTGGATAAATATTGTAAATAATTAGTTTATTGCTGAAAAAATCATTTATTTCTCGTTTTATACTCAACTCTCTGAATAAATTCATAGTCTTTACTAATATCTACCTGAATACAATTGCTTATACTTTTTATATTTCACTAAATACTCTTATTTTTCATATTTATTGCTAAATTGTGTTTTATTTTAATTTTATTGATACAACACTTTAATAGAATTAAAATGTTGTATCAAAAATCTGCCTATTTATAAATAAAATTAATAAATCACAAAAAATACATATATTAGGAAAGTTATAAGAAAATTACCTATTTGTAGTAATATCAATATAAATAGAATAAGAAATATAGGAAAAACTCTATTTTGTTGTAGTTAAAACTTGACCTTTGTAACAACAATGAATATTATCTGATTTAATATTTTGAATTGATTTTGCTTTAATTATATTAAAATATGAAACAATGGAGGACAAATGAAGAATTTGTTTATTTCAGTGCTGCTGCTCTTAGGCATATGGCTGCTGCTGAATGCTTCTTTATCTCCGGTGGTTATGGTTGCAGGTATTGGAGCAGCTTTGATAATAGCTGTTTTTTTCTCAGCCAGACATCCTGTCTTTAAGGATA
>DAOWEB010000247.1 GCA_030638735.1 Spirochaetaceae bacterium
GAAATTGTTGCATCTTTCCAGACTGATCACAAAACAGTTACTGACATGGACTATATAATTGATATAAATAGAAATGGAACTATCGATGCTCATGAAATTATGATGGTTCTTCAGGACTCTGCAATGGGGCGTAGTTTTACAAATAAAAAATTGAGTCCACCCTATCAGGTCAGGACAGCTATAGACAGACTTATCGATAACAACAGGGATGGACTGGTAGACAATTCAGAATTAAATATTGTTGCCAGCCTCTATGCAGGAGACCTGGAAGCAGTGGATTCCATCAGTTCCGAAATGGCAAAAGAGATTGACAGAAACGGGGATAGGATTGTCAATACAGCAGAAATAGAAAGCTCTAAAAGCAGATTACTGTTCCCCCACCCAGTCCGTAGTGAAAACTCTCTTGACAGCAAGCTCGACAGGGACATTGACGGTATGGTTAACTTCCAGGAATTAGGTATAGCAGGAGGGTATACTGACAAGGGAGAAATCCCGACCCTCGAACGCCGTATTTCTGTCATAAGAAGGAGAGGAAGTATTGCAAACCCAACAGGAGAGCTGATAAAAAAAGGTGTACTGGAAGGAACAAATCTGGCTGTTCTTGGAGTAAAAGCTAATGAAGATATTATCACTCAGGGAGATATTACTGGTATTATTATGTTTCTGGAGAATGCTTTTGTAAATTCAAATGCAGTAAATGTAATTGACAGAAAAAATACCAGCCTGGTTCTGGATGAGATGAATTTCCAGCTGTCCGGCCTGGTTAATGAGGAAAGTATAGGTAAGATTGGGAACCTTACCGGTGCGGATCTTCTGGCTGTGTCCGAAATTACAAAGGTTGGAGGAACATTTTATTTCAATGTAAAAATTCTCGAAGTTAGAACAGCCGAAATTATACGCTCAATATTATCTCGTGCTGACAGTCCCCAGGATTTTCTTGATATGTGTGAGTCTGCAGTAAACGATCTTTTCTAATTGATATCCGGGTAAAAAAATGATAGGGGCGGATGCATGAAAACAGAATTCATTACTGTACTACCATATTAAAAATAATCAGAGTATAATAATAGAATGAATTCATCTAATGTGTCTCACAAGCTGAAGGACTGGCATCGTCTGGATAATACAGGGAAGGCTTATCCTCTTATAAGATCAAGCCAGCAGACGACTCTTTTCAGGCTTACAGCAGTCCTTACCGAACAAGTGGATCCAGCCAGAATTAGAAAAGCTCTTAATATCATTCTCCCCAGGTTCCCATATTTTCAGGTTGTCCTGAAGCCAGGTTTTTTCTGGTACTACTTTGAAAAAACAACAAAATCTACTCCGGTTCAGAAGGATAAACACTTTCCCTGCACCCATTATGTAAAACGATGGGCTGTTCCTCCAATTCATATCTATTACAAGGATAATCGCTTATCTTTGGAAATGTCTCACGCACTTTCTGATGGTTATGGCGGGACTACTTTCCTTAAGTCTCTTTTAAACAGTTACTTTGATGTACCATCTAATGAAGATGACGAATATAATCTCAGAATGGTTCCGGTTGAAGATGAATGGGAGGATGCTTATGACAAACACTTTGATCCTTCAGTGCCTCCACCCAAAAGGGGAGATGCAGCATTCCATTTACCCTTAAAAAGAGTGTCCCCGGGTTTATATTATTCTACAACAGGAATTGTCCCATTAAAGGAAATCCTTACCAGAGCTAAGGCGGATGGAGGATCTCTAACCCAATGGCTTAGTGCAAGATATATAGAAGCTCTTACAGAGATGATACAGGATAATAACTGGAAACCGGCTCCTATCGTTCTAAATGTACCAGTGGATCTTCGTCGTCTTTATCCATCAAAGACACTAAGAAATTTCTTTATTACCCTTACTCCAACAATTGACAGTCAAATTGGTCATTTCAGTTTTTCTGAAATATTAAATCATGTTAAAAATTTCATGAATACTCAGGTAGATCGCAGATATATCAATCAGCAGTTTAAAAGAAATATTAATTTGGAAAGAGCCATGAGTATTCGTATGATCCCTCTGATAATAAAAAGAATTTTTTTTCCATTTTTCTTCTATCATCTTGGTGAAAGGCAGTATAGTGGGGGTTTCTCCAATCTTGGTAATTTAAAACTTCCAGCAAAAACAGCAGAAAAAGTTAAGGAAGTTCATATTTTAGTACCACCCAGCCAGAGAACACTAATTAAGGCTGGATGCATTTCCTATGGAAATCAGCTCTTTATAACTTTTGGTTCTTTGACAGAAAGTAAAGAACTCGAAAAACGCTTCTTTTCCAAATTAAGAAAAGAAGGTATATCTGTACGCGTTGATGTAAACTATTAAGGGAGGCAACCATGCCCTATTGTCCTAAATGCGGAATTGAACTTGAATATAATCGTAAAAAATGCCCCTTATGCTCCTTCCCTATTCCAGATATAAAAGAGCTAAAAGAAAATCCGGAAAAGAGAGAAGAACACCTTCTTAACCGCTATCGTTTAAAACAGGCAGAAAACCGCAGACGCTGGAAAGAAGCACGAATATTTGTGTATATAGGAATTGCATTTTCCATGATGGTTCTCTCATTAAGTTTCGGGATTCTTGATTATCATTTTTCAGGAATGCTCAGCTGGTCTCAATATGTAATTACCAGTAATCTGGCCGTTGTCGTTTTTCTCTTCTTTGTATTAAGGTTTATTCCAGGCTTCCTCCCTAACTTTATTGGCCTTGGAATTGCAACAATAAGCTTCCTCTATATTTTAGACAGCTTGAATGGAACAATGGGATGGTTCTGGAATTTAGGTTTGGTTATTTCTATAAATACCATGATATGGCTTTTTATCCTGAGGATTTTAATTAGGCACACACACCGTCGTGGATTAAATATACCAGCATATAGTTTTATTGCCGTTGCACTGGCATGTATTTCATTAGAGTTAATAAGAGATCTTTATCAGGGTACAGGGCTTCACTTAACATGGTCAATTCCCGTTATAACAACCACGGTTCCTATAGCAGGAGTACTTCTATTCCTGCATCTTCTTATCTCACCCCGAATAAGAGAGAAGATTATAAGAAAATTCCACTTGTAGTTATGTATTTTTAACTGAAACTAATAAATTTATGATGAATCTTCCATTTTTGAAGTATACCCATATGCATATGAGCATAGACGCCATTTCTATAGATCCAGACTTCACTTCTTGCCGGTTCTACTGTAAGAATCTGAGTTCTTCTGGGGTGTCCAATACTGGCAACCATATGCTCTTCATTCATACCGTTTATAATTTTTCCGCTTAATATTGCTTCATTATACTCAGGGCTAAGATCAGGATGCTCTTTAACATATTCTTCTCTTCTCCTGGCCATACCTAAATTATCACCCTTTGTTTTTTTATTATAATACAATGCAA
>DAOWEB010000215.1 GCA_030638735.1 Spirochaetaceae bacterium
ATCCAGTGTTATTGATGATTGTATTGAAAATGGTGTGGATGTTACTGCTGGCGGAGCATTTTATAATCTATCGGGTATTCAGGCAATTCAAGTGGCAAATCTTGCTGACAGTCTGGCAGCAATCAAAAAAACTATATTTGAAGACAAGTCTATAACTAAAAAAGAATTGCTTAAAGCATTGCAGAGTAACTGGGATGAAAACGAAACTTTGAGGCAAATGATTCTTCATAAAGTTCCGAAATATGGAAATGATGTTAACTGGGTTGATAGTTTAGGAAATCAATGGGTTGAATTTTTTGCCGATCAACTTTCTCTTTATACCAATATCCGCGGTGGTGTTTATCATACCGGGCTGTATACAGTTTCAGCACATGTACCAATGGGACAGAATGTAGGGGCCTCTGCTGATGGAAGAAAAGCCATGGACCCTCTGGCCGATGGAGGTGTATCTGCTATGTACGGACGGGATATTAATGGGCCAACAGCTTTGTTAAACTCAGTGTCGAGAATCAATTCAAAATTAGGAAGTAATGGAACTCTCTTAAATATGAAATTTCTTCCCGAATTTTTTAAAACCAATGAGGGTATAAAGAAATTCTCATCTCTCTTAAGAACCTTTGTAGATCTGAAAATTAATCATGTTCAGTTCAATGTACTAAGAAAAGAAGATTTGATTGCGGCCCAAAAAGAACCTGAAAAATATGGAAGTCTTACCGTTAGAGTTGCAGGATATACAGCATACTTTACGGAACTGGCTTCAGATCTGCAGGATGAAATTATCGCAAGAACCAGCTACGGAGAATAGCAGTGAAAGGTAATATTTTTGATATTAAAAAATTTGCCATACATGATGGTCCGGGTATAAGGACAACCCTGTTTTTAAAAGGCTGTCCCTTAAACTGTTTATGGTGTCATAATCCTGAAGGAATACAAAATAGAATTAATCTTTGGTATTTTGAACGAAAATGTATTCAATGCAACACCTGTATTTCAGCATGTCCTAACAAGGCTCTCTTACTTGGAAAAGGAGATGAACCCTATATCTCCATAAATCGCAATAAATGTGATAACAGTGGAGCTTGTGTAAAAGCCTGCCCGACTACAGCTTTGACTTTCGATGGCTATGAAATGGAAGTAAATGAAGCAGTAGATAAATTAATGCAGGATCAGATTTTTTATGAACAATCCGGTGGAGGTATTACTATTTCCGGAGGTGATCCCCTTTTTCAATATGATTTCAGTCGGGAAGTATTAAAAAAATGCAGGACCCAGGGAGTACACACAGCAATTGAAACATGTATGTATGCAAAAAAAGAAATTTTTCAGTCATTTTTTGAATTAGTTGATCTTTTCATTGTAGATATAAAAATAATGGACCCAGATAAGCATCAAAAATATGTGGGAACCGGGAATGACCTGATACTGTCCAATTTTAAAACTCTTGCCAGTAGTAATCAGAATATTCTGGTTCGAATTCCTCTAATTCCTGAAATTACTTCTACAGAGGACAACATCAGATCAATATGCCAATTTGTCGTAAAAAATGCCCCGGATACAGCTATTGAACTGATAAACTTCAATCCCCTGGCAGAAAATAAATACAGATTGATGGGCAAAGATAATATTTCTCTTTTGGAAATGAAACCATACTCACAAAAAGAACTGGATAAGTTTTATTCTATAATTGAGGAAGAAGGCGCTTTAATAAAACGGGAAACCAAGGAGTGATTTATTATGATTTCAGAGTTTTTACATAAGGCTGAAGCGGGAGAACCGGTTTATATAAATACAGTATATAATGCCTTTCAAGGTTTAAAAGTGAATGACAGTTTAACACTTAATTGTGTTCTGACATTATTGGATAATGATGACTTACGCCTCTTTCCCATAAAGATTCCTCTTTTCTCCGGTTTTAAAAAAGTTGATCAATTTATTAAAGAGTATGTCTGGGCAGAACTTTATAATATCTTATCCAGTCTGGGCGGAAAAAAGATGAATATTTATATTGATGAAAGTGATCCTCATCTTTTTGAGTTTGCCCATAATTTAAATGATGTATTTCATATTGGAAAACCCCGTAGAATGAGAAGAGCTTACGGAAGAGCTGTTAATGTTATTGACAGAATGCTGGAAACCCTGGCACCGGAAATAAATGGTTTTAAATTCCATGTAGATACAATAGATAATTTACCTGAAATTCCTAAGGCTGATAAGGCTTTGGTACAGAATGTTGATATATATAACTATGTAACAAAAAATATGGAAGGAAAACTTTTCTGCGGAATTGATGTAGGCGGTACAGACATTAAAATCGTATTGGTAAAAAATGGTAATATAAACTGTTATAAAGAATATGACTGGTTCCCTGCGCAGTTCACAAGTTCCAGTCAGCTTGTTGATCCTATCTGTCTGATTGTCAGGTTGATGAGAGCAAAAGCATCCTTTGATGCAGCTCCTGATTCTCCAGAAAAACAGCAATTAAATGGAAAAATGGTAAAAGCGCTGGATATTTCGGCCAGTGAAGATCTTATGCTGGAAGTATGTAATCAGGTTGAAGCATTTCTCCTTAATAAAATGGTGGAGATTGATGGAGTTGGGATGTGTTTTCCTGATGTTGTTGTCAGAAATAAAGTTGTTGGTGGTGAGGTTTATAAAACCAGAGGTATCCGGAATAATCCTAAAATAGACTATGAAAAGGATTTTACCCAGCTAACTAATCTTAATGACAGAATTCAGGAATTAATTAAAAAAGGCGGCAATGTATTCATAATTAATGATGGTCCTATGGCATCTTTTACAGCTGCCGTAGAGATAGCAGCATCAGATTCACCCCATTTAATCAAAGACGGTGTATTTGCTCATACATTGGGGACCGAACTGGGAACAGGATGGGTTGACGCAGAAGGTAAGATTCCAGATATACCATTGGAAGTATATAACTTTATTATTGATCTCGGAAGTTACGTTGAAAAGAAATATACCCCTGATGATCTGAGAAGTATTAATAATTTTAATACAGGCTTATCTGGAACTCTTCAAAAATACACAAGCCAGAGTGGAGTTTTTCGCCTGGCAATGAAATATTTTCCGGATGAAAGACCTGACTTGTTCCAGGAGTTGATTGATAAAGAATTTATTGTTGAATTAACAATGGGTGGTGTAAAAGGATTTTATGTTCCTACTGAACCAAAAGATCAACGTAAACCCTTTCTTGAGCACATGATGAGCCTTCCTGAAAGAGAAGGTGATGAAGTCAATGAGCGAATATGGAAAGAGCTAGGGGAATTTCTGGCAGTCACCTGGATTGAAACAAAAAAGATCCTGAATCCTGATGTTAACTCCAGGGTTCTTTTTGGAAGACTTGTTAAACGAAAAAGATGTTATGATCTGATGTGTGAAGGCGCAAAATCCATAAAGAACGATATCCAATTTGAGGTTGCTGATTCTTCATTGGCCAATACTGTTTTAATGAAGCAATTGGAAGCAGACCCTCATTTTACCGTTGCCCAGTTTGCTCAGGCTGTTGGTGCTGCTTATTTCGCTAATAAATAATTATTGTGAATTCATTGATTATTAAGTATCTGACAAAATATTGTTTTGAAGTCGTCAAACATGTAATATTGGCAATACAATTGACAAGTTTGTATAAATTTGCTGTAATAAGCTATGTATCAACGATCTATTGCTGAAAAAACAAAACAATATGCTAAACAATACCCTGTAGTAACTATTACAGGTCCAAGACAATCGGGAAAAACGACCCTTGTCAAAATCCTTTTCCCTGAGAAAAAATATGTTTCACTCGAAGATATTGAAAATAGAAATCAGGCGATACAGGACCCAAAAGGATTTCTGGCACGTTATCCTGAAGGAGCTGTTATTGATGAAATACAAAGAGCTCCTGATCTTTTTTCATATATACAGACTATTGTGGATGAGAAAAACAAAGATGGGCTGTTTATTTTAACAGGAAGCCAGCAATTTGAAATGATGGAAACTCTTTCACAGTCACTTGCCGGAAGAACAGCAATAGTTAAATTACTTCCGTTCTCTTATGATGAAGTTTATAAGGACTCACCTCCCTCAGATCTATATAATTTATTGTATACCGGTTTTTATCCCAGGATTTTTGATAAAAAACTTAATCCAACAGAAGCTATGTCATTTTATGTTTCAACTTATCTTGAAAGAGATGTCAGAAAACTAATTAATGTTAAAGACCTCTCCCTTTTTGGTAATTTTTTAAAGCTACTTGCAGGTCGAAGTGGTCAGATATTAAATATGAACTCACTTAGTGATGATTGCGGTATCAGTCATAATACCATCCGCAGTTGGATTTCCTTACTTGAAGCAAGCTATATTATAAAAAAAGTTTCGCCTTATTATAAAAACCTTAATAAAAGATTAATAAAAGCTCCTAAAATTCACTTCCTTGATTCCGGACTTTTATGCTATTTGCTTGGAATAACTGAACCAGAACAGCTTGTAACTCATCCTCTGCGGGGGGCTATTTTTGAATCCTATGTAGTTTCTGAAGTCTATAAATATTATTACCACCATGGGATTCCTGATAATATATATTATTTCAGAGATTATCAGGGGCATGAAGTAGATCTTCTTATTGAAAATTCTTTATCGATTAATATAATTGAAATAAAATCATCTGCTACCTTTCAGGAAAATTACCTTAAAGGACTTAAATATTTTGAAAAGATTTACACTGGAGCTGTTACCAGATCTCTGATTTATGGTGGCGAAGAGATCTATAAATACAAGGATACCAATGTACTTAACTGGAAAAATATTTCCGGTTTATTCCTGTAAAGTTGAATGATAACACCCAAATCAACTCTTTCTATATTGTCTGTTCGGTTCTGGAGATGATATCATCCTGAGTATCCCTGGAAAGATTGGTAAAGAAGGCGGAATATCCGGCCACTCTGACAATAAGATCATGATACTCTTCGGGACTTTTCTGGGCAGCTAATAATGTTTCTCTGTCTACAATATTAAACTGAATGTGCCATCCTTTCAATTCATCAAAAAAACCATGGAGCATATAAGCCAGTTTCTCTTTCTTTTCAGTCGACTCCAAAACTGCGGGGCTGAGCTTTTGATTCAACAGGACACCACCAAGGATCTTATCAGTGGGAAGTTTGCTGATACTTCGCATTACTGCTGTAGGTCCTGATCTGTCCGCACCTGCGGTCGGAGAAGATCCCTCTGCCAGGGGCATCCAGGCTTTACGTCCATCCGGTGTGGCTGGTACTACAGACCCTGCAGGTACATTTCCGGAAATGCTTGAGGTCCCGGCATAATATCGGCATCCGATAGCACCACTCCCCATACGGATAGTACTGTAGTTTTTTATTTCATCTATGTAATAGTCATAGGCTGTTTTTAGTAAATCATCTACGTAGTCATCATCATTGCCGTATTTTGGAGCATAATTCAAAAGAATCTGTCGAAATTTCTCACCTGATGGACCTCCAAAATTATCTTCCATAACCTTCAGCAATTCTTTGGCTGAAAATCGTTTTTCTTCAAATATAAGTTTTTTAATGACAGCCAGAGAATCGCCCAGATTGGCAATGCCAACCTGAAGTCCTGAAACAAAATCGTATTTACTGCCCCCCTCATGTATGGTCAGTCCTCTCTCAATACATTTATCAGTAAAAGCAGAACACAATATATCCGGAGCTTCATCCCGGAGAACAACATCAATGGCTGAATCTATGGCAATTCCGGCTTTGGCATAGTATCTGATCTGTTTATCCCAGGCTTCCAGGACCTGTGAAAAATCGGTAAATTCTGTCAGATTGCCGGTCCCCTTACAGAATTGTTTTCCACTAACCAAATCTGTACCATCATTCATGGCTGCCAGAAATACACGCATAAAATTGAGAAAATGTTTACCCGTACAGCGATATCCCCATTTGCCAGGCACCGCCACTTCGATACAGCCAATGGCAGAATAATCCCAGGCATCCTCCTCTTCTACTCCAATTTCAAGAAAAGAGGGGATAACAATAGAATCGTTATTAAAAGCCGGCATACCAAAACCCAGTTGAATGACATTTATACATTCCATAAGGAAGTCTTTATTTAGATTGTTATGAAATCGAACAGTCAGGTTTGGCTGGGTTAGTTTTGTGTCTCCAACAGAGTGGAGAATAAGCCAGGATAAATCGTTTACAGCATCTGTCCCATCCCGAAGCTGCCCGCCAATGGTTACATTCTGATAGAGTGGACCACCTGCCGAGAAACGGGTGTGTGACCAGGACCTGATTTTTTTCATACTGACTAGTTTCAGCCAGGTATTTTCCAGGATTTCCATTACAAAACTATCATCAATTAATCCTTTCTCTTTGTCAGCTTTATAAAACGGATAGAGGTACTGGTCCATTCGTCCCAGAGACAGGGAATGACCGTTACTTTCAATTTGCAAAACCAGCTGTACGAAGTAATTCAACTGCAGAGCCTGGTAAAAGGTTTCCGGTTTTTCCGTAGCTATAAACCGGCAGTTTTTTTCTATTTGTATCAGTTCAGTTTTTCTTTGGGCGTTTTGTTCTTTTTTAATCATTTTGGAAGCTTGATCGGCAAAACGGAGGATAAAAAAATGGAACGCCTGAAGAGATATAAGAGTAGCTTTATAAAACTGGTATTTTTTTATACCGACCGCAGAAACAACATCGGATTCGTCCAGTCTTCTTTCTACATCATTTTCAAACCATCCAAGTCCTTTCTCCATGATTTTTCGAAAATGGGCAGCTATATGGGCATCTCCGGATGTCAGATTCCCTTCAGCACGGATAATACCTGATTCGTGAATAGCCAGAAGTTCTTCAGTCATCAATGCCCGGCCTTTATCAAGGGTCGTTTTGTGGTCCCAGAAATCACATATTTCCAGGAGCTTTTTTTTCGTTTTACTGTCCGGGTAGAATGCATCTCCCGGACGTTTTTCAAAATCATCAATTTCTTTACGAATCCATTCAACAGCATATTCAGGAAAGACAGGTGCTGCGTAAATTGCAGATGAGTGATTACCAACAATCAGATCTTCCGGTTCAATTCTGATGGTCATCCCTTCCAGAGTATCTTTCAGAGCAAAAGCCCGTTTTATAATTACCGATTTGTCCTGATGTTTTTGATATGCATTTGTATAGAAAGAAGCCCTTTCTGTACATATTGTTGGCCTGGTTTTTAAAATTCTCTCCCGATAACTGCTAATTCGTTTTGTCATTTTTAAGTTCCTATCCAATTACATCCTGGAAAGCTTTAGTCATAACCTTCTTATCTGGATCTTTACCTGTCCACATTTTTATGTTAATAGCTGCCTGATTGATGAGCATTCCCATACCTGTATTCCATCTTGCTCCTCTCTTTTTAGCTTCCTCTAAAAATGGAGTGAAAGCCGGATTAGGGATAACATCCTGAACAAATAAATCTGACCGCAGTGTATCATAATCCACATTTGGTTTGTCATTTACATTGGGATACAGTCCTATAGGAGTGGCATTGATAAGGATATCAGCCTCAGCCGGTACTTTATAATCTCCTGTCCAGGGAATATATTCCGCTTCGGTTTCAGTTTTACTGTTTAAAATATCAACCAGAGATACAGCCATTTTTTCATCCTGTGGAATATTCACAATTGTAATATGCTTTGCACCTGCCATAGCCAATTCTACACTGATAGCTCTTCCGGCACCACCGGCACCAAGAATAACTACCCTTTTCCCATTCGGTAAAATTTCAGCATTACGAAGAGATTCCATAAAACCTTTTCCATCAGTATTATCTCCAAAGAGTTTACCATTGTCATTTACAACTGTATTTACAGCACCAATAAGTTTCGCACTGGGTGAAATTTCATCGAGATATTTTAAAACTTCAATTTTATGGGGAAGTGTGCAATTTATTCCCCTCATTTTCATAGCTTTTAAACCTGCAATGGCATCTTCCAGTTTACCGGGATCAACATCTATTGTTAAAAAACGCCATCTTTCCAGTCCCATGTCCTTAAAGGCAGCTTCCTGTATTACCACACCAGGATTTTCTGCTGCCGGATGTCCGAAAACTCCAACCAGATTATCTAAAAAATTTTGCTCTTTCATAGTTGTTCTCCCTTTATTTCAGGATAACAATAAAAACGAATTATATTATATTGTTATATGAAAGTATTTTACTTTCATATAACAATAATATAATGATATATCTGAAATGTCAATTCAAAGCTTTCTTATTTACAAGTTTTAATGTACTAATGATTTTTTCTGAAATAACCAGGAGGGAACTGGAGGTATTTCTTGAAAATTCTTGAAAGTTGATATTCATTATTCAAACCTGTTCTTTTTGCGATCTCTTTGAAAGAGAGATCAGTGGATATAACAAGGTCCCTGGCTCTTTCCAGGCGGATTTGACGTACTTCATCCATTGGAGTTCGTCCTGTTAACTTTTTATACTTTCTTAAAAAGGTAAATTTATTCATATTAAATAGATGTGCAAGTATATCCAGTGACATGGGATCATTAATATGTTCATAAATTGATGTTTTAACTTTCTGAACAAAATTATTTATCTTATAAAAAGCATTTTTTTCTATCTCAAAAAGGAGTGTCTGAAGCAGGCTGTCTTCAGCTTTTTCCTGATCTGCATATAATGAGTTTTTGTAGTCTGATAATAACCATTCTGCCATAATTCGAATTCTTCCTTTTCGGTCATGAATCAATAAGGGAAAATTAATTTCCGGTCCCTCCCAATCAAGATAAATAATTTCCAGAGGAGACTCCTCATCATTACATTCTTTATGGGGTGTATTCATAGGATAGAAGACAATGTCACCGGATGCTGCTGTAAATTGTTCATCCTGAATTGAAACATTCATCCTTCCCTGATATACAATTATTACCTGAAAAAAACTATGGCTATGCAGATTCCGATGCCAGTTTCTGTTACAGATAAGATGACCCCCATTAAAAAAAACAGGGATGTTTTCATTGTTAATCTCTATATCAGCCATTACAAATCAGAATAACATTAATTATTTATTTTCCGTAGCTATTTATTCTCAGCTTTTTTCTTAAGCTCTCTGGAATGCTCAAAAAACTCTTCCAGCCCCATACTCTTTAGAAATACAAATCCCCGGGTAGCCCGTATTAAAGCACTTGGATGATCGAAAAAATAATCTCTTCCCAGACAGGTTTTTAACATCTCATACTGCTCTACCTGTATCTTCTGCGCAAGAAGAGGAAAAGGTCCATCAAACTCATAACTCGGAAAAGAAGCATTTTTCTGAGTTATATATGTATTCATAAAAGACTCATTCTGAAGAGTAAGCATATTAAGGGAAACAGGTACAAAAATGTTAGCCTCATATGGCTGAAATCTAAACCAGACATTTCTATAACCAATTACCCTTATCTTCTTTTTTGACTTATGCATTTTAAGAGCTTCTGAGACTGCCTGCATAACTTTATAGTGTGTATCAGGCCCGCTGGCTTCAGGGTCAAAGGCAACTGTCACAACATCAGGATCAACTTTCTTTAAAAGCTCAATAACAGGTAAAACATCCCTGTTCACTGTAGGTTCTTCAGTAAAAATATCTCCCTGATAGAATCCCAGTCTGAGATTATTTATTGAGCCGCTGCTCCATCCGAAATATCCCCACAAACAGGCTGATTCCCATTCTCTTATCATACCTTTCATTCTCTGAATATGAGGCATATCTTTTTTACCGGGATACTGGGTTTCAAAATAGTTGATAAGTTCATCCAGTCTGTTACTCAAATTATCAAGATCATTATCTTCAAATATTTCAATCAATATCCTTAAAAACCGTCTTAGAGTACCTTCTTCCTGCATCTCAGGGGATCTTGAAGCTACTCCGTCAAGATACTTCCATACATCCCTGTTCCTGTATCGAGTACTGGCAATATTAAAGTATCCTCTTGAAAAGTGCAGTTTAAGATCATAAAGATCATGATCCATAGCTCTTTTTAAATCTCTGCACAATCCAAGCATATATAAATTTGTTACAGCTGTAAAACCACTGGTAAAGGTTGCAAAATGATGGCTGTTACTGTGAACCCGTATATTACGTACAACATGGGGAAGATACCCCAGCATAACATCATCATGATGTGGTTCAGTATGAAGAAATGAAGTATTTTGATCTGAATTAATTCCAGCTTGAATTTTACTTTTTAGAGAATCTATTACCTGTTTATTAATTTCACTTATAGATACAGAAACTCTGGATAATATGAGTCTGCTAAAAGAATCACTGTAGTAATCTTCTTTTGTTAAAAGCTCTATTTTTTTCTTCATCTTCACAGAAACACTCACAACAATCTGTTCAATCTGATCATCACTTAGATTCTCCAATTGAGCTAACTGAGCTGACTTTCTCTGATATAGAAACTTGGAGGCTCCTTCTGTAATATAGAACCTTGCATTGGTAAGAACCTGCAGAGATGTGGCAGGATAAAAAACATTTCGCCTGCTTTGTATAGATTCAGCAACAATCCCTGCTTTGGACTCCCCGGCAGCTATAATCAGTGCTGTACACTCTGGATTATAAGTAATAGTTGATAGACCTATGGTTATTACAAGGCTTCTTTTTGCTACTTCGATACCACCAAGATCAGAAGCAGAAGCTGCCATGGTTTCATAGTTAATCTCTGTCAATCGAGTTGTACTATGGGAATCAGAACCTCTAACATTAAAACCGATATGCCCGTCAGGACCTATACCACCAAGGAAAAAACCTATGCCCCCCAGTGCTTTAATTTTATCTTCATACTCAACACACCACTGATCTATTCTATAGATGGTATCTTTCTGAATATTTTCTTTTGAATTAACAGGAGCTCTGTTTCTAAGACTAAGATCAACAGCTTTACCTTCCCATACAGTTTCCAATTCCAGACCTTCAGGTAACCCTATTTCATCACAGTTTATTAGAAGAGCTTTATCAGGATCTAATCCCAGGTCTTCAATATAGTAGTTATTTACATAATTATAAAAACTATTATGCTGTTTCGGACTTATTGGATAAAACTCATCAATCTGAACAAAATGAAGTCCTCCCATTTTAGGTTTTACAGCAGGATCAATACCACTGGACTCAAGTTCTTTTTTAATAGTCTTACTGCTCCAATTATCCAAAAATCTTTTAGTTTCTTTAATAAAATATTCAGGTGTTTTCCCAGTAGGAAGAGAGATAACCCCATTAGGATTTTTTTGAACCCATTCCAAAAATCTTAATGCAGTGAGTTTTCCCAAAGCAGGGAAATTATCAACTTCTATAACATCTATCTTTTCGTCTGGCTTATATCTAAAATTTTTACCGGATTTTTG
>DAOWEB010000072.1 GCA_030638735.1 Spirochaetaceae bacterium
TCCTGAGGATTCAGGGCAGTACTTCTGTACTTGTCTGATCCGGATTCAAAAAGGACTGCAGATGAACCATTATAGTCAACGATTCCCTCTGTCATAGGCGGTGCAATAATCTCCACTTCCAGATTCTGATTATCAAGAATCCATACTGGAATGGATCTGTTATCATCGGTAATAAAAAAACTATGGGGCAATTCTTCAAGGGGATCCAGATAGACAGATATCCTGCTGTTGTTTTTTCTACCATATGATTGACTCAATATAATCTTGTCTTTTATAAATGATGCACCCTGAACTTCATGAGGAACAGACAGAATATAATCCGGATAGCTTACACCGGCAATTTTATTTTCCTGGTTGATCATGTCTGATTCACTGTCCAGGATAAAACCTGCCATCCAGGCATGATTTACATTACCTTCATGATTTTCAAAATGATGGAAGTCCGGAACTGTATATGATCTATCCCTGCTTGTAAACTCTCCTATCCAAAGTATTCCATCAGCAAAAGTTGAAAAAGAGCCTTTCGCTGCAGTCTGTACAAATGCTGTCATTTCCAGATTAGTATTATCAGACTGAATTTCAAAGGTCTCAAGGGAAACATAATACACACCTTTGCCGGAAGCAATCCACAGATATTTTTTACTGACGGCAAGTCCGCCGACATGTCCCATATGAGGAGAGCCATCCGGATTCAACAACCAAAGAGTTTTTTTAAGCAGCTCTTCAGTCATGGCAACTACTGTAATACAGCTGGGTCTACCGTCAAACATATAATTTGATATAAGCATTAAATCTTCATTGAAGTAATAAGCCATACCCTGGGGTACTGCAGCCTGGAATATTCCAGGGATTAAAGGGCCTTTCTTCATAATACCGTTATACAAACTATACTCTTCTCTATCACCTGATTCTTCAGCTGAGATCGCCTGTTGTGCAAGTTTTGGTATCTGAATGTTCTGTTTACTCTTATCATTCTCTGGAGTTTTCCCAGAACCAGAGGTACAGGAAAAGAAAATTAGAAATAAGACTATTAACGAATATAGAGGGATTTTTTTTGGAATATTACTAATCATCATTTATTTAATCCTCAAATAACGAAAGCCTGTATAAAAGAATAACACTAATAAGAATAGATGTCGATTCCGATTTATCAGGATATTACAGATGAAGCTGCCTGTCTGGTCAGAATGAGTGAACAAATCTCTGACAGTGCAGTTTGTACTCTGAATAATGATTTTAGAGCTTACCGAAAAGAAAAAATGGTGGTTATTCCTGTAATAATGGCTGAATTGAAATAGAAGGAGCAGTTACCAATATTCTGATAACTGATCCCTGTTTCAACCGTCTAAAAAGCCCGGATGGCACGTACATAGTTAGCATTATACTTAAAGTCAAAAGATATATTTCCACTGCTAATCAACATTCTAAATGCCGTACTGGAAGAATCCTGTGTAGAGCACCAATACGAAGTATGTTCAAAATTACCAATACCAGATAGGTAAAGATTATTATACATTAGTAGTATTTCATCTTGTGAAGGCAGAAACCAATCATCGTAACTCCCAATTGCCAGGTCATAACATCTGGAAGCCGCATAATCACCGAGCCCCTCTTTAGAAATAATTTTCATGGTATTTGTAAAACCTGATCCAATTATCTGGCTATAAGCGAAAGTCTCTGTAGCTCCACCACCATCCCAAAGTAAGAATGACGATATGTCAGAAGGAGCTGCTTCCAGGTAATTCCAACTGAATGCATCCGCTTCATCAATGTATATAATATAACCTCCTGCAGGCCCCGTATCACCAATAGCAAAAACAAATTTCCACTTTGCATACAGTACTAAACTTCCTGTCCCCATATTAAATGTTTCGCCTGCAATTCGATCAGTTCCACTTCCATCAGCTTCTGTGTTCCAACCGGAAAATATGACATTATTTTTTTGGAGATTTCCAGTATTATTCAATATAGTTACTGCTGTACTTTCTTCATAAAGATGGATGTCTGTCGGTGATGTTCCGGTATCTGCTCCGTTACCATCGTAGAATACAGTGTAGAAATCTATTACTGGTTCAGGACATCCTGTTAATATTAACAATACAAGGACTGCAATAAACACAAAAATATACTTTCTCATCTCTTAATCTCCTGTTTTTCCATATATTTTCCAGAACGTTGATACAATAATAAGTAAACAACATTCTTCTCTGTTAACAACTCACTATTAACTGTCCTCCCTGTCTAAAACGCCCGGATGGCGCGTACTCTTGCTATAACAAGGCTCTTAAGATTAGAGCTTGAACCACCACCATCGCTGAGATTTCGATTGCCTGCAAGAGTAGAACCAATCTCCGATGAACTCCAATATTTATCATTAGTAATACCACCAATAACTCCCTTTTGGTCATGCAGAGGTATAAGCTCATTCATTGATGGAAGAAGCCAATCATCATATATAATGCCATAATTAGTTATTGATAAGTCATCACATAAAAATACAGCTCCACTTGTACAGTCCCCAAAACCAATAATAGTAGAAGTATTTGTCTCTCCTGTTCCTATAAACTGACCTGTCGCACCTGTTGTAGAGTTAGAGATATTACTCCATATTATTTGGGACCCACCATTCTGGTCGCTCGGTGCTGCTTCCAGATATCTGTCAGTCATAAAATTTTTCTCATCTTCCTGGATGGTATCGTCTTCATCAAAGTCATAGCCAATGGTGTCGTCATAAAATACTGTACCACCTGCAGGTCCGATATCACCAACAGAATAGTCAATCCATTTTGCAAATAAGAGGACATTAGCATTTCCCAGGATAAATGCTGAACCAGCTGCCTGATCAATCCCGGATCCATCAGGTTCTGTATTCCAACCAGAAAATTTGACTCCTGTTTTTACAAAGTCTATATTGTCCAATACGGTTATTATTGAGCCTTCTTCATAAACAGCGCTGTCTGCTGGTGCTGTCCCGCTTGTATTCCCATTTCCATTATAGACAACAACATAGGTCACAGGATCCTGTACGGAATCCTGTCCTGAATCAGGTTCAGGACAGCCTGTTAATATTAAAACTGTAAGTGCTGCAATAAATACTAAAGTAAATTCCTTCATTTTTTTCTCCCCGTATAAAATAACTTTTACATCCAATAATTAGCAATATTTTGTAGAACCAGTAAAGTTCAACCTTAATTAACAGCTGTACTAAAATCAGCATAAACATAACCAAAGTCTGCTGTGTCACATGTTTTTAAATCGGGATTTAGGCTGGTATTATCTGTTTCAATTAATAGATAATAATAGCCGGCAGTATCCTCATCAACTAAACCATAATTAATTTGTGAAAAGGATCCTGTACCGGAATCATCATCAACAATATAGTCAGCTGACCATCTATCGACAACAAGTGAACCTGCATCATTATAGAGGGTCAGATGACTCCCTTCCAGAACTGTTCCAATTACATAGTTTTCAGTTTTGGCAATATTGGAATAGGAAGTCCCGCTAAGTACATAAACTTTGACCCAGACTGCACTTGCGACCCCGGTGTGTTCAGAAAGCCATACCGTAGCACGATGTGTACCTGATCCAAAAGGTAACAAATCTGCTTCAGCAACCGTAGCCATCTGATGGTTAATCGTACTAATATCTGAGGCCTGATAATCCAGAGCTACAATACGAATATCCACGTCCTTTGGTATTTTTTCAGAACCACTTTGATCTGTCCATGTATACTCAAACTCAGATGAATTTGCAGAACCCGTCCCTGAATGGATTACACCCCATGAACCCCCGGCAGAAGGCATCATTTGAACATCATAATTAAGTTCGGAATTAATTGTTAAAATAAAGCCCCATGATTTTTCAAGAAAAGTAAAAGTGGGAGCCTGGGCTCCATTCGAACCATCTTCTGTAGTACCCGGACATCCACTAAGAACCAGCAGTAATAGTGTCATAAAAATTACAACCAGGGCTGTCAAACTTCTTCCTATTATCGGTTTTTTCATTTCTTCTCTCCTCCCCCTAACTATATCCCTCAAAGTTCCTCAGTAACCTGTAACCTTCGTCATCACAGACTAACCTTAGGCACTATATCCCCTAACGAAAGTCATAGTTTTTTATTTACTAATCTGGTTAATGAATAAATAATAACTAATACACAAAAGTCCCCTTATATATGTGGATGATTGCCACAAAGACGTTTGACATATGTGACTAAACGGTATAAACTAGAACAACTAATGGAGACCAGTAATGTTTAGAACTGCAATGAGTGATCTTATCTCATGGAAGCACTCTGATATCAGAAAACCATTAATAATCCGTGGAGCCAGACAGGTGGGAAAAACATGGCTTATGAAGGAGTTTGGAAAGACAGAGTACCAAAAATATGCCTACATAAACTTCGAAAACAATGAACGAATGGAATTCCTGTTCAATGGCAGCTTTGAAATACCCAGGATAATTGCTGCCCTGCAGATAGAATCAGAAATAACTATAGAACCCAATAACACCTTACTTATTTTTGATGAGATTCAGGAAGTTCCAAAGGCATTAACATCCCTTAAATATTTTCAGGAGAAAGCCCCGGAGTATCAGATTATTGCAGCAGGTTCCCTTCTGGGAGTAGCTCTGCATCCGGGAACATCTTTTCCAGTCGGAAAGGTTGAATTCATGGATTTACATCCCCTGGATTTTACTGAGTTTCTATTGGCCACAGGACGAAAAGAATTGATAAAACTTCTGGATCAGAAGGATTATGACATCATCAGTACCTTCAGGATGAAATATATCGATGCATTAAAACAATACTATTTTGTAGGAGGAATGCCGGAAGCTGTAGCTTCTTTTGTCTTTTATTCAGATTATTCCGAAGTAAGATCTATTCATAAAAATATACTTTCGGCTTATGAACAGGATTTTTCAAAGCATGCTCCTTCAAGGACTGTACCGAGAATAAGACTTTTATGGAATTCTATTCCTTCCCAGTTGGCAAAGGAGCAGAAGAAATTTATATATAGATTAGTAAAGACCGGAGCCAGGGCAAGAGAATACGAACTAGCCTTAGCATGGCTTATTGATTGCGGGTTGATATATAAGGTTCAGAATATTTCAAAACCCTCTATTCCTTTGGCCGCCTATATAAATACCAGTTCATTTAAATTGTTTCTACTGGATATCGGTTTACTGTCCACCATGAGTCAGCTGGATAAGAAAAGTATTCTACAGGGAAATAATATTTTTCAGGAGTTTAAAGGAGCCCTAACCGAACAATTTGTACTTCAGCAGTTTGTATCTAATCAACAGATTCAGCCTTACTATTGGACAGCAGCCAGAGGAACTGCAGAAGTTGATTTTATTTTCCAATGGGATAATTTTGTAATACCTGTTGAAGTAAAGGCCGCAGAAAATTTACAGTCTAAAAGTTTAAAATCGTATGCTGAAAAGTATAACCCCCAATATGTGGTTCGAACCTCCATGTCGGACTATCGTAAAGAGGATTGGCTTATGAATATCCCCTTATATGCTATAAATAATATCATGAAGATACTTGGAACCGAAGGATTACTCCCTGAATGATTACTCAGCAACCATACTTATGCTAAACGACTATAAAAACTTGAAGTCCCGAAAAGCAGGTATCAGTACTTCAGTTATCAGCGAACAAATTTCTGAACACTAATAACTGTTTATTGTCTATTATTTCACTCCGCTGTCCTGCATAGGCGGAAGCCCAGAGAACTGTTATCGACGTCCGGGGAGTCTTCTTCCCAGCTGCCAACTCGCAGGTCGAACGCGTATCCGTCCCAACTCCCGCCCCGCTCAATCCGGGACAAACCGTTTTCGGTAAAACACCATTCCCAGACATTACCGCTCATGTCATACAGTCCCAGTGCGTTAGCGCTACCTCCACCAAGACTCTTTACTGTTGCTTCATCGGAGGTGTATTTTGTAATCCAGTTATTGGAATCCCAATAATAACAATAAACAGCTACCTCGTCATTGACAGTTTTGCCAGGCTCTCCAGAACCACTGCTATCATTATTAAAGGAAGTTATAGCCCCGCTGGCTGAATTTCCTTTCGTGAAGTATGGATTATTGTAGTAGTCTACTGTATTAGTTAAATCTGATCCCCTATAACGCGCGGTGTATTCCCATTCATCACTTGAAGGCAGACGGTAACCGGTTTTTAAGACGGTTTCTGTAATCTCATCATCTACCCAATCTGTGTCAATATCTGTATAGACAATATTATCTATATTACCGTCTCTCATTTCTGTCAGCCAGTTACAGAACATAACAGTGCCAAACCAGGTTACATTGGTAACCGGATTATTATCATACCCGCTTTCTGCCGAGAAACTTCCCAAACCGTCATAATCAACACGGCAATTTATATCATCAAGATCAAAAAGCTGCTGAGCGCCGTACTTTACTGTTATAGCGTCTAAACCATTGTGGGCACCTACATCTGAGCTAAACTTATCGTTGTCATAAGCCCACTGGAGCACCTCGACCATAACAGCGTTTGTCACCTCAGTTTCTGCCATCCAGAACTTTGTTGTTAAATTTGATGTTCCGCTGTCATTGGCTTCTGAAGGGAAAGTGATGCTTGCCTGATCATTGGCGTAGATCATGGTGAAGGTTTGTGCGGATTCTACCAAAGTTAAAATACCCGAATCTCCGGGGCTGGTTGCATTACTAAAACCTGAATCTTCGACCGCTGCTGCTGCAATAGTTATAATTACCGGATAGTTCTGTGTTGGACAACCTGCAAGAACAACTATTACCAGAATTGACAACGCTACTTGTAAAATCTTCTTCATTTCTTAATCTCTGTTTTTCTATATATATCCCAGAACATTGATACAATAATCAGTCCACATTCTTCCCTGTTCACTGTCTGTTTACAATCTAAAATGCCCGGATAGCACGCACGTTGAAGGTGGCAACCTTACCTTTACCACCCCAGGAACCGTCCCAAAAATACTGAGCCCATGCAGCGGTAGCAACCCCTACACTATTAGACGAACTCCAATAATAGTAATCAGATAAACCGCCCAGACTTTGTAGATACAAATTTGTATACATTAAGTTCAGTTCATCCTTCGACGGTAAAAACCAATCAATATAATCGACACCACCATTAGTTATTTCCAGGACATTACATAAATATGCCGCTCCATCATTGCATCCTGCCTGCCCAATAATAGCAGTAGTATTTGCCTGCCCGCTCCCAATAGTTGTATCCTCTAATGATAATTGGTCAGTAATATTACTCCATACAATACCTGAACCTCCATTCTGATCACTGGGCGCTGCTTCCAGATAGTCCCAGCTAAATGCATCCGCTTCATCAACATAAAATATCAAACCACCCGCAGGTCCGGTGTCACCAACGGCATAATCAACCCATTTTGCATATAGAAGCACATTTGCATTACTCAAAATGAAAGCTGAACCGACAGTTTGATCAGTCCCTGTTCCATCAGGACTGGTATTCCAACCAGAAAATTTGACTCCTGTTTTCACA
>DAOWEB010000365.1 GCA_030638735.1 Spirochaetaceae bacterium
CTTTCATCATTTACCTAAGGATAGGTGTTTCCAGAGATTAGATAAAATCAGTAAATTACTGGTTATCTTACAGAAGAAGTATCGTAATCAGTAGCAATTCAAATCTACAGATCCATAGTTAATTCATGAACCTGTAGATATTTAAATTACAAATGTTTGAAATTTTTATTTTAATCCAAAATATGCACGATGGACTGCCTCATTTCCCATAAGCTCTTTTTGCACTCCGCTCGCCACAACGAGTCCTTTCTGAAGGATATATCCGCTATCACTCACCTCAAGAGCCTTAACTGCATTTTGCTCAATCAGCAAAACTGATAATCCTTCTGACCGCAATTCTTCCACACGGCTAAAAGTAGCATCCACTAAATTAGGTGCAAGACCAAGAGATGGTTCATCTAAAAGAAGTATTTTAGGCCTTACCATCAAAGCTCTGCTTAAAGCAAGCATGCTTTGTTCACCGCCGCTAAGAGTTCCCGCTTTCTGTGTACGTCTTTTCCCGAGAATCGGGTAGCGTTGATAAGCCTCTTCATATCTATCATTAAGATCACTGGTGTCCTTTTTAAAAAACACATAACCTGTGCGGAGATTCTCTTCTACAGTGAGATTCGGGAAGACACCCCTGCCTTCAGGAACTATAGATATTCCGCTTGAAGTGATCTCATGTGTTGCTAATCCGCTTATTTTTTTACCATCAAAATATATAGAACCGCCTGATACTGGAGCTAAACCGAGTATAGCACGAACTATCGAACTTTTCCCGGCTCCATTAGAACCAAGAACACATACCACTGATCCAGCCTTCACATTTATATTCACACCATGAATTACTTGAACATTTCCATATTTTACTTGTAGATCAGTAATGCTTAGTAGATCATTATTTATTACTGCCAAGATAAGCCTCCTGAACTGTCGTATTTTTTGATACATCTTCAAATAGGCCACTGGCAATTTCCTCGCCATAGGAAAGAACTATAACACGGTCAGCTACTTCGCGAACCACCATCATATCATGCTCAATCAGAATTATACCTATTCCGTCTCGCAATTCACGCACCCTTGCTATATCGTTCATAAGTTCCCTTGTTTCATTAGGGTCCATACCCGCTGCCGGCTCATCAAGAAGTAATATTTCCGGAGACGATGCAAGTGCACGACAAATTTCCAGTTTTCTTCGGTCTCCGGGAGTAAGATCACCTGCTTTTTGATACATATTTTCTGATAAGGAACCGCTAAAACTAGAGAGTAATTCCTCAGCTTGCATTATTTCCTCATCAAAAATATTTTTCAAACGCCGGCGTGCAAAAAGTGCAGTGCCTAATTTCCAAGACCTGGATGCAGCCATACCCAAAAGAACATTATCAAGTACACTTAAGGATTCAAAGAGCCGGCTTTGCTGGAAAGTCCTTTTTATACCGAGCCCTGCGATCTTATAAGGGGGCATTTTGGATACCTCAGTATCTAAAAAACGGATCGATCCTTCAGTTGGTTCATAAATACCACTAATCATATTAAATACAGTTGTTTTTCCAGCTCCATTTGGTCCTATCAGACCCAGGATCTCGTTGCGTTTAAGAGAAAATGAAATATTATTTACTGCAGTAAGCCCACCAAAGCGTATTGTTAAATTTTGTACTTGTAAAATTGTTTCAGAACTCATGATGCACCTCTGTCTTTAAGTACTTTCTGTCCGTATTTACGTATCGTTTGAGGAATTATTCCTGAAGGACGAAAAACAAGCATAAGAATAATAATCATTCCAGATGCCACCATTCGGAACTGTTGTAATGCCCGGAATTTTTCGGGAGCTAAACTGAATAAGAACGCAGCGAGTACAACTCCATACACATTGTCTAACCCGCCTAGAATAACCATTCCCAATACCATAAGAGAAATATTCATAGTAAAGTTCTCAGGAGATATATAACCGATATAATGCGCATATAAAGCTCCGCCGACACCTCCAAACGCTGCTCCGATCACAAATGAAAACAATTTAGCCCGCCTATCATTGATTCCGCTGCACCGTGCCGCAATATCATCATCTCGTACGGCGTTCCAAAATAGTCCTACATGGGATTGGTTCAAAGCGATTGCCACAAGCATTGATAATACTACAAGTAGTAAAGTAAGAAAGTAAAAATTCACCTGATAAGGTAACTTCAAGCTCCCTATTACAATAGGAGAAAGAAGAGAATATCCGAAAATAATGGGAGGGGGGATATCTTTTACTCCATTCGGTCCGCCGGTGAAGGCGAAATTATTTAAAAGTATATAGACAACCAGCCCAAAAGCAATCGTTACCAAAGCAAGATGATAATTACGTGTTTTTACAGCTGGAAGACCGACGATAAAACCGAATAGCGCTGCCATAAGAGCAGCCGCAACCAGCCCAATCCAGAAGGATACGCCGAAGTTGACTGCGAGAAGTGCTGATGTATATGCACCCACACCATAAAATGCTGCGTAACCAAGATTTGGAAGTCCGGTACTCCCGACCTGAATATTAAGTCCGATCGAAAGAATGATAAAAATACCGGACATGATTAATATATGAATAGAGTAGGGATTTCGCAATAAAGCAAAAGGTAGCGCCAGGAAGAATAGCATTAGTATTCCTAGTATAAATAACTTTCGATTAGAAAAAATAACAGAAACTAAATTCCTGAATTTATCATTCCGAAGGATAACAATCCAGGCCATTATAGCGGAAACCAAAGCTGCCAGAATTATATATGTGTTCTGACTGATAATCATTGCAGATAAAATAAGTAATGCAAAAACTACAATACCGAGTCCTATTAGTGTATGTGATTTGTTAATATTAAAATTTTTCATTATTTACACCTTCTCAAAAACAGGTGCACCTAGAATGCCGACAGGTTTAAAAATAAGAAATCCTACTACTGCAAGAAATGAAAAAACATCCTGATAAGGAGATCCTCCAGGAATAAATGCTGATGCAAATACTTCAACGAATCCAAGTAAAATACCGCCTAAAACTGCACCCTTGAAATTTCCAAGTCCTCCGATTACAGAAGCAGAAAAACCTTTTATTCCAAGGCCATTTCCAAGACTGAATTTTGTTATACCATAATATGCGCCATTCATTATTCCAGCCAGTCCGGCTAAAGCAGAACCGATTATAAAAACAATTATAATAGTTCTGGTAATATTAATGCCCATCATTTGAGCAACATCGCCGTTCTGTGACACCGAACGCATAGCAAGACCCATTTTAGTTTGGGAAATGAAATAATTCAAAGCGATAATAATCGCGACGGTTACACCAATGACAATCAACGCATCCCAATTCAATATAAACTCGCCCAATTTAATTCCGCCAGATGGAAGAATACGGGGAAAAACTTGAGGATTACTGCCATTGGGGTAGATTAAACGGATAAGCTCCCTTATGACCTGGCCGGCAGCTACTGTTGCCAGAAGAATCATTAGACGCCCTGTTTTCAATAAAGGTCGAATTAGAAAGTTATAAATAAACACTCCCCATATACCTGTAATCATAACTACTATTGCTATAGATACCAATACTACTCCGACTATTCCTATGTCTGACTCAACTCCTCTAAGTAAAAACGGAATAATAGGCATGAGAAAAAAAGAACCCATAACACATGTATCACCATGGGAAAAGTTTGCAATATTTATAACGCCGACATACATTGTAAATCCGACTGCAACAAGAGTATACAAACTACTGACAATAAGCCCAGTAATAAATAATTGAGAGAACAAAACCATATATACTTCCTTAATAAAAAATAATGGAGTAGCCATTAGACTACTCCATTGTTATAAAATTAAATATTTACTCCCAAGGCAGTGCTTTTTTCCCAGCAGCAAATGATGACGATTCCCAGTTGACCCAGTGAGAATCTTCCTGAACATACATAGCAATACCACCAAGTATATTCTGTCCATGATCATCAAATATAATATTACCGACAAGGCCAGCATGATCATTGGAGGCTATCCAGTTAATAATTGCCTCACGATCAGGACCAACCTCCGCAAGTGCTTTTAAAATAATATCCGCTGCATCATATGCAAATGGTCCGTTTTGCTCAAATGGTTCCTTTTCTGAGTATGCTGCATAGTATGCATCAACAAAATTCATTCCTTCATAAGTTGTATAAACATCGAAAGACCCTGAGCAGAAAGAACCATTTCCATCTTGCTGAGTTATTTCCCCAAATGTATCAGACTGTATACCTGGAGGACCCATAAACATTACATCATCAAGGCCAAGTCGAATCATCTGTTTTTTAATACCCGCAGCTTCTGTTACAACACCTGCATAGTAAATACCCTGAGGATTGAGTTCACGAACCTGGCTGAGGATAGCCTGGAAATCCTGCTGCCCTACAGAGATACCAAAAGTTTTGAGTATCTTGCCACCCTCTTTTTCTACAGCAGCTGTAAATTCATCCCGGTTCTTGGTACCATAATCAGTAGTATCATTAATAATCACCCAGTCTGTCAGTTCAAACTTATTAATAGCAAAGTCAGCAGCATATTCGTTATTCTGTACACTTGTTGGAATTAAGCGTGTTGCGCCTTTGTAGTCATTTCCATAAATAATATCTGAATGAATCGTACCCCAAAAAACCTGAGCAACACTATAACGATTAAACACATGCACTGTTGCAAGACCAACAGGGCTATTCCAATGTGTAGCTGCTGCTACAAGTTCAGGATCAGAACATAATTTGTTGGCTGCAGAAACACCAGTTGATGGATCTGAAGCATCATCTTCGTAGATAACTTCAATATCGTAAGGATATGAACCATCAGCAAGAATCTGGTTTACACGTAGTTCAAAAGAATTTTTTGCTCCAATACCAACAGCTGCATTACCACCCGTGATTGGTCCAATAAATCCTATTTTAACTTGTTCCTTTCCAGATCCATTTTCTGCATCTCCATTCGCAAATAGAAATGAAGGTATCAATACCAATAAAATACATAAAAATAAAACACCTCTTTTCTTCATGTAACACTCCTTTGTTTTTTTATAACTCGGTATCAAATGGAACTTCCATCTCACCGCTATTAATTACATTCCTGATTATATCGATTTCTGGTAATGCTTTTCTAATTTTATTCGATATTACAGAATCACCATCTTTCATAAAGCTCTCGTTTATAACCAGATCAACTTTGCCCGGTACTGCACCCAATTTAATACTTCCCTCAAGTGCCTGCTCAATCAGATTATAAACATTATAGAGCAAAGAACATAAGCACGATATCGGGAAAACTCTGATTTTTATGTACATTATATTATGAGTAGTCAGTGATTTTCTGATTTCGGGGATAGAGAATTAACCTGAGTTATTTGTTGTTGTACAAAGAAATACATAAGTGTAATGAATAGAATAGAAAAGAGAATCACACCTCTAAGGAAAAACCTTAAGGAATTTACCTAGTGAATTATAGAATTATCAATTGATGCTTGATTCCTAGTTTTATAAGATTTACAATCGAATGAGTCTGCAGTTTCTGCATAATATTGTATTTATGGGATTCAACAGTTTTATGACTAATAAATAGTGATTCAGCTATCTGTCGGATTATTCGAAACAATTTTATTTTCAAGGTCATCGACATACCGGAGTAACGTCGGTTGTATTTGAGCACTGAAATATGTTCCTCCTGATAATATAGACTGTAACCCCATGAGCAGGTCGGAAATAGGCTGGTCTTTTAAAACATATGCGGAATCGCCTGCCCTGAAAAGATCAATGACAAACTGCCTTTCAGAGGACATAGTGTAAATAACGATTTTACAATCCGGAAAATTCTGTTTAATTAGTAATAATGGTGGAGCAATCAATATTTCAAGAATAGCTGAGTTCCATATAAATTAAATAGTTTAATGAAAATTTGATTGACTAGTATTTAAACTTTACCTATCATTCTTTAATGAATAAATCGATAGCTCGGCTTTTTTGTATATTATTCTTTTTTTATTATGCGTTTACAATACAATATTTATTTGCAGATGATAGTCAAGTGAAGTCGAGTGAAAGAGTATCAATACAGCTCAGATGGTATCACCAATTCCAATTCGCGGGTTTTTACGCCGCAAAGGAAAAGGGCTTTTATCAAGAAAAAGGATTAGATGTCGAACTGATTGAAGGAGCACCCGGAATAGAGTCTGTAACAGAAGTTGTTGCTGGAAGAGCTGATTTCGGTGTTGGTGGCCCTAATTTTATTCTTTCTAGGAATGCAGAAATGGCAGTGATTGTATTGGCGGTTATTTTTCAACGATCTCCTATTATAATTTTAGCTCGAGCAGATAGTGGGATTGAAACCCTACAGGATCTAGTTGGAAGAAAACTTATGATACGCTTGATGGATGACAGGCAAGTTTTATTAATGTTCTTGAACGAGGGTATTCCTTTGAACAAGGTTACATTCATCGAGCATACTTGGAACTATAACGACCTGCTGAATGGGGATGTGGATGCGGCAACAGCATCTCTAACAGTTCAACCAAATGTTTTTATCCAAAACAATATTCCTTATGTCACTATCAGTCCTGCTACTTATGGAATAGACTTTTACGGCGATTGTTTTTTTACTACAAAGGAACAAATCAAGAAATATCCTGAAAGAGTTAAGGCATTCAGGGAAGCCTCTCTCGAAGGCTGGACTTATGCATTGTCACACCCGGAAGAAATTATTGATATCATTATCGAAAAATATGCTCCGGATATCCCACGTATTCAACTAGAGTTCGAAGCCGAAAAAATGGAAAAACTTATTATGCCAGATATCATTGAAGTAGGTCATATGAATCCAGTGCGCTGGGAATATATGGCTGAAACACAAATCGAACTGGGACAACTTGACGCCGACTACATTTTTGACGGATTGTTATATGATTCGGATCCTACTCCCGATTATAAATGGATACGGTGGACATTAGGGGGCTTAATCGGAGCGCTCTTTATTATTTTAATTGTACTATTTATCTTTTATTCTTTCAATAAGAGATTAAAAATGGAGGTCTTCAAGCACACATTAGTGTTGTCAGAAGAAATCAAAGAGCGGAAAAAAATAGAAGTAGTGCTCAAATTGGTCAATAAAAAACTGAATAAAGTCTCTAATCAGAGGCAAAACCTCGCAAAGCAAATAATTGAATTATTTGAGCAAAATAGACAGAGTATTGCTGCTGAACTGCATGATCAGATTGGGCAAACACTCACATCTTGTAAAATAGACCTTGAATTGATTAATAAAGAGAATTTACATTTAAATGAAAAAAATAATTCAAGATTTAAAACGCTCACTGGAAAGGTGATGCAGGCTCTTCAAGATGTTAAACGGATTTCACAGGGACTTCGACCAGCTGTTCTAGACACGCTAGGCCTTGAGTCGTCACTTCTAGAGTTAACAGCAGAACTGCAAGAACAGACAAATCTTGATATAAAACTTTTCTGCTATGATATCACAAAAAACAAAAACAACACGAAAAACAATGAACAATACCCTTTATTTCAGTGAGCACTTAGCTTTATCGTCAAACATGCGCAGGCTGAGAAAGTATATGTTAATATGGTCAAAAATGGTGATAATATAAATTTGAGTATTGAGGATGATGGGAGAGGATTTCAAAAAGATAAAACCCTGGACCAATCGATTAAAAAAAACAAGTTGGGATTATTATTTATGCGAGAAAGAGCATTACAACTTGATGGAGAGTGGTCAATAGATTCCGAAGAAGGGAAGGGCACTCTTATTCTGGTACAAATACCAATCCGACAGCATGAAACCAGTTCTCAATTTTCCTCCTATAAAGGACATAATAATAATGCATAAAGTAAGAGTTCTAATAGCTGACGACCATACAATAGTTTCTGAAGGAATTAAAAGCGTTATAAAAGAGAAGAGCGAATTTGAAGTTGTGGGAATTGCGGTCAATGGTCGTGAGGCAGTAGATCTTACGGCTTCGCTCACACCTGACATTATCATAATGGATATCTCAATGCCTGAGCTAAATGGAATTGAGGCAACCAAACTAATTAAACAGAATTTTCCGGATTGTAAAATCGTTATTTACACTATGTCCTCTGAAAGGCAGTTTGTCATTGATCTTTTCAGGGCAGGCGTTTCCGCATATGTTTTAAAAGACCAGCCTATTTCCGACCTGCTCATGGGGTTACAGTCTATATTATCAGGAGGAACATATTTCAGTGCTCAAATACAACCGACGTTACTCCGGTATGTCGATGACCTTGAAAATAAAGTTGTTTCGAATAATCCGACAGAATCCTTAAGCAGAAGGGAAATGGAAGTTTACCTGCTATTGATTGAAGGCAAATCCATCCGAGAGATAGCTGAATCACTATTTATTAGTCATAAAACTGTTGAATCCCATAAATACAATATTATGCAGAAACTGCAGACTCATTCGATTGTAGATCTTATAAAACTAGGAATCAAGCATCAATTGATAATTCTATAATTCACTAGGTTAATTCTCTATCCCCGAAATCAGTAAATCACTGACTACTGGAAACAGTAAGGATTTCAGTTGTTCCGCACAGTCGGTGACAGACAAAAAATACAACTGTTGAAATTTAGGAATTTAAGAAAGAGAAGAAACCCCAGTGGAAGAAAAGCTCTATAGCCACCAATCCTGCAGATCAAAGAGAAAATGATTGTATAATTCTTCATCACTCCATCCAAATCCTGACTTTAAAGTTTCAAAGCCCATCAATATATTTACAGGTGTATTTGGTCTTGATTTTTTTTGCTGTAAAGAACAGAGAAAACTTTTTCTTCAAGTTTACAAAAATATTCATCATAAAAGGTTTGAGCCCAAGATCCTTCCAACAGTTTCCTGGCAGTCTTTGGCAGCTGATCCACCGCTGTGAACATTTTACGTGGCTGGTGTTTTGTGTTTGTTTGAAACATTCCTCTCTCCCGAAAGGAATTTTATCATACTTTACAGGATTTGGGAATTCTTAACCTTTTTGCAGGGGAGTTATGTATACAAGCGGTTACAAAAGCTTTAGTTTTTGCATTCACTCCTCTTTAATAGCACTATTTATGGCTGCAAATCAGTTAAATAAGGATATCCGTTATTGATTGCCGGTGAAATACTCCAGGTTACCATAAAGTCCCAGGCTGAGAAAGTTGCCTGTGTCTTCATCTGTGCTGTTGTTCTAGAAAACCCTCCATTAGGATCAGGAGGATTAGGGTCAACACCTGTTGTCGTCTCCCAGTCATAATAGCAGGCTATCACCGGGTCGTAATAAGATCCTACCAATCCTCCTACCCAAGTTCCAGCAAAGCCAACTGCTCCAATAGCATGGCAGTTTTGCAAGTCGCCCATATTATAGCCAAGAAATCCTCCCGTATAATCAGTGCCTCCGGTTACTGTGCCGGTAGCATAACAGTTTAAGATATCCCCCTGATTGTACCCGGCAAATCCGCCTGTAAACTCGCCGGTTCCAGTTACAGTTCCCGTAGCATAACACACAGTCACTTCACCGTCATGAATATATCCAGTCAAACCACCAGTGTAATCAATTCCACTGACATTTCCTATTGCATACCAGTTTGATACAGTTCCATGACTGTCACCGATAAGCCCGCCGGTATAATAATCGCCTGATACATCTGATTCAGAATAACAGTCTGAAATACTCGTCGAAAATTCGCTTATGCCGACAAGTCCGCCTGTCCCGCCTGTTCCGGCTATTCCACCTGTTCCCCTAGTAACTTCCCCTGTGGCATAACTATCAGATATTACGCCAGAAGCTGTTGAATTAACACCGACAAGTCCGCCTGTCATACCGCCGCTTCCGCCATCAACCGCACCTGTTGCATCACTGTCTGATACAGTTCCTTCATTCCTTCCGACAAGTCCGCCTGTTTTTTCTACTCCATTAACATTTCCCGCAGCAGAACAGTTTAATATTTCGCTTGTAGTGTCATTAAATCCAACAAATCCGCCTGTGTGCTCCTCTCCATTTACATCTCCGCTTGCGCTGCAGGCCGATATTGAGCCTCCATTATAGTTAGACCCGACGAGGCCACCGCCTGTCATAATATTACACGTCACTGCAGCTGTTGAAGAATTGCCTAATATTGTTCCACCTGAATTGGCACCAATCAATCCTCCAACAACCTGATCACTATTAACCGAACCTGAAACAGAACAGTCTGAAACCTGAGCATCAATTATCGTGCCCGCAAGCCCGCCAACGTAAGAAGAATTGCTTGCATTAATGCTGACAGACTTAAGTGTCAAGTTATCAATGCTGGCATCTATACCAACATATCCGAAAAGTCCCTGATGATTAGTAGAATTACGGTTAATGGTAAGATTGCTTATTTCAAAATTATTGCCGTCAAAAACTCCTGTGAAATGACCTATAGTGTTCCCTATCGGAAGCCACCCAGATCCGTCTCCAGCGGTATCATAACCAGCAAGGTCAATATTCGCCATTAGAATATAATTCTTATCAAGACCCCAACCATCATAGCTTAAGTCTTCACCGCGAACAGCATTTAGATCTTTTCTTGTATAGATTTTTAAATAAACCACACCATATGTTATATTAAACGCAGCGGCAGAATTCTCATTTGCATCCGCGTCAGCAGCAGAGCCTGGGGCAACAGAAACTATCGGCAGAAGAAGGTCTAATCAAGCTAGTATATTCGGAAGGGCTGACTACGGTAAAGTCAGATGCGGTTCCGTTTGTTACAGAAATATCGCTCTGCTCAAAACCTGTTACGTCTTTATTAAATACAAAACTTATGGGGATAGGAGTTGTCGAGGTCGGATTTTCAGCTGTTGAACTGATAGTGAGCGTAAGGTCTTCAATTTCAGGATCTTCACCAATACCGGAGCAAGAAAATAAGAAAAACAAAAGGAGACAAAGACATCCAATAATTCCTGATAGTACTTTTCTGTGTAATTTTTCCATTTTTATCTCCAACTTTTTTGAAGCATACTTGATTTTATTTTTTCTAACCTAAATAAATACGTCCTCTGGGTGTGGTCATAGTTAAAATCTATGCCGTTTAAATGACCAATGATAGGAAAAGTTATATTTCTTGTCAATCGAATTTTTAGAGAAAAGGCCAAAGTGTAGAAATTACTGTTATGTACTGTCTTAATTGAATGATAGGAAAATAAATCTGAGGCAACAACGTCCAAGATGTACGAATAAGGGGGAATTCGTCCAATCTCGATAACGCACACTATACGGATGTAAGGCAGATGCTCTTTTGTTCACCAGGAGGGACGATTTTCGAGAAATGTCGTAAATATTAGCTTAAAATGAACTGAAAGCAAAGATAAAAGGCAATCGGATACACTCAAAGAGACATGAGGAAGGGAAAATTAGTTCAGAGCATTCAAATCAATTCCCGGTGGAGGCCGCCCCTGCTTCACAAGATGTCGTAATATGCGTTTTATTTCTTGAGGTTTCATGATTATTGCCAGCACTTTCATTTCAGATCCACACCGAGGACAAAGGAACGGATCGATTTCGTACACTTTTGAGAGTAATCTTGCCCAGGCCTTTTTGTATGCTCTTTCTTCTGCGGAATCTGCATCAGGGAGTGGATCGGAGTTATCTGCGTCACTTACCGGCACCGCTATTCCATGTAGTTTCTTCCATTCCGGAGGTGCACGTTCTGCAACTTCTGGAATATTTTCCCAGTTTCCTTTGATCCGCGATGAATATAAACCGTACCGGCGTATCAACTGTACCTCCTTTGGTGGGATATACTGTGTGAGTTCGGCCAGGAAATCATCTCCCTCAAACAATATGAAGGTTTTCTTTGAAATAATCGTTGTAGCGGGTGTGGAACAGCACCCGTCCCTTGAATGGTTTGTAGTGGATTTTCTTCAGAGAAACAGGTGGCCGGGAAATGTATTCTGCAAGTCCTTCCCTAGATTTCTCATCAAGGATACGGACACTATTGTCTATACTGAAACCTGAGTGCTTCCAGCTGAGCATATTATGGGCGAAGGATTCGTTTATGAGTTTTTTCTCCAAGAACAATTTAAAGATAAGTCGGAGGAAAAGCTCAGTCATGTTCTCAAGGCCCCAGAAAGGGAGATAGAAAAACGTACCATCCGAATCGAAACCACCTTCCAGCACGATTGCATGGAAATGGGGATTCTACCTCAAAAGATCGCCAAACGTTTGGTGTGCGACTATCATTGCAGTATCCAACTGCCTACCTGCAGCTTCAGCATAGAACTCGTTAATGATGGAGTAGATCAGACGTGAGACATCGGCAAACAGGCGTCGATCATACCGAAAGAAGAGCCGGATGGCCTTGGGTAAGGTAATACAAATTGATGATGAGGTAGATTCAACAATACCTCGTTAGTCAGATATTCGGCGAACAGCAAAGTCCGTTTCTGACTGCAGGATGGACAAAGGTAGAATCCCTTGCAGGAAAAGGGACGAAAATAGTCGTGGTTGCATTCCGTGTTGGTGCACCGGATTCTCACAATCCCTTGAAGATAGTCACCGCATGTGGAAAACTGCTCTCCGACCTGCTGGATTCGCTCAAGGCGGAACATGCCGTACTTTGCTGCATATTTCTCATCATACTGTTCGCAGAAGTCTGTAAAGTGATGTTCAAAGATTTTATGCAGCTCGTTTCGGCCTAGGGGAATATAATAATTCTCGGTAAGGGGAATAGCTGTGTTTCCGAGTGATGTAGTTCCCATATATTGATTTACTAGGGGAAGTGAGCTCCTGCTTCAAAAAGGAGAAAATAGCCAATCAGCGCATAACCGGACGCTTCACCAGACATTGCTACTGTCACCCTTTTTGCATTTGTGTATGGTAAAATATGAGGGTAATGCAAAAAGGTTGCCAGCTTTACGACGCAATGCAGGTGATCTTTGTTGTTGAGGTTGAAAACGATGTCCTATAGAGTACAAACGGCCAGTATCTATGTATACAAATTTCTAAGTATTGGCTGAACAATGTTAATTTAAGAAGAAAAGTGAAAAGATACTACAAATTTATAAATAAGATATGAGGAATTTATGAAGTATATTTACCTTGATTCAAGATTTTGGATCGATATTGGAGATAATTTATTAGTCAATAAAGATAAAAATGTTGAATATTTCTATTACATGTTGAAAGAACTAGTAGATTCTAAGAAAGCAATTTGCCCTATCTCTAACCCCATATTTTTAGAACTTTTTAAACAAACTGATAAAAGACAAAGAAAAATGATTGCAAAGGTTATGGATGAATTATCATGCGGTGTCATGATGGAATCAAAATATTATTTATTCCAAAAAGAGATAAGAAGGGTAATAGGAAAACAAGAATCAATATGGGTAAATATAAAAGATATTAGAAATTTATATGAAGAAAGAATAATAGATACAAAAATATTGAGAAATAATGATAGTAATCATAGACTTCCAACAATACAAGATGTTATTGATGTAATTCAAGTCGGTGGATGGAGTAAATTCAATGATCAAGTCATTGAAATTAATAAATATCTACAAGAACAAAAACTCAATCATGAATCAGAAATTACAAATTTTAAACAACTACAGAGTATTGAGATTCTAAATACTCTTCAATCCATATGTGATATTTTTCCTGAAATTAAAGAAGAAATTAATCAATTATCTACATTACCAAATCTATCAGATATTTATACAAAATTCCCAAGCATATGGGCTTTTGGCTCAATTCATGCTTTGCTACGTTATGATAGAGGAAAGATATATAAAATCAATGATTATTTTGATATTGATCATTGTACAATGGCTATTGGATATTATGATTATTTATTTACTGAAAGAACTTTTTATCATATTGTAACCAATAGTTTGGCAAACCTAGACAATTTATTTAAAGTGAAATGTTGTAAAAATTATGAAGAGGGGAATTTACTATTACATGATATGATAATGAATTGAAGGATTAATAATGATAAGCAAATATACACAATTGCGTTTAGCCCACCGTTGGCAGCCGTAAGGCATACTGATAGTTTGCCGGGGAATGATTCTGGAAGAAGTAAATGCCTTTCTGTAATGGAGGGATACGGGGAATTCCCTGGCTCGAAAGAGAGCAGATGTTCGGTTGGTGCCTGACTGTGAAAAGATCATGAAAACTTTGTATGAAGAAAACAGTTGACGGTTTGTATAAAAACAATACTGGTGCTACTTCAAATCATAGTAGGAGCTAAAGCTGAAACTATGATTAAAAGACTTCAGATACGTATTGAGAGGTGGTGAAGTGATTTACTCCTGGTCTATTTTGTTATAGATTTACAGGGGCCCCCGGTCTACCCGGAATGTGCAATATAGCATTATGGAGGGAAATCATATGAGCTTATTTGACTTGTTTAAACATAAATGGAGACATAGTGATTTTTTAATTCGCATGGAATCGATCGATAAATTGTCAGACCAAAGCATTCTTGAAGGTATTGCTAAAAATGATACCGTTCATCTTGTTCGTAAAGCAGCAGTCAATAGAATAACTAATCAGAGTATTCTTGCTGACATTGTTAATACTGATACTAATTTTGATGTTAGGGACACAGCATTCCACAAATTAACAGATCAAAATATTCTTGTGGATATCGCCAAGAACGATACTAACAGTTATGTTCGAGAAGAAGCAGTCAAAAAACTAACTAATCAGAATATTCTTGCGGATATCGCCAAGAACGATACTAACAGTTATGTTCGAGAAGAAGCAGTCAAAAAACTAACTAATCAGAATATTCTTGCTGATATTGTTAAAGCAGATTCAGCTAGCGATGTTCGCAAAGCAGCAGTCAATACTCTAATTGACCAGAGTATTCTTGCTGATATTGTTGAAAATGAAACAAGTCGTGCAGTCTGTAATACAGCAATCCATAAAATTACTGATCAAAGCCTTCTAAAAGATATCGCCAAAAATAATACAAAGAGTTCCGTTCGTAAAGTTGCTGTTTATAGACTGACCGACTCCAACCTTCTTGAGGACATTGCAAAGCACGATGTAGATAATATTGTTCGTAAAGTAGCAGTAAAAAAAATTAGAGACGAGAATATTCTTGCAGGTATTGCCCAAAATGATACAGACAAGAATATTTGTAAAGTAGCAGTAAAAAAAATATCAAATCAAACTATTCTCCAAACTTTAGCACAGAATGCTAAGAATAGAGCTGTTGGTCAAGTAGCGTTATCGAAGCTTATTAGTGACAGCGCTCTCATTAATGTTGTCAAGCATGTAGAAGATGTATCAATTCGCAAAGAAGCGATAAAGAAAATTAAAGATCAGAATATATTGGCTGATTTAGCAGTAAGTAATAGCAACAGTGATGTTTGTGAAGCAGCTGTAGGATGTATATCAGATCAAAATGTTTTGTACCTAATAGCAAGGAGTGATAATAACAAGAAGATTTGCCAAATAGCATTGTCAAAAATTACACGTCAACGTACATTAGATGATATATCTAAACATAGTAAATATGAATCTATTCGTAAAGAAGCAGATAAGAAAATAGCAACTCTAAAAGAGAATAAAAAGAAAATTAAGGTTCGTAAAGAGGCCGAGAAGAAAAGTAAAAAGGCTATCGATACACCTCATCTCATTGAACGTTTGTTGAATATCGGTTTGACTCAAGGTTACCTAACCCCTGTACCAGGCAAGGGCTTTAATGAAGACTTACGTAACATTGAGGCACGCAAAATTGGTCAAATATTGTTTGACAGGGGTGGCAAAGAACTTATGCAAGACGCATGCAAAGCCGTTTTAACAATAAATGGTTCAGTACATGCCAGAGAACTGGAATGTGCTTGGGACCTGATTGGAACTTGGTATGCTTGATGGGAAATTCAGAGGATAGTTTACTAAATTGCTTCACCAATCAAAATAAAAAGAAAAAATGATGTCGAACAAAAATATACCTGATTAGGATTAGGAAAAATGGATAAACGACCAAAACTCAATAAAAACATTAAGACTGAAAACATCAAAGATTTCTACTGGCTAAAAGAAGAAACTGAAAATCTATGATATAATGAACTATAAGAATGAATTAAAACTGTAAGCGATGTCCTATAGAGTACACAAAGGAGAAAAATTATGGGATTATTTGGAGCGCCAAATATTGAAAAATTAGAAACCAAAAAAGATGTCTCTGGCTTAATTAAAGCTTTGGATCATAAGAATGAGAGCATTCGCGTGCAGGCAGTTGAAGCTTTAAGAAAAGTGAATTTAACAGGAGCTTTCGAATGGATATTAAAGATTGCCAAAAATGATCCGAGTGAAGAAGTAAAAAAGACTGCACTAAACGCCGTTAAAGGCAATAAATATAAGCTTTTAAGCCTTTTAAAAGGCACAGAACTTCCTCAATACCAGTGTAATGCAGCACATGCATTAGGAATAATGGGCGACCAGGAATTTATGGAACCTTTGCTTGAAGTCAGTAAAGATGAAAATGAATTTGTTCGTCAGCATGTAGTTATTGCCTAAGGTACTTATATCGATAACAAGGTAGCCCAAAGATTGATAGAGATTGCGACAGAAGATCCTAACCCTGTAGTAAAATTAACAGCTGCCGGCCAATTAAAAGAGATGTGGGGCAAGCTGAAAGATGAGAACATTAAAAAAGCGGTAGAATTTGCTTTTAAAGATCTTGAAAACATAAAATAATTATGACCCAAAATCTTAGATGAATGGGTATAAAAATAAGTTTTAGTAGAAAAATATCTATATACACATTTAACCTGATAGTTCAGGTGACGACCCCTGACTTCTGAGTTATGAGAACAACATTGAAGAGGTGATACATGAGTACTATAGTTGGTTGCGGCAAAAAATTTTATGGCAGTCTGGAAAAGAAGAAAAACGATTCTTATATTACCACTGCATGGGTAACTATTTTCGTGATCCCTATATTTCCTGTAAAATCTTATCGTGTTATTAAAA
>DAOWEB010000307.1 GCA_030638735.1 Spirochaetaceae bacterium
GAGTTAGAGATTTATTTGATCAGGGAAGAAAAAATGCTCCCTGTATTCTATTTATAGATGAGCTTGATGCTGTCGGTCGGACAAGAGGAGCTGGTTATGGCGGTGGTAATGATGAAAGGGAGCAAACTCTTAATCAAATGCTTGTAGAAATGGATGGTTTTGATACAAAAACAGGTGTAATTATAATTGCAGCTACAAACAGGCCGGATGTTCTTGATCCTGCTCTTCTTAGACCTGGTCGATTTGACAGGCAGGTGGTTGTTGATTTACCGGATGTAAAAGAACGTGAGGCCATTCTGAATATTCATGCTAAAAAAGTTCCCCTTGAAAAAGATGCAGATATTAATAGAATTGCAAGGGCTACTCCTGGTATGTCAGGAGCGGATCTGGCAAATTTAATAAATGAAGCTGCTTTATTTGCAGCCAGAGAAGATTCTAAAACTGTTGGAATCCGTCACCTTGAAGAAGCCAGAGATAAATTATTAATGGGAATTGCCCGTAAATCAAAAGTTATCTCTGTAGAGGATAAGAAAGCTACTGCATACCATGAAGCTGGTCATGCATTGCTTCATTATCATCTTAAAAATACCGATCCTCTTCATAAGGTTACTATAATACCAAGAGGCAGGGCTCTTGGTATGGCCATTTCTCTACCCGATAAAGAGTCTTATTCCAAGAATGAGAGTTGGTTGCTGGACCGAATTAAAATAACCATGGGTGGATATGTTGCAGAAGAACTAATTTATGGAGAGACAACTACAGGAACACAGAATGATATACAACAGGCAACAAATATTGCCAGACGTATGGTTACAGAATGGGGTATGTCCGATTCTTTCAATTTTATATCTTTTGGTCAGGAAGAAGAACCTATTTTTATTGGAAAAGAGATTGCGCGCCATAAAGATTATTCAGAACAAACAGCTATGAGAATAGATGAGGAAATATCAAAGATACTTGAAAGTTCTCTTGAAGAAACCCGTAAAATTTTAAATGATAATCTGGATCAGCTAAAGCTGATTGCCAGGGAGTTAATCAATAAAGAAACTCTGGATGATCACGATATTAAAGTTTTAATTGGTATTGAAGTAGAATAGAATAGAACAAATACAGAATAAAAATTCCTGTTTTGTTTTGTTCCTAAACTGTGATAGAGTAGAGTAATGAACAAAATATCTATCTTTATAGTTACAATTTTCTTTCTTCTGGTTTTTGTTATTTTTGCAGATAATAGTAAAGCCGGTCCTGACAAGTTAATTACTGAAATATATCTTAAAAACGGATTTGAGCAGTTTGAAACCGGCAATTATGAAGAAGCCTTTTCTCTGTCCGAAATTGCCCTCAGCTTTAGTAAAAATAGTTCAGATGCCCTGTTTATAAGAGCTGTAACAGGTCGCAGTCTGGGTTTTGATATTTATCCTAAAGACGACCTTGCAAGGGCAATAATTTTAGATAACTGGAAGTATTATAATGAAATTACTGCCAGGGTTTATTTATCAAAATATATGTATCTTGATGGAGATGTTGAAGGGGCGTATCTGAATTTACTCCCCTTTAGTAATGAACTGGCATTTAATACGGAATATACAGAACTATTTATAAGGATGTCATTAAATTTAGGGAAGGTAGATGAGGCATTGAATAGTGCTTTGAGTCTTCTTATGGTGGATCCCTATGATAATTATTCCCAGCTTATAATGTCTATGTATGATCCTTTATGGCTTGCAGAAGCAGAGAGTATTCTTATTGATGGTGATCCTTCAAAATATTTATCACAAGATGTTTTTAAGCACATTATTAAAAATGGATCAGACTGTGTTTTCTTAAATAGTTTATATCTTAGCAGGTGGGGTGAAGATCGCTTTTATATAATAAGTAATGCATGTAAAAAAACAAATTTACTTCCTGAAATACTTATTAAATTATATCCGGATAATTCTATTGTTACATTTAGCGAATTAAAATGGATTTACAGTTCTTTTGAGGATGAAAATAGTAAGAAATTGATTCTGGATAGATTAAGCTCCATTGATTTAACAATTAAATATGACAGTGATGCAGATGGATTTATAGATACAGAAGCATATTATAATAATGGTCAGTTATTCTCTTTTAATTTTGATAGTAACCATGATGATTTTTATGATTATTTTGTAGAATTGAATGAAAAGCCAGTAAAGTTAAAAGTTGTTACTAAAACCAGTATTTACAGTTATAATTATAAAAATTACCCCTTTCTTATTAATGTTCTTAAATCCGATAGGAACACTCTTGTAGAATATCAGTTGATTCCATATAAACTTGCTTTTGAAATAATCTCTATTCCCATAGATTTTACTTATGAAATACCTCATATTTTAGAAAATATAAAATTTCCTGACAATGATATATTAACTGAATCTTCAACTTATAAAACCATGACAAATGGAGATGATAATATTATATCCAATTATTCAATTATTGGACTGGATGAAAGTATAGAAAAGATATTTGACTCTGAAGGTGTAAAAATTATTGAACACCATTATCGTGGTTCTGTTCTTATTTCTGTATATAAAGACTTTAATGAGGATGGAGTTTTTGATACGGTTTATGATTATAAAAATGGTATTTTACAGAAAATATTTTTTGATGAAAATAATAACGGTATTTCCGAATATACTGAAAATTATGAGAATGGTTTAATTAGCAGTTGGGATTTTAATGAAGATGGTTTAGTTGATTCCAGAGAACATTTTGATAATGGAATTATTTACAGAGAACTTTCATCCAAACTAGATGGTATATTTGATATCTTTTTGGAAATTACTAGTGATATGGAATAATTATGAAATATTTTTTACTTATTTGTGCAGCTGTTCTAATAGTTTCATGTATCAGCTATCCTGATCATTCAAATATAAATATACAAACTATTGAAGATTTAACAATTGAAAATATTGAAACTGCAATGGATAGTGAAGATATTGGCCTGGTTCTTGAGTATATCTCTACACTTGAGCGTACGGGCAATCAGGAAGATAAAAATCAATTGGATAATTTACTTTCCAATGCTTCTTTACTTGTTAATAAGTTATTTTCAAGAGCAATAGAGAAAAAATTGTTTTTCGAGGCCTCCCGTATTTATATTATTGCCAGAGAAGCCGGATTGGTTTTACCAAAAGAGTGGACTCATAACAAACTAATTTTAGCATACGTTTATAAAGAAGAAGAAAATATTTCTTCCTCCTTGCGATCATATTTAATCAGGAACTTTCTTGATCTGGATTTAATTGAAAATGATGATATTATTAATTTGTTTGATATTGTTGCAGATGGTGGAGATAAAAGTCTAATAAAACAATTTCTACAGGAAGCAGATCAGCGTTCTTTGGAATTAAATACTGATGTAATTACTAATTATGAAGATATTTCAAAAATAGATCTTTTAAAAGGTACTGTCACCATCTGGGTTAATAGAGGTATGAAAATTGAAGGTGGTATTGGTGTTCCTGACAGTGTAATTGGAAGTGGTTTTTTTATAGATAAAACAGGTTACCTTTTAACAAATTATCATGTTATTGAGAGTGAAGTCGATCCTGAGTTTGAAGGGTTTTCACGCTTGTATGTACGACTTTGGGATGATCAGAATACTAAAATACCCGCTAAGGTTGTTGGTTGGGATAGGGTATTCGATATTGCTCTATTGAAAGTAGAATTGGTGCCTGAAGTGATTTTTTCTTTTTCCAATGGAAAGGAGTATTTACCAGGAACTCCTATTATTGCTATTGGTTCACCTGGAGGCCTTGAAAACACAATTACATCAGGAATTGTTAGTGCCACTGGAAGAAAATTTCTTCAAATGGGGAGTGTTATTCAGGTTGATGTGCCTATTAATCATGGAAACAGTGGTGGTCCCTTAATTGATGAAGAAGGTGAGCTTGTAGGAGTTGTTTTTGCAGGAATAGAACAATTTGAAGGGATAAATTTTGCAATACCAGGATCCTATTTAGCAAAACTTATACCTTCCTTATATAAAGGTGGTCGGGTTGATCATCCTTTTCTTGGTCTTGCCGTTCATGAGGAATCTCAGGGACTTCGCATTATTTATAGAACTCCGGGTGGAGGTGGTTCCCGAACGGGACTTGAAAATGGTGATATTATTACAAAAGTAATGGATATTGATGTACATAAAATTGAAGATGTAAATAAAATATTCTTAGGCCTGGAACCTGGTATGATCATTCAAATGGATTGGCTGAGAGATGGAATAGAAATGAATGGTATTTTTTCTCTTGGGATCAGACCTGATTTTCCTCTTTATGATGCTTCGAAAATTGATTTGGAAATCAATCTTATACCGCCTGTATTCGGTATGGAAATAAATAGTATTTCTGAAAGTATATTTGGATCAGAGTATATGGTCACAGAAGTTTTTCCTGGTTCTATTGCAGATATTACAGGTCTTTCCATAAATGACCCTTTCAGTATAAAAAAATGGGAAATAATTGATGATCAAAAATTAATAATCATGCAGATTAAAATAAAAAAGAGGAAAGCAGGGTTCCTTGAGAGTGGAGTTCAGTTAGGGGCTTACATGGGTACATCTAACTTTATTTAATTTGATCAGGTGGTAATAATTTGGAACAAAATTTTATTAAAAATACTATTTTAGTTGTAGAAGATGAAGTTATTATTGCAGAAAATTTAATTTTACGTCTGAAAAGCCTGGGATACAATACTCTTCCTTATGTAAGTACAGGTAAAAATGCTCTTGAAATACTTTCGAAAAGTGCTCCTGATTTAGTCTTAATGGATATTCGTATAAAGGGTGAGATGGACGGAATTGAAACAGCTATTGAAATTTCTGATAAATACACTACCCCAATTATATATCTAACATCTCTTTCTGATGAATTAACAATTTCAAGAGCAAAAAAAACCGGTGCATATGGTTTTATAGCTAAGACAACGAATTTAAATAATTTGTATACAACAATTGAGATGGCAATTCATAGAAACCGTATGGAAGCACAGGTTAAAGAAAAAGAGGAAATTCTATCTGTTACACTACGTAGTATTAGTGATGCAGTTATTGGAGCACAAATGGATGGTACTATCATAAGTTGGAATAAGGGTGCTTATGATATTTTTGGATATGAGCTGTACGAGGTTGTTGGAAAAAACTTGTCAATCCTGACTCCTTCTTCTTTTCCTAATGAAATGCCCGAAAATCTTGATCGAATTGGCAGAGGTCAACTAATTGATCATTACGATACTTTAAGAAAAAATAAAAATGGAGAATTGCTGAATGTATCTATTAAAATTTCACCAATTAAAGATATTTTAAAAAAAATAACCGGAGTTTCAATTATAGCAAATGATATAAGTGAAAAGAAAAAACTGGAAAAAGAAATACTTAAAATATCAGAAAATGAAAGCCTTCGGATTGGTCAGGATCTCCATGATAATCTTGGGCAGCATTTAACGGGTCTTATGTTTCAGTTAAAGGTTCTTGAAAACAACTTAAGAAAAAAAAACCTTGTATTCGAGGCTGAAATGGCACAAAATATTGCTATGGAAACTAAAGATGCTGTAAATCTTACAAGGAATTTGGCAAAAAATTTGATAAAGGTCAATATTGATAATCAGGGAATTTCTACAGCTATTGCCGAATTAATATCTTTTTATTCAAGTATCTACGAAATTAAATTTATTTATGAGGATAATGAGGATATAGATACAGCTATTAAAGATAGTGTAATAATTAACCAGCTTTATCACATAACCCAGGAAGCTCTTAATAATTCTATTAAGCACTCAAATGCTTCAATAATTGAAGTTCTTTTATCTATTGATGATTCGGAAATCTGTTTGCAAATTGCTGATAATGGTAATGGTAATTTACAAAATAGTAAAAACAATTCAAATGGATTGGGTTTAAGTATTTTAAGATACAGGACTAATGTAATAGATGGAAATATTTCCATTATTAGTAGTAAGAACAAAGGAACTGAAATAATATGCAGGGTTCCAATTATAAATCAATGAGGCTTCAATGAAGAAAAAAATAGTTGTAGTTGAAGATCATCCTATAGTACGACGAGGTATAGTGCAGCTCATAAATTTTGAGGAAGATATATGCATTGTTGGTGAAGCAGAAACTGCTATGGAAGCCCATGTTGTAATAAAAAAAGAAAAACCTGATCTTGTTCTTGTTGACTTATCCCTGAAGGGCGGCAGTGGTCTGGAACTTATTAAAGATTTAAAAAAGATATATCCTGAATTGTTAATAATTGTTGTTTCATTACACGATGAAAATGTTTATGCTGAAAGAGTCATGCGTGCAGGTGCTAAGGGTTATATAATGAAAAGTGAAGCAACAGAATCAATTTTAATTGCAATAAGACAGGTACTGCAGGGAGGGATATATTTAAGTTCCAGTATGCAGACAAAAATGCTTAATAAAATTATAGGTGGAGTAAATTCACTCATTCCTGAAATTGATATTCTAAGTGATAGAGAATTTGAAGTTTTTGAACTCATTGGGAAAGGGTTCAGTACAAGGAAAATTGCAGATGAGCTTTTTCTGAGTATAAAAACAATTGATACGTATAAGTCTCATATTAAATCAAAACTAAATATTAAGGATTCTACAGAATTAATTCAATTTGCAACTGAATGGAGTATTCGTGACAGGTAGTCAAGGTGGTTAGTATATATGATAAACATATTCCTTGTTGAAGATGAAGCTATAGTAGCTTTGGATCTAAAGAACAATCTTGAGCGACTTGGATATAATATAATTGGTAGTGCTACATCCGGAGAAGAGGCTTTGGCAATATTCGAGAAACTAAAACCGGATTTGGTTATTCTTGATATTAAACTTCAAGGACCTCTGGATGGGATTGATACTGCTGCTATTATTAATAAACGTTATAAAATTCCCTTTATCTTTCTTTCAGCATACTCTGATGAAGGAATAATAGAGAGAGCTAAACATGTAGAACCTTATGGTTATATTATTAAACCCTTTGGAAGTAATAATCTAAGAACATCAATTGAAATGGCTATACACAGGGTCGAAATGAAGACTGAAGTTACCAAACTGGAAATGCAGTTAAGGCAATCTGAAAAGCTGAAAGCTGTAGGGAATTTAGCCGGTGGAATTGCTCATGATTTTAATAATATCCTTACTGTTATTCTTGGGTATGCAACTTTAATAGATGAAAAATTATCTAATAACGAAAATATTGAATCAGATATTGAGGGTATTAGAACTGCCGCCTTAAGGGCTAATTCTCTTACCAGGCATCTTCTTGCTTTTAGTAGAAAGCAAGTTCTTAATCCTGAGTTTATTGAGATAAATGTTATTATTAAAAATATATCAAAGATGATTTATCGTCTTATCCCTGAAAATATAATTTTGAATATTATTACTGATTCCGAATCTCAGGCTGTCTATATAGATCAGGCTCAAATAGAGCAGGTTTTACTAAATCTTGTGATTAATGCAAAAGATGCTATGCCTGAAGGTGGAGTTCTCGATATAAAATCAAGAGTCTTAAGATTGAAAAAACAATTACATGTTACAACAGGTACAATCCCAAAGGGGAATTATGTCTGTATTTCTGTAAAAGATAATGGAACAGGGATTTCTTCTGATGATATTAATCATATTTTTGATCCTTTTTTTACTACAAAACCCCTTCATAAAGGAACAGGCTTAGGGCTTGCTTCGGTGTATGGAATTGTTGAACAGAGTGGTGGTTTTATTGATGTTCAGTCTGAATCTGGTAAAGGAGCCTTATTTAACATCTATTTGGAAACCAGTGATAAAACTATTTTGGTTTCAAAAACTTTAGAGCAAAAAAAATATAACTTAAATGGAACAGAAACTATTCTTATTGTTGAAGATGATGAGGAGATAAGAAAACTTATTGTTAAAATGTTAAGCACAAGTGATTATCAGGTTTTTGAATCTTCAAATCCCGGGGAAGCAATCCTATTGTCTGAAAATAAGGAAATGAATTATGATTTACTTCTTACAGATGTTTTTATGCCTTTAATGAATGGAATGCAGCTTTCTGAACGTCTGCATACTATGGGGAAGCAATTTAAAACTGTATTTATTTCAGGTTACGAGAGCAGCATGGTCAAAAATATGGGTGTTGATATAAATAGTAAACAATATTTATCCAAACCTTTTCAGCGTATAGATCTTCTGACAATAGTGAGACGAACACTTGACGGTATAGTAGATTAGTAATATCTTCAACTTCTATGAAAACAAGACAATCAGGGAATAATAAATGGAAATAGATAAAAGCAGAATAAGAAATTTCTGCATAATTGCACATATTGATCATGGAAAGTCTACACTTGCAGATAGATTTATAGAGATGGCTGGAATTGTAGACGGAAGAAATTTCAAGAATCAGCTTCTTGATAGTATGGACATTGAACAGGAGAGAGGTATTACAATAAAATCTCAGGCTGTAACAATTCCATATAAAAATAAGGCTGGTGAAGAATATATATTAAATCTGGTTGATACTCCGGGACATGTTGATTTCTCATATGAAGTTTCAAGGGCAATTTCTTCCTGTGAAGGAGCTCTTTTGTTAATAGATGCAAGTCAGGGTGTAGAAGCTCAGACTCTTGCCAATATGTATATGGCACTTGAGCATGATCTTGAAATAATTCCGGTTATTAATAAAATTGATCTTCCAAGCGCTGATCTGGATTTTGTTAAGCATCAGATTGATAATGAATTAGGTCTTGATATTGATATAGCAGTGCCAGTTTCTGCAAAGACAGGGCTAGGGGTGGAAAACCTTCTGGAGACTCTTGTAGAGTATATACCACCCCCTTCCGGAGATAATTCAAAACCTCTTAAAGCTTTGATATTTGATTCTCATTATGATCCTTACAGAGGGGTAGTTATACATATCCGGGTTTTTGATGGTAGTGTTAAGGCCGGGGATTCAATTAGATTTTTTTCTAATAATTCTGCCTATAAAGTAGAAGAAACCGGTATTTTTGAGATCAGTTTAAAAAAGAAAAGCTCTCTTTCTGCTGGAGAAGTAGGTTACATTATTGCTGGAATTAAGACTATTTCTGATATAAGGGTAGGTGATACTGTCACTTTGGACAGTAATCCATGTGATA
>DAOWEB010000186.1 GCA_030638735.1 Spirochaetaceae bacterium
CACAGCTGGACTTACTTAGATCCCAGATTAATCCCCATTTTCTATTTAATGCCCTGAATATAATTGGAAAATCTGCAGTGTTGAATGACACAGAAACAAGCCTTGAATTAATAGAATCAATATCATTGATACTAAGATATACCCTGGAACTTCCCAATGAACTTGTTTCATTAAAAGAGGAAATAAATATAGTCAGGTCATATTTGTTTATACAAAAAACAAGATTTTCATCCCGTTTATCTTTTAATATAAATGTTTCAGATGGGCTGCTGGATCATCAGGTGCCTCCCATGATTATTCAGCCTCTTGTAGAAAATTGCATAAAACACGGAATGGAGACTGTGGGAAAATCACTTGATATCTCTATAACTGTATCAGAAGAGGATAACTTTTTGGTTATATGTGTAGTGGACAATGGGCCTGGGTTTGAAATAGCAGAGGATTATAAAAGCCTAAAAGGTATTGGAATGAAAAATGTAAAACAAAGACTTGAATTACGTTACAATAATAATGCTTCAATTAAGTATCAATTTCCGGATATTGGAGGAACAGAAGTAATTATTAGGTTACCTGTGGATGGAGAGTACAGTTGAATAAATTTACTGCTGTGATTGCAGAAGATGAAGAGATTGAAAGAGAAGCTCTTAATTCACTTTTAAAGCAATATTATGGAGACAGTATAGAGATTTGTAAATCAGTTGATAACGGGGAAAAAGCTGTTGCATCTGTTTTAGAACTAAAACCGGATGTTCTGTTTATAGATATCCAGATGCCTGGTTTGGATGGTCTGGAAGCAGCCAGACTAATTAGGAATAAACATAAAGATATCGAAATCGTGATAATAACTGCCTACTCCCGTTTTGATTATGCACGGCAGGCTATACAGTTTGGTGCAGCTGATTATCTTATTAAGCCATATTCGATCAGTTCGTTGAAAAAAACAGTTGATCTTGTTTTAAATAAGATACTTACAAAAAAAACTAATTATACAAAAAGAGAAGAGCTGGAAAAACAAATACAGACTTTTTCTCTGTTGTTAAACCAGGAATCTATATCTGTTGATTCAACTATAGGGAATAACAATAGCCGACTGGTAGAAATGATCAAAAAGTATATTGGAAAAAATTATACCAGAGATATCAGCCTGGATGAAATCAGTGAGCTCTGTAATATGAGTAAGTACCATCTATCACGTTTGTTTTCGGGTAATGCAGGAATGGGGATCAAGGAATGTATTATTAAAACAAGAATAGAAAAAGCAAAACAACTGCTAAAACAGGGGATGACAGTTGCTGAAGCAGGCTATGCATCAGGTTTCTCTGATCCCAATTATTTTAGTAAAATTGTAAAAAAATATACCGGATTAACGCCAAAAGAGCTTGGAAAGAGCAATTAATTCCAGATATTAAGCAATTTTGTCTATTACAGTTTGACAAATCCAGGTGGACAATTAGGTACAAAATTATAAAGGAGAATGATTCAATGAAAAAACTAATTGTACTTTTGCTTTTGGTTACTCTTGGCTTTGTATCTTTATCAGCAGCCGGGAAACAGGATGCCGGAAATGAAGCTTCATCCGGAGAAATGAGAACAATGGTCCTAAGATTCGGTATCAACAACCCCGATGGTCATCCATTAGTGGAAGCCTCTAAAGAATTTGGTGCCATTCTGGAAAAGAAAAGTGGCGGCAAGTATAAAATAGAATATTATACAAACGGTCAATTAGGTGACAAAAAGACACATATGACAGCACTTCAGACAGGGACCCTGGATTTTTACATGATTATGGGTGGATTCCTAAGTGATTATGGTGTAAAACTCCTGAATGTACCTATGCTACCCTATCTTTTTGATGGTGTTGATCATGCCAGAGCTGTACAGGCTGGTCCTATAGGTGAAAAATTGCTTTCAGCAATTCAGGAAGCCGGGACAAAACTTGTTGGTATTGGTATGTACCAGGAAGCGTCGAGAAATTTCTTTTTTACGGACAATCCGGTTACTGCCATTGTCGATATGCAGGGATTGAAGATTCGAGCTCAGGTTGGATCAATCTATGAAAAACTGCTGGAATCATTTGGTTGTTCCGTTGTACCGGTTGCATTCAGTGAACTCTATTCCGCACTGCAGACTGGAGTCGTAGATGGTGCAGAACAGCCTTATTCGGGTTATAGTGCCAAGCACTTCTATGAAGTGGCTCCCTATTTTCTACTCGATGGACACGAAACAAGTCCAAATTATGTAATAGCTTCTGAACTGACCTGGAGTAAAATTTCGGAAGCCGATAAGAAGATGATAGTTGACTCCTTCAATGAATCTGTTGCCAACTTTAATAAAATGTCCGGACAGAAAGATCTTGAAATAATTGCCGAACTTAAAAGTGCTGGCGTCACTTTCCTGGAACCAGATAATCTTCAGGAATGGAAAGATGCAGCAGTTCCTCTTTATCCTGTTTTTGCTCCCGGTTATGAAGATCTAATTAAAGAGATACAGAATACAAAGTATTAATTCTGATATCTGTTTATCTAAATCAGGCCCCTAAAGATAGGGGCCTGGTTCTCCAATAATAAGGACTACTAATAAAATGGAAAATTCTAATTATCCACAAGCGGATTTAACAGGGGGGCAGGCTGTGATTGACAAACTACTGAATTGGCTCTATTTCATCATTGAATCTGTCTGTAAACTCCTGTTATTTGTGATGGTTTCTGTTATCGCATATACAGTATTCATGCGATATGCATTAAATGATACTCCCACGTGGGGGGAGGGCTTAAGTACCTTTTTAATGGTATGGCTTGCACTATTGGGTTCATCCCTTGCTGTCCGTGATGGACGGCATATTCGTATGACTGTAATCGAATACTTTATCCCTGAAAAAGCTGCTAAAATTCTGCATATGACTCTTCATCTGCTCATTCTTCTTGTTGGTATTGTGTGGATAGCAGATGGTTTGATGTTATATGATCTTTTTTCCATGTCTATTATTGGTGCCCTTGGAATCTCCAGTAAATGGCAGGCACTGGCCCTCCCTGTGTCTGGAACAGCTCTTCTTATTATGCTTATTGCACGTTTCAGGAGGGGGAAATGGTAATTGATACAACAGCAATTATAATTCTTTTAGGAACCTTTTTTACCCTTGTATTTATTGGCGGGCATGTTGCTTTTTCTATGATTACAGCATCCATTGTCACAACTTTCTATTTAGGTTTTCCACTGCTGATGGTTGCACAGAATCTTATCGATGGAATCGATGGTTTTGCATTTCTTGCAATACCATTTTTTGTTCTGGCCGGACAGATAATGTCCTCCGGTGGGATTTCGGACCGGCTGATAAAGTTGTCAAATGCGCTTGTCGGGTGGATGCGTGGAGGACTGGCAATGGTCAATATTCTTGCCAGTATGTTTTTTGGAGGAATTTCCGGCTCAGCTACAGCTGATACAGCTTCACTGGGTTCCATTCTTATACCTCTTATGAGAAAAAGTGGTTATGATGGAGAGTTTTCCACTACTGTAACCATGGCCAGTTCCATACAGGGTTTATTGGTTCCACCCAGTCATAACATGGTGATATATGCACTGGCCATCGGAGGGGTTTCAATTGGACGTCTTTTTTTAGGAGGTCTTGTTCCAGGTGTTTTTCTGGGGATTGCACTCATGATCTTTAGCTATTTTATATCTGTAAGAAAAAACTATCCCAGAGGGGATAAATTCAGCTTAAAGAATCTAATTATTGCTTTGAAGGAATCTATACTGGGTCTTGGTACTGTATTAATAGTTGTAGTGGGAGTTGTTACAGGTGCTTTTACGGCTACTGAATCGGCCGCTATTGCAGTTGTCTATGCCTTTGTAATAACGTTTTTTGTGTATCGGGAGGTTCCCTTACGGGCTTTTTGGAGAATACTTGGTGATGCTATGAAAACATTATCCATTATTATGCTGTTGATTGCGGCGGCAGGTGCCTTTGGATGGTGTATTGCTTTTTTGAGGATTCCAACAATTCTGGCCGATTTAATACTAGGATTTACCAGCAGTAAAATCGTTATTCTGCTTCTTATAAATTTGCTTCTGTTAATACTTGGAACGATGATGGGAATGGCTTCTATAATAGTTATTATGGCACCAATACTCTTTCCAATTGTAACACAACTTGGTATGGATCCGGTACAATTTGGAGCCATTATGATCCTGAATTGTGGAATTGGTTTGATTACACCTCCGGTTGGCGGGGTTCTCTTTGTGGGTAGCGCTGTTTCAGGTATTAAAGTGGAAAAACTTTCAAGAGCAATGCTTCCTTTCTACGGTGTTATGTTTCTGGTTCTTATGTTTATCACATTTATTCCGCAGATAACTATGTTTTTACCGAATTTGGTTATGCCTTAACAGGAAGGAGAAATTATGGGAACTAGAACAAACATACTATTAATCAGTACAGATCACTGGCCGGCTTCGATCCTTGGTTCAGCCGGTCACAAGGTGATTATGACACCAACATTGGATACTCTTGCAGAAAGTGGAATACGCTTTTCCAATGCATATTCTGAATGTCCTGTCTGTATACCTGCCAGACGTTCACTAATGACAGGAACATCTCCACAGAAACATGGGGACAGAGTTTATACTGATACAATGGAGATGCCCCCATTTCCAACACTGGCAGAAACCTTCTCCAATGCCGGGTACCAGACCTTTGCTGTAGGTAAGCTTCATGTTTATCCCCAGAGGAATAGAATTGGTTTTGATGATGCGATTATCACCGAAGAAGCCCGATATGATTTTGGTGTAGTTGATGACTTTCAGATCTGGCTCGGAGAGCAGGGATATGCAGGACAGGAATTCAGCCACGGCATGGGGAATAATACCTATTATACCAGACCCTGGCATCTGCCTGAGGAAGCTCATCCTACAACCTGGGTGACAAACCAGATGATAAAGACAATGAAACGGAAAGATCCCACAAAACCGGCTTTTTATTATATTTCCTATATGTACCCACATCCTCCACTGGTTCCTTTGCAGTCATACCTGGATATGTATGATCTTGATGAGATTGATGAACCCTGTATCGGAAACTGGAATAACGATAGATCATGGCCGTTAAAGGCACTTCAGCATTCTTCATCAGCATATTCCAAAAAAGAGATAACCCGTGCAAAAAGAGCTTTTTATGCCCAGTGCACACATATCGACCATCAAATTCGGCTATTAATAGGAACACTACGGGAAGTAAATATGCTGGATAACACAGTTATTATGTTTCTAAGTGACCATGGAGATATGCTTTTTAATCACAAAATGGTTGCAAAACGGGTCTTTTATGAGAATTCTGCCAATGTACCGATGATTATCGGTGGTAAGCCTGTAGAGAAAATTAGAGGACAAATAGATGATCGCCTTGTTTGTCTGGCTGATGTTATGCCCACTCTTCTGGAACTGTGTAATATTCCTGTGCCGGAAAGTGTAGAAGGTATTTCCATGCTGGGTGAAGCCAAACGTGAAATGCTATACGGAGAAGTAAGTGAAGGGGATAAAGCAACCCGAATGGTTACAAACGGACAGTTTAAACTAATCTATTATCCTGTTGGAGATTATATCCAGCTTTTTGATCTTGATAATGACCCCTGTGAAAGTATTAACCTGGCGGGTAATAGTTCATATAGTGATATTCAGATAAAGTTAACGAACTTTTTAATTCAAAATCTGTACAAAGAAGATACAAACTGGATTAAAGAAGGTAAATTAGTCGGGTTGCCGGATAAAACTTTTATTGCTCCTCCGGACTACAATCTTTCCAACCAGAGAGGTGGGCACTGGCCGCCGCCTTCGGGATATAAAAATGCTGGAAAGAATATGTAAACTTGACAATAAGAAAAGGATAATTATATGGATAAGAAAGATAAAATACCCGGAAGTTAACCTGTACTCAAACTGCTCGGTTACAATGATCTCCAGGGAGACTTATGAGGGTCTTGAAGTTGATGCACAATAACAAGGTTAATTATGGATATTTTATGCAGAAAAAAATGGTATATTTTCTGCATTTATGATATAATTCATTATGAAACGTGAAGCAGAGCAATATCTGGAAGAATGGATAAATTTAAAACGCAGAAAACCCCTTATTATTAGAGGTGCAAGACAAGTAGGAAAGTCAACTCTGGTACGCAATTTTGCCGAAAAAAAAGGATTTGATTTATTTGAAGTAAATTTAGAATTATTTCCAAAAATTACCGCTTTCGATTCAATGAGCATTGATAACATTCTGCGAGACCTGGAAGTGCTAATTCAGCAGCAAATTTCTTCCAATACACTTATTTTTTTAGATGAGATACAAAAACATCCCATTGCGATTACGACTTTGCGTTATTTTTATGAAAAAAAACCTGAAATTCCTGTAATTGCAGCAGGTTCACTTCTTGAAATAGTATTGGAGGATATGGAGTACTCCATGCCTGTTGGCCGAGTTGAGTATTTATATCTTGGCCCAATGACTTTTTTTGAATTTTTAGCAGCTTTAAAAGAAGAAACACTGCTTGAAATATGTAAATCTAAAAGCGATTCTGAAATAAGTCAGGATATGTTTAATAGATTAGTTGAACGGTATAGAGAGTTTCTATTTATTGGAGGAATGCCGGAGGCTGTTTTAACATATTCTGAAACAAAAAGCGGACTTGCAGTTGAAAGGGTGCATCGATCACTTATAGAAACATATATCGAAGATTTCTCAAAATATAAAAAACGTGTAAATACGGATCACCTTGAAATGGTGTTTAATTATATTTCAACCCATATTGGTCAAAAGATTAAATACAGTAATATTTCACGGGAGCATCAATCCAGAGAACTTAAAAAAGCTTTCCATTTACTTATTAAGGCAGGTGTAATACTACCAGTCTATCATAGTTCTTGCTCTGGTATCCCATTAAAAGCAGGTATAGATACTAATATTGTAAAACCTTATTTTCTTGATGTTGGATTAATGAATTATCAGTATGGTCTAAATTGGAATGATTTTTCGTCACTAAAGCCCCGGGAGCTTTTTAATATTGGTGTAGCAAGTGAGCAGTTTGCAGCACAACATCTGATATATAGTATAGGTCAGGGGAGAAAGCCGGAACTTTATTATTGGCTTCGTGAAAAGAAATCTACTAATGCAGAAGTGGACTTTGTAGTAACAGCAGCAGGCCGTATCTGGCCAATCGAAATTAAATCCGGAAAAAGTGGTACCTTAAAATCGCTTCATCAATTTCTCTATCAAAAGAAACTTGGGAAAGCAGTTCGTTTTAATCTTGATAAATCATCCAGTGTTAAGATTGATACAAGTGTAAAAAATGGAGCTATGATAGATTATATTTCCTTTGAACTTCTGTCATTTCCTATTTTTCTTATCGAGAAATTAGTTAAATCTTTAACTTCCTGAACAACTTAGGTGTTGTCCCAGTAAACTTCTTAAAAACCCGCATAAAGTAGTGTTCATCTTCGTACCCAACTTTAAATGCAATCTCTTTTATTGTCATTTTATCATTTGAAAGATAATCTTTTGCCAGGGCAATTTTTTGTCTGTTTATATACTCATTTATAGTCATTCCAACTTCTTCTTTAAAAATGTTTCTTAAGTGGGAATAACTGATGGCAAATCTTGAAGCAAGTTCTTTGGGTGCAAGATAACCCACAAAATTATTATCAATGTACTCCATAATCTTTTTTATTTTGTAGAGTGCAGTATTATTTATAAAATCATTTTTTAATGCACGATCCAGGTAATATATGATCTCGATAAGCCGTGTGGCCTTCCATAATGATGCTTCTTTACTTTGATGGAATTTCCTACTGCTTAAATCCCTGTAAAAATTGTACAGTATTTGATCCTTATCATAGACTATTGGACTCTTCTCGGAAATAAAATTCAGCTCTCTTCACTGGTCAATAAAAGGGCCGTTAAAGGCGATGCTGCATCTTTCCCATTCATCGTCATTTATTCCACTGTAGTAGTAATGGGGGACATCGGGAAACTGAATAATACAGGCACCTTTAGAGAAAGGAAGTTTTCCTGTTGCAGGACTGTAAAAAACACCATCCCCCTTTATAACATATGAAATTTCATACAGACCAAGTATTCGGTAGGGGGTACGTTTATCCTCATCAAGTAATTTGTCATAATTTTTATTGGAATTAGATCCAAAACGATCAATCCAGATGCCCAGCTTATTTTCTGTATAATTTGGGACATGTGAAGCTCTTAATTCTTTCCATTCCAAAGGTTGCTTCAGCATTTTGTCCACTTATATCAGCCTTTTGTTTATTTTAGATTTCATATCTTATGGTAATATATTTAAAATTATAGCAAAAGGACATATTTATGAATGGAGAAAAAGAGATAAAATTTGTTTTGGTTGGAACAGGTAATATTGCTAAAAAGTATGTTGCTGCCCTTTGGAATATAAAAAATGCTTCTATTGCAGGAGTAGTTGATATAACAGAAACAAGTGCCCGGCAGTTTGCGAAGGAGTTTGGAATTACAGCCTGGGCAGAGAGTATGGAAAAGATGGCTGGTGCAATAACATTCGATGCCTTTATTCTTGCTACCCCAAGTGGTTTACATGGAAAAAAAGCAATTAATGGAAGTTGTGGACAGTGATATTCTTTTCTACTTTTCTGGTAGAAAAGTTTATGAGTTTCAGGATAAATTTACCAAAATGTATAATATGAAACACTGTATATCCTGTTCATCCGGAACTGCAGCAGTTCATATGGCAGTAGCAGCATTGGCTCAACTTGATAAGTTATCAGACATCGTGAAACGAAGAAGAGAGCTTGGAGATACTTCGACAAAACGTCTGCAATTAGTAGAGGGTCTTATCCCCCCAGCATATTCCTGAATATGCAAAACATTCCTATTTTATGTTTCTTTTCCGTCTGGACTTCAGCAAGATAAATGCAGTATGGTTTGTCCAAAGGTCGCATTTTTGGTGTAATTGCCAATACAGATCATAATGTTTTTAGGCTCTATTTTATTGATGTTGGTCTTTTAGGTGCTGCCGTTTATCAGCCGCCGGAAGTAATCCATAACTATGATTTTGGAACATATAAGGGATATATGGCAGAGAACTTTGTTTTAACAGAAATAATTGCCAGTGGAAATGAACCATTATTTGGCTGGAGGGAAAATACCTCAGAAATAGAATTTCTTTTTGTACATGGTAAATATATTATTCCTATTGAAATCAAAGCCGGTATCAATACAAAGGCCAAAAGTTTAAAAATCTACAAAGATAAGTAAAACCCTGCTCGTTCTGTTTTACTCTCGGGGACAAATATTCATTTCAATACCAAGAATCATTTAAATCTGCCTTTATACCTAAGCAATTTACTGTCAAAATATCTCTGTAAATAAAATGTTAAAAGCAAACTACCGCTTTACTCTTGCATTCCCCTCCCAGATACTCCAAACCTGTTCTTCATCTGCAGGTTGCCCGTAATCGGTAAGCAATGTTGTTGCAAGAGCCCCTGTAGCCCATCCAAACTGAACCCATTTTTCAGGTGCCCATTCTCTAAGAATACCGTAGAGTAAACCACCAACAAATCCGTCACCACCGCCAATTCTGTCCAGCACACCAATCTCTCTGGGTTGTTCAATGTAGAACTTACTACCTTCTGCCATTATTGCTCCCCAAAGATGACTGTTAGTACTTACAACCTCTCTAAGAGTAGTTGCAAAAACTGAAGTTCCAGGAAAAATCTTTTTTGCACTTTCAATCATTCCCTTGAAGCCGTCAATTTTAGCTGCTATATCTTTCCCTCCTGCTTCAGGCCCCAATAATCCAAGGCAAAGCTGGAAATCTTCTTCGTTTCCCACAAGAATATCACTTAAAGATGCAATTTCAGTAAAGATATCTCTAAGTTCTTCTTCTCTATTTTTCCAGAAAGAGGCTCTGAAATTAAGATCAAAAGAGATTGATGTTCCATATTTCTTTGCTGCCCTTGCTATTTCCAGAGTAAATTTGCTTGTTTCTTTTGATAAAGCTCCAATCAGACCCGAAAGGTGAACAATCTGGACTCCCTCTTCTTCAAAAATTCTATCCAGATTAAATTGATCCGTTTTTAATAATCTTCCAACTTCTCCGGCACGATCATTATTAACTCTGGGTCCCCTTGATCCGTTACCGCTGTCAGCCATATTTATCTGATGCCTGACACCCCATGGACCGTCAGGTTTAATTTCCGGACCTTCATAATCCATATGCCGGCCTGCAAGATTGTCCTTAATAAAACGGGCAACAGGGCTTCCTTTTACAAAAGCTGTTAAAACTTTTACAGGTAAACCAAGATAGGAAGATACACTGGCCACATTTGTTTCTGCACTGCTGACAGACATTTTAAATGTGTCACTTGAATGAAATGGCTGGCCGTCCACCGGAGTTAGTCTGACTCCCATACTTGTTGGAACCAACAGTGCATATTTACAATTATCACGCAGTTTAATACTCATTATTTTACTCCTGAAATTTCTTAATTAACTTTCCCATTAATCCATAAACAACGGCTTTATATGTCTTTCATACAAGTTTTCTGTAACATTTCTACCAACAATTTCAGAATTTTCAATCAAAGCATCAAGATACCTGTTTCCCATTTCTGAAGCAACTTTGTAACCCACATGAAGCAGCTGCCTTAGATGCATATTGTAATTAGAATTTTTCTGGTCATGTCGTAGAGCTGATGCATATTGTTTACCTGTCCACAATTCAACCTCAGAAACAGCAGGTAATTTTGTTTTGTCAATATCGATAACAGTTGCATATGGTTCTGCCAGTTCTTCATATCGGCCTAAAGCTGCATTATAGATTTCTTTTGCGATAGCAAGACCATTTGATCCTGATTCAGCAAGGCCAATCAGCTCTTCAAGCCAGGTTGTACCGGCAGTTTTTACATGTACTCCGGCATTATGTTTATGTATATTTTTACGAATAGATGGATAGATTGAGAACTTGTCACTTCCTGAATGGACGCTTAGTTTGAGATTTTCAGGTAGGTCAAACTTTTTTACAGCCCAGGCTATTATGCAGATATCATCATTGAACTCTCTGTTAAATTTTTCAATATTACCTACATAATCCACACCTTTGTTGAATCGACCGGTAAATTTGGGGGCAATAGTCTGAGCCGGTATCCCTTCTTTAGCTATTGCAGAAAGGATAAACAGAAGCTCTTCCGGGGTTTGGGGCAGGTCAGTCTCATCCATTGAGACTTCGGTAATAAAATTACCTTTCCCTTTTTTATCTTCAATATGGCGGTAAATTCTGCCAGCTTCTTTTACTGCATACAAATATCGTTCTGCTATTTGTCTAATACTTTTTTCTGTAATTATTAGAGGATTATCTATTCCCGGAATATTAATTTTCCCACTGTAGGTAAGGTTTTCTTTAACAAATTTATCTACTTCATCTTTGTCTGGCTTCTCTCCAATAAAATCTGCAACATCCAGGGTAAAAAAATCGGATGACTCTATAAACAGGTCTACTGTTTTAAGACTTATATGATCTGCATCTACATAATAGCTGCCTTTCCAGTTTAATGTTTTAACAGCATTATCTGCAGCATTTCTTACAGATGCAGGATTAGTATGAATAATTGCATGCTCACGGTAGGATTTGTTCCAGATAATTGCAATTTCTTTACCTGCTTCTTTGGCTTTTATTACAGATTTCAGTTGGGCTTCTGCCTGCTTTCCAAATCTATCTCCGGTTCCCATTGAGTATTTTTCAAGTTTCATTAATAATTCTCCTTAGGTTGCATAGGCGAGCAGGAAGGACGCATAACCGAGCAGCAACGGAGTTGCGACCAGGTAAGTTTACTTCCGACCAGCCCAATTCGTTTAATCTACATCTATGCCGAAATAATTTACTGCATTGTTATAACTAATATCTTCTACCATCTTTCCCAGCAGATTATAATCTTCCGGGGCTTCTCCGTTTTCCACCCAGGTTCCTATAAGGTTGCAGAGTATTCTTCTAAAATATTCGTGCCTGGGAAATGAAAGAAAACTTCTTGAATCTGTAAGCATTCCCACAAATCTTGAGAGAAGACCCAGGTTTGCAAGGGCACTCATTTGAACTTCCATTCCTTCTTTTTGATCGTTAAACCACCATCCCGATCCGAATTGTATTTTCCCGGGGATAGATCCATCCTGGAAGTTTCCTATCATGGTTCCTATGGTGTAGTTATCAACAGGATTCAGGTTGTAGATAATTGTCTTTGGAAGTTCTTCTATTTTATCAAGGCTATCCAGGAACTTTGCCAGTGGAGCTGCGGCACTTCCGTCTGCTATGGAGTCAAATCCTGAATCAGGGCCGATGGTTTTAAATAATCTTGAATTGTTACTTCTAAGAGCTCCATAATGAATCTGCATTGTCCAGCCGGCTTTATGGTTCATTCTTCCGAGTTCCTGGAGCACAGCGGTTTTTAGTTTAGCAATCTCTTTGTTTTCCAATGAATCCCCGTTCATTGTTTTTTTGAACAGTCTGTCTGGTTCACCGTCATCTGATTCTTCGTAAACCGGAAGAATCAGAGCATGATCAGATATACGGCAGCCAACAGAGTTAAAAAAATCATGTCTGTTTTTTAGTGCATCCAGATAAGAATCGTAATCTGTAATTTTTATCCCGGAGACACTGGATAGCTTTTCAAGATATTTATTTAACTCTGTTGTGTTTTCAAATGCCAGTGCCTTGTCTGGTCTAAAAGTGGGAAGAACTTTTGTATCCAGATCCTCATCTTTTTTTATCTGTATATGATGTTCCAGTGAATCACATGGATCATCTGTAGTACAAACTACTTTTACATTTGATTTTGACAACAGTGACTTTACACTGAAATCATCCTGCTGCAGAGCATTCATTGTTTTACTGTATATATATCGCGATGTTTTGGGAGAGAGCAAATCTGATATGCCGAAGTATCTTTGCAGTTCCAAATGGGTCCAATGATAGAGGGGGTTACCTATTGTATAGGGAACTGTTTCTGCCCATGCCTCAAATTTATCAATATCTACTGCATTTCCGGTAATCAGTAATTCAGATATACCGTTTGTTCTCATTGCCCGCCATTTATAGTGGTCTCCATAAAGCCATATTTGTGAAAGATTCTCATATTTTTTATTTTCTGCTATTTCTGCTGGGGACAGGTGGCAATGGTAATCAAATATAGGCATATTTTTAGCGTATTCATAATAAAGCCTTATTGCTGTATCAGAATTTAACAGAAAGTCTTCATCTAAAAATGGTTTCATAATCAACCCCTTTGTTCTTAAAATTATTCAACAATAATTACTTCAAGTCCTGTTTTTATTAGATCTTCCGGGGTTTTATACCCTGAATCGGTAATCAGTATGTCTACATCCTCTGCCCGTGCAAAAACAGAAAATGCAGAACGCCCAAACTTGGTACTGTCAGCGAGTACAATTCTTCTTCCTGATACTGCCAGCACCTGCTGTTTTAGTTGTGACTCCATTATATTCTGGGATGAAAAAACCCCTCTGGAAAGTATGCCTGAGGCACCAATAAAACAGCTTTCTATCTGAAAACCTTTTAGGGCTTCAACAGGTACAGGTCCCAGAAATGATCCTGCTTCCTTTCGGTAACTGCCTCCCAGGGATACAAGAGATATTCCAGGTTCTTCGATGAGAATATTCATTACATCAATTGCATTGGTAATTACTCTTAATGACATGTTTTTGATCTCTTCTGCGAGATATCTGCAGGTACTTCCGGTATCGAGATAAATTGTATCTCCCTCTTTTATAAGAGATCTGGCTTTTGCAGCAATCCTTCTTTTTTCCTTAATATTAATACTTTTTCGTGTGCTGAGAGTTCTAAGAGCTCTGCTGTCCTCTGCAAGACTGGCTCTGCCATGGGATCTTATAATAAAGCCCATCTCTTCAAGAGTATTCAAATCCTTTCTAATGGTAACTTCCGATACATTAAGTCTTGTTGTTAGTTCCTGAACAGAAATTGATCTTAAACGCGTCAGGATCTTTAGGATCTCTTCATGTCTGGGTAAATGGTTCATTGTTACGATTCCTTTCGATAAACAGAATATAACAAAAGAACGTAATTGTCAATAATGTCTGAGTAATGTTATTCTGGACTAAAATCTGCTTGACGTAAATAAATTTTACTATTACAATTTCATATCTTTATAAAATACGGAAGTAAAGGAAAGGTGTTAGTGGATAATCCTGCAGCAGATCTTAAGGCTATGAAACCAGAAAAAAAGTTTTTTATTGGAATTGATTCGGACGGCTGTGCCTTTGATACAATGGAGATAAAACACAAGGAGTGTTTTTGCCCGGCCTTTATTAACCATTATAATCTTCAGGCGGTATCAAAATATGCAAGAGAAACATGGGAATTTGTAAACCTTTATTCCAGAACCAGGGGCATAAACAGGTTTCTTGCCCTTATTCGGACACTGGAACTTTTAAGTGAAAGAGATGAAACCCACCAGCGAAATGTTAGTATCCCGTCAATAACAGGTGCTAAAAAATGGGTAGAAGGTGAATCTAAACTGGGTAATCCCGCTCTAAAAAAAGCGATTGCTGATACGCATGATGCTGGGCTTATAAAATTGTACGATTGGTCCATGGATGTCAATAACGCAGTAGCAAAGATTGTACGTAATGTGCCCCCTTTTCCATTTGTAAAAGATAGCCTGGAAAAAATATGGAAAATGGCGGATTCAATTGTAATTTCTCAAACACCTGCAGAGGCATTGAACAGAGAATGGAAAGAACATGAAATAGCACCCTTTGTAAAGTTAATAGCTGGTCAGGAGATGGGCACTAAAACAGAACATATACTTTATGCTGCAAAAGGGAAGTATGATGATGATAAAATTTTAATGATAGGTGATGCTCCTGGAGATCTTAAAGCTGCAAAAGATAATAATGCTCTTTACTTTCCAATAATTCCCGGACAGGAAGAAAGATCCTGGGAATTTTTTTACAAAGAGGGTCTGGACAGATTTTTTGATGGGACTTTTGCAGGAAGATATGAAGATAAGCTGATTGAAGAGTTTTTTGTTCATCTGCCGGAACTCCCTGAGTGGCAGCATAAGTAAAGGTATAAAATATACCTGGGTTTAAATAGGAGATTACAATGAAGCTGAACTTAAATGATTTATTAAGTAATGAAGATTGGCAGAAAAGTGGTTATAGGCTTCCTTCCTACAATGTAGAGGAAGTAAAGAAGAGGACAATAAAAAATCCAACCTGGATACACTTTGGTGCAGGTAACATTTTCAGAGCGTTTACAGCTGTTCTTCAGCAGAGACTCCTGGATAGTAAGCGTGCTGATACTGGTATAATTGTATGCGAAACTTTTGACGAAGAGATTATTGAAAAGGTCTACAGAAAATTTGATAACTTATCCCTGGCAGTTACTTTAAAAGCTGATGGTAAGATAGAGAAAGAACTTGTAGCAAGTGTTGTAGAAAGCTTAATACCAAAATCAGATTATGACAGGATGGTGGAGATTTTTACATCCAGGTCTTTACAAATTGCAACTTTTACAATAACAGAAAAGGGATATGCAATCAGGGATAACAAAGGAGAGTTTTTCCCATGGATAAAAAGAGATATCGAAACCTTTAGTAAGAAGCCGGAAAGTACAATTGGTATACTGACAAAGCTCTGCTATGAAAGATATATAAAAGGCAAATACCCGCTGGCTCTCCTTAGCCTGGATAATGTCAGTCATAACGGAACCCTCCTCAAGGAAGCAGTGATGGAATATGCCGATGCCTGGATAAGCAGTGGCTTTTGTGATTCAGGGTTTAAAGAGTATTTAAACAACAAGGAGAGCATCTCCTTTAACTGGAGTATGATAGATAAGATTACACCCCGTCCATCCGAGGCCGTTGTCAAAGTGCTGCAGAAAGACGGGTTTGAAGATACAGATATTTTATGTACGAGCAAAAATACCTATGTAGCTTCTTTTGTAAATGCAGAAGAATCACAATATTTAGCAATTGAGGATTCATTTCCAAATGGCAGGCCGCCACTTGAAGATGTTGGTGTATTGTTTGCAGACAGAAATACAATTGATAAAATAGAGAAGATGAAGGTTTGTACCTGCTTAAATCCTCTTCATACTGTTCTGGCTGTTTTTGGATGCCTTCTGGGATACAAATCTATATCTGATGAAATGGAGGATAAAAACCTGAAAGCCTTCATAGAAAAAGTTGGGTATGTAGAAGGTATGCCGGTTGTTGTTGATCCGGTAATTATTAATGCAATGGACTTTATAAGGGAAACTATCGAAGTCCGTTTTCCAAACCCCTTTGTTCCTGATACACCTCAAAGAATAGCAACTGATACATCTAAAAAGATATCTGTAAGATTTGGTGAAACTTTAAAGGCTTATATTAGGGAAGGTAAAAAGGATCTGTCATTTCTAACCTTCATCCCCTTATTCTTTGCAGGATGGCTTAGATATTTAATGAGTATAGATGATCTTGGGAATGAATTTGAAATAAGTCCGGATCCTAATGCTGAAGAAGTTAAACAATATGTGGAAGGAATAAGTTTGGGAGATACAGGTTCTGTCAGTAATAAGATTAAACCTTTATTATCTGATAGCAATATTTTTGGAATAAATCTATATGATTATGGACTGGGTGAAAAAGTAGAAGGGATGTTTCTGGAACTTATTTCAGGAAAAGGAGCTGTTAAAAATACAATTGAAAAGTATCTGAGCTGCCCGCCTATGCAACCAAAGGAGTAAGATATGCTATATTTTGAAAAAGGTGGCTTAAATTCAGTTCTTACAGATGAGGATCTAAAAAAAGGTCTATTTGAGGCATTTAAGAAGCTGGAAAATAATGGTAAACGTAAAAAGGTTCTGGCCATTCCTCCTGATTTTACCCGTTTCCATTCAAAAGCAGGTATTCTTACATCCAACAGCTACGAATATTTTGCAAATCGTCTTACAGATATACTTCCTGCCCTTGGAACTCATACTCCTATGACTGACAATGAGATCCGTAAAATGTTTCCAGGTGTTCCATCCAGTCTTTTTCGGGAGCACAGGTGGAAGGAAGATTTGGAAACCCTTGGAACTATACCAGGGGATTTTATAGAAGAACAGACAGAGGGCAAATTGGATTTCGACTGGCCGGCACAGGTCAATTCACTGCTTGTGGAAGGGGATTTTGATCTGATTCTTTCTATAGGTCAGGTTGTTCCTCATGAAGTTGTGGGAATGGCTAATTATAATAAAAATATATTTATTGGTACCGGCGGCAGTGAGGGTATTAATAAAAGTCATTTTATTGGTGCAGTTTATGGTATGGAAAGAATGATGGGAAGAGCTGACACTCCTGTCAGAAAAGTTCTGAACTATGCCAGTGATAATTTTGCCACTACCCTTCCAATAGTATATGTTCAAACTGTTGTAGGTCTGGATGATAACGGGAAGCTGGTAACAAGGGGACTGTTTATTGGTGATGATTATGAGTGTTTTCAAAAAGCATCTGATCTATCTTTAAAAGTAAATTTCAAAATGCTTGATAAACCCTTGAAAAAGGTTGTTGTTTATCTGGATCCTGAAGAATTTCGAAGTACCTGGCTTGGTAATAAAAGTATTTACCGTACAAGAATGGCTATAGCTGATGATGGTGAACTTATTGTTTTAGCTCCTGGAGTTAAGGAGTTTGGAGAAGATCCTGAAATAGACAGGCTTATTCGTAAGTATGGGTATTTTGGTACAGATAGGACTTTGGAAGTTGTTAAGGAAAACGAAGAACTACAAAACAGTCTTGGAGCTGCTGCTCACCTTATACATGGAAGTTCCGAGGGAAGATTTTCAATTACATATTGTCCCGGACAAC
>DAOWEB010000246.1 GCA_030638735.1 Spirochaetaceae bacterium
ATTCTCAAACATCTATAGGATAATGACAAATAAGATGTCATAAATTATAATTCACATATAGGAGACTTTATGTCAAACAAGAATTATTTATGTATACAGAGAAGCAAATCTGGTCAGGAAATGAAAAGTGGAGAACCAACTCCAAATCAGATGGAAGAAATGTATGCTAAGTTCAATGCCTGGAAAGAGAAATTCCAGGAAAATATTGTCGATATGGGTGGGAAACTTGGTTCTGGAAAAGTAGTTACCTCTGACGGTGCAATGGACGGTCCCTTTATAGAACTTAAAGAGGTTATTGGAGGTTATATGATTATTTCTGCAGAAAGCCTGGAAGCAGCTATAGTAATAGCACAGGAAAGTCCCGGAACCTGGATGCCGGGTTCAACGGTTGAAGTCAGGGAAATAAGCACTCCTTGACTCCTTCTAAATTGGTAGACCATTTTTTCCGTCATGAGTACGGCAAGCTGGTGTCTATCCTTACTCATAAAGTGGGCGTGCAAAATCTTGAGCTTGTGGAAGATGCTGTACAGTCAACCCTCTTAAAAGCACTTGACTCGTGGACCCGGGGGGGATTGCCTGACAATCCCCCTGCGTGGCTTTTTAAAGTGGCCTTTAATGAAGTGATATCTGTAATACGACAGGGATCAAACCGCAGCAAAATAGTGGAAAGATATAGTTTGGAGATTATGAATGTACCGGATTCATATTCCAATTACTTAACTGATAAGGAAATTCAGGATGATGTACTGCGCATGCTGTTTATCTGCTGCAATAATTCTATTCCGGAAAAATCCCAACTGGTCCTTGCATTAAAAACTCTTTGCGGTTTCGGAATTCAGGAGATCGGTTTCAGACTTTTTATTGGTGATGCAAATGTATATAAACGGCTAAGCAGAGCCCGCAGTATCCTTCGAAAGAGTTCTTTTTCTACAGAAGAACTCTCGTTGGAGGAGTACTCTCCCCGTCTGCCTGGTGTATTAAAGATTCTGTACATTATGTTCACCGAAGGATACCTCTCTACCAGGGCAGAGTTTGCAATCCGATTGGAACTATGTGAGGAAGCTGTCCGCCTGACATCTATTCTGGTGGAACATCCCTTTTGCCAGACTCCTGAAGCTTATGCTTTATTAGCTTTAATGCATCTCCATTCAGCGAGGATCAGGAGCAGGAAAAACAGTTCCTGCGGATTAGTGCTTTTGGAAGAACAGAACCGGATGAACTGGGATCAAAAAATGATCCGGGTCGGGTTGGAATATCTGTCAAAATCCGCACAGGGTGACATCTTCTCCCGCTATCATGCAGAAGCAGGGATTGCAGCTGAACACTGTCTTACCCGGACTTATAAAGAAACTCGTTGGGATAAAATAGTTAACTCTTACGAATTACTGGAGAAGATAGCGCCATCACCTCTGCACAGACTGAACCGTACTGTGGCGGTAGCAGAGTGGCTTGGGCCAGAAGCCGGACTGGAGGTACTCAAGGATTTTGATGCACCACCCTGGCTAATGGATTCCTACCTCTGGGCTGCTGTACTGGCATATTTACACCATCGTTGCGGACACAGGGAAGAAGCTGATCACTATCAGGAAAAAGCCATAAATTTGGCACCAACATCAGCAATCAAAATACTTTTAGAACATCGTCTGAACAGTTATACTTGAAGTAGAAAATCTACATTCAGCGTCTTTTACCTTTCCTTCGATCGGTATTGCTGCTTGTATCAATACGAGTCGCTTTATTCCGTCTCTTATGAAATCTTCTTTCCTTAACTCTTTTTTCCATTCCAGTGTAATCCATTACATTTTCCTTTTTTAAAAGTTTGTAGAATTATTAACTGTACCATACGACAAAGTACTAAACAAGGACTTGGAAAAAGCTTTTTGCGCTGTATCACATTTTGCATTTTATCAGTAGTTCTTCTCTTATATAATGCTAATACACTGGCGCAAAAAGCCAAAAACATACCAATTACATAGACATCGCAAAAGCCTGGGAAATGAAAAACATCCCTGGAGCAGACAGATCTTAAACAATTGTGCTTAACTGATCTATTTGGTAGTATATGAACAATGAAGTATACAAAGATGTTATTAATAATTTGAAAAAGAACGTATCTTATAATAAAAATTGTCATGAACTCACTGAACATCTTTTTAGGAATGAGTACGGGAAAATGGTATCTGTAATAACAAGATATATAGGTACTGAAAATATAGAAACTGCGGAAGATATTATACAGGAAACATTAGTAAAAGCGGTTGATTACTGGCAGCATAATGGAATACCTGAAAACCCCCAGGGCTGGTTATATACAACAGCAAAAAACATAACATTCAATATTCTTAAACGAAAAAAATATCAGATACAATATGAATCCAGTATAGAAAAAAAATCAATTGAATTTGAGGAATTCGATTTTTCTGAGAAATTAATAATAGACGATCAGTTGAGAATGATGTTTGTTTGTTGTCATCCATCAATCTCCCAAAGCTCTCAAATTGCTCTGGTCTTAAAAATACTATGCGGATTCAGTATAACTGAAATAGCCAATGCTTTTTTCTCAACCACAGAGACTATTAATAAACGATTAGTCAGAGGACGAAAACAGCTTCGAAAAAATAAAGTATCATTTGAAATAACAGATACTCTGGATGATAATCTGATAATAATTCTAAAGACTATCTATCTACTTTTTAATGAAGGATACAGCCCTTCTCAAAAAAATGAATTGATCCGGTATGATCTATGCCTTGAAGCAATCAGACTGGCTGAAATATTGGCAGGAAATAAAATTTCATCTTATCTTATTTTAGCTGCTGTCTCAGCCAATCACTGTATTGCTGAAAGTTTTGAAAAAACAAATTGGGAAGAAATACTTTCTCTATATGACAGTCTTCTATTGCTGGAGAATTCTCCAATTATTCGATTAAACAGATGTGTTGCTTTGGCAAAAGCCAAAGGAAATAAGGCAGCGATTGAAGAATTACTGGAACTCGAATCCAATTCAGACCTGGCGACGTATTATCTTTTCTATTCAACCCTGGCCGAATTATATAAATTGGAAAATGAAACAGAAAAAGCTGTTGAATACCTTAAAAAGGCAATTCCATTGACCAAAAACAAACGGGATTCTGATTTTTTAAAGAAAAAATTAATAGAGACTGTCCCTGTTTCCTAATCTCAGTTGTTATAGAGGTGAAATCAAATAAATTACTTAAGGCTGGTCGCCAACAAGTTGGCCTGGTCGGGACTTTGTCCCTGCTCGGCAATGCAACCCTTGCTGCTCGCCTATGCGTCCAAAGGAGTCATACATGAAAGAATTTATGTTATTTATCAGAAACGAAGGAAATCCTGTGGTTAATCTCTCACCTGAACAACTCCAGGAGCATGTTCAGAAGGTAGGGGGGTTTATCAAAACCCTGGTAGATGAAGGAAAGATGAAAGATGCCCAGCCCCTGGAAATGGAAGGTTCAATTGTTTCATTTAAAAATGGAAATTTTATAGATGGTCCATTTAATGAGACTAAAGAGGTCATATCCGGTTACTATCATTTACTGGCTGAAGATCTGAACGAAGCCATTGAAATTGCAAAATCCGATCCGAGGTTTGAAGATGGAGAATGGAGAATAGAGGTCAGGCCAATTATGAAAGTAGAGGGAATAAATTAAATATCTCTGCAGCGGATTGAATAAAAAGTACTTTAGTCCGCTGCTGTTTTTATCCTGGAAGAATAGTGACTACTACAGAACGTTCTGACCTGGGGCCGTCAAACTCACAAAGAAAAATATTCTGCCAGGTGGAAAGACCTGGTTTTCCATTTATTATTGGTATTGATTCTGAAGGACCGACCAGTCCTGCTTTTAGGTGGGAGTCGCCGTTCCCATCCTGTTGATCATGGAGCCATACCCCTTTTGGAATAAGTTTTGCCAGTAGGTCTGTTACATCCCTTTGAACAGAATCATCCCAGTTTTCCTGGATCATTATTCCAGCAGTTGCACCCTGAACATAAACTGAACAAAGTCCGTTTTCAATTCCGGAGGCTTCTATAGTTTTTACAATTTCCGATGTAATATCTACCAGCACTTCCCTGGCAGGTGTGGAAAAAATTAGAATCTTTTGCATGGGTACTCCCGGTATTTGTGTTTTTCTTCTGCTGATATTGTAACATTAATTATAGGAACTTAAAGCTGGAAGTTTTATATAGAACAGGGAAGTCTACATTGAAATTTTATCAAATATAATACTGGACAACAGAAATATCGTGGAGTACTTTTAAATAGCATGTATGAAGATATACAGTTAACATTATATGTTATATGAGCGAACCTAATATTTGAAGGAATTTATAGGAAAGAAAAAATATGAAGAAAATTATCATTATCGGCTCAGGCATGGGTGGTTTAGCCACTGCGATTTATGGACAAAGGAATGGTTTTGATACTACTGTTTTTGAGGCTCATTCTCTTTCCGGTGGACAATGCACTGGTTGGAATCGTAAAGGATATGTTTTTGATCCAACGTTGCACAATTTCAATGGTTTTAAATTCCATACCAAGATTAATAGTTTCTGGCGGGAATTGGGAGTATTGCCATGCGAAATGGTTAAGAGAAATGAATATGTAAGTGCGGTTCTGCCTGATGGTACTTATTTTCATAATTATCTCAATCTTGAAAAATTACAATCACACTTGAAACATTTATCACCTGAAGACACCATCGTTATTGATGAATATATTAATGGCATAAAATCTTTTATAAATGATATTGATTGGTTCGGCATTAACTATTTAGGATCTTTTAGAGAAAAACTTTCTATAATACCTTTTTTTCTTGCACGGATAAAATACTTTAGATATACACTAAAATCTTTTGCCAGACGTTTTAAACATCCGTTTCTTCGTAAAGCGTTCCCATTAATTCGTAATTCTATTCCTGACATTCCCTTATTTGCATACCTCGCTGAGCATGCCAGTTCTGTCAATGATGATCTTGGCTGGCCTAAAGGCGGAGGATATACCCTTTCCGAGAACATGGCTTCACGCTATCGACAATTAGGTGGAACCATACATTATAAAAAAATGGTAGTAAAAATATTGACTGAAAATGATCATGCTTGTGGTGTAGAGCTGAAAGATGGCACACAGTACAAAGCCGATTTTGTTGTATCAAACGCTGATGGTCGCAAGACCATTTTAGAAATGCTTAATGGTCGGTATATGAACAAAAAGATTTCTAAATACTGCGAACCTAATCCGGTTGACAAAGAAGTGCCAATGTCTGTACAGGTTTTTTTTGGTGTAAAACGTGATTTATCCTCATATCCCTCCTCTCTAATTTTGTTTTTAGATAAATCTGAAATTATCGGTGGTCATACCTGTGACCATGTTGATATGCAATTATATGGATTTGATACTAGCATGGCTCCAGTCGGTAAAGGTGTTATTAAAGTTGAGTTATCCATAAAGCCGGCGTATTTTTTACAATTGCATAATGATAAAACTGCATATAAGGCAGAAAAAAACAAAATTGCTGAACAGGTGATAACTTTACTTGAAAGACATTTTCCTGATCTACGAAAAGATATTGAGGTAATTGATGTATCCACTCTACATACCTGGGAACGCTTTATGGGGGGAAGTCAGGGATTTAATAATTTTCCAAATAAACATAGAGAACTAACAGACATACGGAATATTATTGATGTTCTATTTGGACTGGGTAGGATGTTTACAATTCCGGGATTGAAAAATTTCTTCTTTACTGGACAATGGGTCACCTCGATGGGGGCGTTATTTACTAATGCTGCATCAGGGAAAGCTGTTGTGCAAAAAATTTGCAAGCATTGTGGAGTTAAGTTTGAGAAATCTTCTCAATAATAATTCTCAAGTTTTTGTGATTGATGTTATAAAATTTGGTAATAGAAAATGGGAAGATATAAAGAATATTCTTATGAACAGATACTCACAGGAACCTTTGAACACACATTACATAATTTAATAGACAAGAAAATAGATCTAAGCTTCTTTTATGAACGTGGTAATAATGATGAACACCAGGTTGTAGTGTGGGCAGAAGCCTTTTGAGACAGTAATGAATCAGGATACTTTCCTAAGATTTTGGAAGGAGTTAATAAAAACTGCCGAGAAGCAAAAATATCAGATTAATTACAGCAATAAGTTAAAAATAATTCTTGCGTTCAGCCCTTGATGATTGTAGAATAAAAGCATATCTGTAGTCTGTCCTGATAAGTTTATTTTTCTAAATGGTCTATAAAGGTAAGATTTTAAGAATGTTTATACAAAAAGAAAGTACAACATATCCTGCATCCTGGCATAACAATGAAATTGTAACATTTTTATCTGCCCGAATTGAGTTTGTCATAAAACTCGATACATATAACACGGTGTAGCAAGTTTCGGCAGCATGCCGTCCTGTCAGTCCTATACAATGGGAAGGCCTGTTTCTGTCCGCTTTATAAGTGGAGTAGCAGAGGTTTGCCTGTTGGAGTATAGGAATGGAAATATCACTTACCAATATAACCCATGCTAAAAAGTTCTTATTCGGTAGATGGAATTATTACAGAACAAAATATTTAGATCTAAAGCGAAGGATTAACTAAAATGGAGAAGGTGTTATGAGCATATATATTTTCTGATTGCACCATTAAATATAAGAAGTGTTGAGTTTCTAATAAACAATGAACTACCCGATAATTTCGAGGATTTATTTTATCACTCCTGGGGACAATTTGCATTTAATTTTAGATTATAAAATTCTAATTTAAAAAATATATTAGGAAACTTATTATTACTATTTTGAGTATAATTTAAGCTCATGATTGATTTTTTATAGGAGTATATGATGAAAATTATCCATTTAAGCGATTTACACATTGGATATTCAGGTTGTGAAAACAGGTTTCGGGTGATCATAGATAACATTATTTCTTTTTGCGAAAACACACATGATTATATAATTATTATCACAGGAGATATTGTTGACGATGGGACAAAGAAAAAACAATTGGACAAGGCGTTGGCCCAGATTGGAATATTGGAAGATGCTGGATTTATAGTACTGGTAGTACCCGGAAACCACGATTATGGTTTTCTTGGTTCTTTTCCACTAAATAAATTTGGTAAACAGTTTAATAAATTTTTCTATGGAGTATCGGATATTGATTATCCAATACTTGGCCACCCAAAATCCCCGGGATTAATCAATGACATTGCTTTTATTGGAATAAACAGCATGGAAGCTGAGGTTGAAGAAAGAGATTACATTTTGGGCGCACAGGGTAGAATTGGCAATGAACAATTAGCTGAACTCGATGAACTTCTCAAAACCGATACCGTTATGAATTGCAGAAAAAGAGTTGTTTACCTGCATCATCATCCTTTCAAACAGCGTTTGCATCTTAAACTTCATGATGTACCTGAATTTAAACGGGTTTTAATGACAAATGGAAATATTGATTGTTTATTATTTGGGCATTATCACAAAGGATTAAAGTGGAACAATTCCTGGGGAATTAAAAGGTGCTATGACGCAGGAACTACTACATCTAAAGGTAACAAACCTGGACATCACAGAATTATTGATCTAAGCAAAGAAACTGTGTTTGATTTTGATGGGGATTTTCATCCAAACAAAATTGCGGATTAAAATAAATTTATTAGTTTTTACTAACTATTTTGAATTGAGTATATAAAATTTTCTAACTAATGTCGAAAAAGGAGAAATAATGAGACATATTGACGGACATTGCCATTTTTTTAATATCCAGTACGCCTTTCGCGAAGCAATTCTAGTGTTATGGCATAGTTTTATTGGAAGATATCCCTATGATGGAGGAAAGAGAGAAAAAGGAACTCAGATTCTTTTAAACAGAGAAAAATCACAAAGTTTGTTAAAATACGTTGCCTCTCTGGCTAAAGTAGCTTTTATGGATGCTGAAAAACACTATAAAAATGTACAGGATGAATATCAAGATAGTGAACTCAGTGAAAATGATAAGGATATTGTAACAGTTCCATTGATGATGGATATTTACTATATCTTTGACAAAGATGATGCTGAAAGGACAGTTGAGAGCAGAAATATTGAAAGAGATCTGTTTTCACCTGAGCAAAAAAAACAGTTCAGACAAATTGCCGATTCCGCAATGGAGGATGTTCTGGCTGAAGTCACTCGTCTTGGATGTGATACAGAAGAGAAGGGAGAATCAGGTGAATCAATCGATTCTATTTGTCAGGGAGTAGTAGATGATTTTTTTGAGGAGATATCTGAAAATTCTCATACGGGAAAAGATGAACGAAAATACTATCTTTCAAAAGGATACGAAAAACATATGGATGAGCTTGAGGATCTCACAGAAAAGCATAAGGAATATGTAATACCTTTTCTTGCAGTTGATCCAAGACGTTATAAAATTATAGATCTGGTAAAGGAGAAAGTTGGTCAAAGCAAACCATTTAAAGGCATCAAGTTGTATCCTGCTCTGGGTTATCTGCCCACACATCCAAATCTATTCCCGATTTACGATTTTTGTTTAAACGGGGATATCCCTATTACAGTCCACGCCTCTACAGGCGGTCTTCCTTCTTATGCTAAATCGATTTATGTGAAATGTAAATATGAGGAAAACCTTTGGTATCCAGAAGATGTTTCGAATTCAGAAGTTGAACCACCTTGTTTTTTTGGAAATCCTGAAAACTGGCGAAAATTACTTGAAGCTGAGGGAGGTAAATATAAAAACCTAAGACTCAATTTTGGTCATTTTGGGGGAAACAGTTCATTCATGAAAGCATTGTCAGGAGAAAAAATGACAAAATGTAAGTCAGAGAATTGGACAAAACAGATTATAGATCTTATGGATCAATTTGAAAATGTGTATGCAGATCTATCATACTGTACCAGTGTAGAAGTAGTCAGTCAGGTGGAAAAACTTATTGAAACATACCCTGTTGTGGGCAGGAAAGCTTTTTTCGGTACTGACTATATTATGATTATGCTGAAAAAGAACCTGGGAGGGCTTAAGCCATATTTTAATCACTTCAAAGGATTACCCCAGCAAATGCTCTGGGAAAACTGTCGTTCTTTTTTAGGGTTTTAGGAGAATAGCAACCACACGGTTTAATAGTCTGATTATTAAATTTAAGGATAATATCAGCATTCTAATCAGGTGCAATTAATATCTGAGACTTTGCCTTCTCAAATAAATAAATAATGAACCCATGGACATTCAGCAGTATTTTTCCAGATAAAAAACCAGGAGGAAAATAAATGCCAAATAAATGGAAGCCCAAAAGTGAATTAGCGAATGTAGTACATGCTGCAGGTTTTAAATATGATCCCACCCAGGACATTATATATTCCCGTATGAACGCCTGGCAGCGTTATTTTGGATATGCATATGCATACGACCTCGCAGCACCGGCAACTATCAGTGCAATAATTGACTGCGAACCCATATTCTTTCGTTACAAAAAAAGGGACTGGATGATCGAATTGTGGAAAGGGCAATACGGTCTTGAAACAGGAGGAGAGGTCGGAGTCTATATTTGCAAAAAGCCCCTTTTAAATCAGGTACTGGGGAAAAGACCCCATGATCCTGAAAATGGTAAGTTCTTTGATTGCGTAGGCAACAGACGAAAGCTAAAAATGTCTTTTAATTTAAAGCATAATGGAGAAACCCTTTTTAAAAGAGGTCCGGAAAAGCATTGGTGGCTGACTGGATTTAAATGGGGAGTACTGTCACTTCCCGGTGAACTGACAATGGATTTAAGTATAACCTTCCCTTCCAACAAAATGTGTACTGTATTTGTAAAAGCATTGGAAAAAGCAGGTTATGAGGATATCGATATCAATGAGAAATCAGTTAGCTTCACTTTTGATAAACCGGTTACGTACCAACCGCGAACTGATCCCGAAACCAGAAATTTTGTAAAAACTGCAAAAGAAATCAATTCGAAAATTGTAATAGAGTACAATCAACTGGAATTAAAAAATAATGATCCAAATCAGATACCAAAAGAACTGGAGGAAAAACTGATTAATTATTTCAACTCTCAGACCAAAGATTCCTTCAAGAATAATCTGACTGAGTTTTTAAAGAATTCAGACTACCCCCTTATTGAATTAATTAAGGATCTGGAAAATATCTCTAAAGATAATCTAACTAAAATTGGAAAAATTTTACATACCTTAAAAAACTTCTTTACAAGGATATTAGGATAGATTTCTTATGATACAGTATTTATACTTACTATATATAAAATATTCATGTTCAATATTTCAGAAAAAAGAACATCTGTATTAGTTCCGCTAAGTTTCAAAAAAATATGTATAAGGAGAGAAAAATGCAACTTGATATGCATTATTATGCAACTTTTTATCTTGCTGAGTATGCAAATATTCCATTGGAGGATGTTCTAAAAATCGCCTACTCAGCCCAGTATATTGATGATTCTACAAAGTACGATAGTAACCAACATAAAGACGGTGGCCTGCTGTATGGTATTGCAAGTGCTCATCATCCCCTAGACTGTGTCAAAAATCGATTAATAAAACGTATAGAGCAGAGACATGTATGGATACCATTTCATTTTCTCCCTGGTGGAGAAGGTAATACATTTGAAAAAAAACTTATCTGTACAAAAAATAGTAAAATAGCAAATGAAATGTTTAAAAATCATATTGAAAATAATACTAATAAAGATTATTTAGTATATTTAATAGGTGTTGCATGTCATGTATTTATGGATACCTTTTCACATTATGGGTTTTCCGGAATTAGTTCAAAGTATAATTCAGTAAAAAAAGATTCCTTCATTTTACATGTAAAAAACAAGGAAATGAAAGATTATATCTTAGGTAAAAAGGGGAAATTTTTAAAAGATTTTGGATTAGAAAAAATTGCAAGGTATCTTGCTGAATTTTCTACCGGTGCTTTAGGGCATGGAGGAGCTATGACATTTCCTGATCGTCCATATTTGCACTGGGAATTAGAATTCGTTGATAAATATTCAAATTCAGAAGAAATGATAAACAGAAAGAATAATGAAACATTTTTGGAAGGATCCAAGGCATTATATAACTACCTATGTAAATTTGCAAAAAAGAAATACAATATTGATTCACCAGATTTTAATAATATAGAAAGGAAAATAAAAAATATTTTAGCAATTGAAGGGACTAAAGCAGAAAGAATTTCAGAGTGGAAGAATATAATAAAAGCAAAGAATATTGACTACAATTCAGAGACCTGGGAAGAAGAAAAAGATAATTTTGATAAATTCAAATATTCAAAAAATGGAATTGAAACTAATGTATATAGATTTCATCAGGCAGTTTCTTATCATAGATATTATGTTTTAAAGGATTTATTACCAAAATATAAGATTGCCGTCTATTGAAATTTATCCAGGTTTTCATCGCTGTCAAACTACAG
>DAOWEB010000211.1 GCA_030638735.1 Spirochaetaceae bacterium
AGACCATCAAAGGTAGTAAATGTACTCCATGTATCATCAGCTTTATTCGAGGGAGTTTCGTTGTCATCAAGATAGCTTAATCCACCTTCTGAACCGAACCACTTGCCTCCTGATGCATCAATAAAAATTGAAAGAGAATCATTATCCACCAGACCATCTGCAGTAGTGAATGTGGTCCATGTGTCATCAGCTTTATTTGAAGGAGTCCCATTATCATCGAGACAACTAATACCTCCATTAAAATAAGTTGCAAACCATTTGTTCCCTGATCCATCAATAGCAATAGCAAAGACACTATTATTTGCCAAACCATCTGTTGTAGTGAATGTAGTCCAGATATCATCTGTTGTGTATCTGGGAGTGCCGTTATCATCAAGGTAACGAACTCCACCGCCAAAAGGATTTATATATGTTGTAAACCACTTTCCTCCTGAAGCGTCTATAGTTATATTTCTGAGATTTGGTGTATTGAATGTAGTCCAGGTATCATCTTCTTTGTTTGTTAGAGTACTATTATCATCTAAATAACTAACTCCTCCTGAGGAACAAAACCACTTCCCTCCAGTTGTATCAATTGCAATTTCAAAGACATAATTATCCAACAGTCCTGCATTGTCGATAATTGTAGTCCAGGTATCATCAGCTTGATTCGTTGGTGTGTTATTATCATCAAGATATCTGATACCAGTTTTACTTGCAAACCACTTTCCTCCATTTGTATCAACAACAATGGTAAAAACTGCTGAAGTAAAGAAATGGGTAAATATGGAAGAATCATCATATGGGTCTTCTTCATATCCCCCTCCATTTCCCCCGGTATCCAGGTTACATGAAGCTGCTAACAGGGCAATCATAATTGTAAAAGAAAAAACTGACTTTACATTTATAATTTTAAATTTGGATCTCATTGTTTTCTCCTTATTTACCATCTAAGTAAAGTCGGGAATTTAAATATAAAGATATCAAAAATGCCTTAGATCGTGAATCAGATTCCATTTTGGAACACTCCCGTCTAAACAAATAATATTTTTGCAGGTTGTGCTACAGTTCGTACGCTCCCATATCTACTGCAGTGCCTGAAATCCTTTGATTACCCGCAAGATCATAGGGGATTGATTCTGCAGAGTTTCCGTCTCCATCCATATCCTCACTGTCAGCACTTATAAGGAAATTATTACCAGCATTAATTACAGGGGATCCTGCCTGGGGCATTAGATTTCCGTAATCATTATCTGCAAGAGTTGGCCAGTATCCTCCTGAATCAGGAATTGATGAAAAAAACGGATCAGTGTCAATATTTCCTCCGCCGTCTGTACCAAAAGCACTGTTCCAGGAAGCACTGCCTCCCGATCCTGCAAGATCGCAGTAACGGAATGTAGGATCAGGCTGGTATCCGTTAATCTCATTTCCGCTTGAAGTGTTACCCCAGAAAACAGAGTTAGTAAAAACAGGGTCGCTTTCCCATATATATATTGAAGCACCCTGATCTACAGCTTCATTAGCGGAAAAACTGCAGTTTCCTATTGCTGCATTAAGATTATATTGAAAATATATGGCACCAGCATTGCCGGAAGCAGTGTTTCCTGTAAACTCACAATTGGTTAAATTAACTGTAAGAGATTTAGCAGGAGTCCCCTTAAAAAACATGGCTCCACCCGATCCTGCCTGGTTAGCAAGAAACCTGCAGTTTATAAATGATGCATTTATTGATCCATACTCACCACACAAAATGTTAACTGCTCCACCCGATGAAGCGCTGTCATTACCCTCAAACACACATTCAAGAAACACGAGTTCTATATCATTAAAGTAATCGATAATCCCATTGTTCATAGAACCTAAATAAGTATCTGCATAAACAGCTCCACCTCCGTCACTTGCTGTATTTTCCTGAAATATTACACGTTTAAAAACCGGTGCAGTATGCCCTCCTATAATTACAGCTCTGGAACTGTTTTTAAATGTGCAGTCCTGTATAATAGGTGCACAATCTCCATTAGGGCCACCCCCAATTCCAATTGCAGCTGATTGATTTCCAGTAAAAATAAGGTTGGAAAGAGTTGGTTGAAAAAAACTTTCACTAAAGCAGCCTATTACTGACTTTTCAGGGTCACCTCCTGCACTGCCAGTGATAGTAAATCCGTCAACTAGAGTGTCCTGTGTATCAAATAAATCTTCATCTGCATTTGCCCCGTGCACAAATATAATAATTGATCGATTAGTTCCAACTATATCAGCAATGTTTTCTGTTACTCCATCAATATTCGTTATATCATTTTTATCAATATCACCACTTATAACAGATATATATTTTTCTGGATCACGCTTTCCACCTCCTGAAGGAAAACCACCCAGCATCTGAAGATGAGAAATAATACCAAAATTCCCAAAATTTTCAGGGGCAGTGTTATCAATTGCCCATTGGTTTTCTGATTCTCCAGGATAGTACACCCCTTCTGCAACATAAATAACAGGTGCCCAATTATATGCATGTTGGATTTGATCTACTTCAAGACATGCATCAACGAGGTACTTGTAGGCTGTAGACCAGCTTGTTCCATCTCCCCCCGATGGAGCAGACGCATCGACATATATAACAGTTTGCCCTATAACTTCGGCAATTATTACATCCATGAGATCAAGACGACTACAAAAAATAAAAAGTAGAGGAATAAATATTATTATTAATATTCTTCTTTTCATTTTTTCCCTCCTATTCTAAGAGAAACACCACTTCCCACTGTAAATACATTACAGAGTCCCGGATAGCCTTTATAACTGCCGTTTATCAGGATTGTCAAAGAGGGGGAGATGCGTATACCTGTTCCTGCTTCAGCATTCCAGGCCATATTTGATCCCCATGAATCAGGATTAGCATTCATGAATGTATAAAAATAGCCAATACCCCCGGATACATACAATTCTATTAAGTTAAAAAGAACTATACCTGCACGTGTAACCGCCTGAGTGGAAATTAGTGAAAGAGAACCTGTGTCCGCTATATCTGTATTTTTTAATTTGATGTATTGATAATCAACAGACATTCCTGCTGAAAGGGACTTGAAAAAAGGAAAGACATACTGACCTGAGACTGAACCACCCCCGCCAAACTGGAATAGGACATTGTTATCCGGAAAATTAACATCAGCATTGATTTGAAATAAGAAAGGTCGATATTGCTCCTGAGCGGTAGAGGCTCCGTCAGCAAGAACCAGGAGCACAACGGCCATCAAAAAGATTTTTTTCATGATGGACTCCCTGTTACTCATTTACTAAATTAATTCTTTTTCATTCTGTTGTCAATAATTATGTTCTTATTAAAATTAAAGTGATATACTTAATATAAGGAGACAGGTATGGTGGCAAAGATAATGCGCCGACTGCTTTCCGAGTACTCATCCGGCGTTTCACATCTGAGTAAATGCCCGGAGAAGCATGGACATTCCGGTTTATTTAATTTCTTAATTCTACTCATAATATTAATGGTAACTCTGTTAATTAGTTCCTGTCCGACTGAAAATATTTCACAGGAATATAAATCCGGAAATATAATTGTTCAAATTCTTGATGCTCACGAATATAATGGTAAACAGTTTATTTGTTACGTTTTTAATGAAGATAATTCAGTAACAGATTTGAGTGGTGCACTGGGCTGTGGATTGTTTCCTGGTACTATTTATAATGGTCGTGCAGAGGTTGAGATTTGTGAAATAAACAATTCCGAAAATTCATTTACTTTTACAGGAGGCAGGAGATACCTGGTATATGGTTTTATTGATGCAGATGGGAATGGGTCGATTAGTGAGGGGGACTCCGCTTCACGTCCCGATTTCACAGTCCTTATAGATGGTGAAACCATTGTAACTTTTTACTATCCATCTGACTTTGCACTTGTAAGACCCGAACCTGGAGCCAGGATCGAGATAACCAGGGGAGATGTACTGCTGCAGCCTGGTGTAGTTTGTCTTTTTGGTTCCGTAGTTATAGATTCTTTGAACCTTTTTACTTTTACTATCTCAAATCCTGGAGATGAACCTCTAAATCTTACTGGTGGTTTAGATCTGGTAAATATAAGTGGTACAGACAAGGATTATTTTCTGGTAGTAGAAGATCCTGAAACAGTTATTTCTGCTTATGGAAGTACACAGTTTACTGTTGAATTTTCTCCACTCACTATCTCCTCCAGAAGTGCTGACATTTCCATTGATCACAATGGTCTGGAGGAAAGCCCATTCTTCTTTTCTTTGAATGGTGTGGGAATCATTCCCACTGCAAGGATTCCTGTAACCGGTATAACCAGCAGTCAGTCTGCCGGAGATGATGGCGATATTCAATGGGGTGTAACCTGGCCGGCAACGCGTTTTAATAACAATAGTGATGGTACGTTGACTGATGCACTTACCGGTCTGATGTGGCAGCAGACACCATCAACTGCGACCCGGACATGGGAAAATACTTTGACCTATGTGGATACTGTAGCTACTGCAGGTCACACTGACTGGCGGCTGCCGAATGTAAATGAGTTGTCCAGCCTTCTCAATGCCAACACATATGATTCCGAATCCTGGCTTGAGGGATTCGGCTTTATAAATATCCAGGAGGACTACTACTGGTCCTCTACAACGTTTGCACCTGATAATGATTATGCATGGGGAGTCGACTTTGGCCCTGGAAGTATGGGTACAGGCTGCATTCAGGATCTCCGGAAAACAGGCGAACCAAGACCTATTATTGGCGGTCTTATACTCTTCCGGGCCTGGTGTGTTCGTAGTTCCGGTGGGGGAGTTGTGGCACTCGCACAAACCGGTCAGACTACCAGCTATACACCTGGTGATGATAGTGACCTCCAGTATGGTGTTGACTGGCCTGCGATCAGATTCGTTAACAATGGCAACGGTACAATAACAGATGCTTTAACCGGGCTTATGTGGGAACAGTCTCCCATTGGATCAATTGTAACCTGGAATACAGCTGTTGCAGGCGCTGCAAATTGTTCAAAAGCCGGTTACACTGATTGGAGACTTCCCAACAGATCTGAACTCCGAAGTCTTTGTAATTATGGGCAGACGAACTCTGTAAACTGGCTTAATGGTAAGGATTTTAATTCTATATATTCTTTCTATTACTGGACATCCACACCTTATCCTGCCGGAACAGACCATGCCTGGATAATATTTATGACTCAATGTCAGGTTCTTCTGGAATACAAGGTACCTAGCTCTCAGTTTTGGAAACCGGCCTGGTATGTTCGGGGAGGTGGCTGAAAGTCATCGTGTCAATGATACACTTTTGTACACCAGTAGAAAGAAAAAAGTGATGATTATTAAACTTTCTATTTTTAAGTACCTCTTCTATAATTGAAGGCTGATATACTACGCAATATAGCCTTTAAATCCTAAAAACAAGACACATTGCACAAGCCTCAGATATTATTGACTAAATCATTTACTTATAATAGTCTGTACTTAGAAATACAGATTGGTCTTGGATTAGATATAGCTTTCAAGTTCCTTCGCCACTAAAACTAATTAAAAAGTTTTATTCAGTCTTTTTATACTAAGCTTTTGCTCATCATGAGGTTGTAATGGACAGAGCCATAAAAGATCTCCAGTACTGGAAGTTTTCCGCCTATGGTTTTCTGAAAAATCTAAGATTTTTTGATCCCTTCATTGTTTTGTTCTTTTTAGAAACTGGTTTGAAATTTTTAGAAATTGGTATATTAATTTCTTTTAGAGAGATAGTAATAAATATACTGGAAATTCCATCTGGTGTTCTTGCAGATACATTCGGCAGAAGAAAAAGTATGATAGTTTCTTTTGCTTCTTACATAATCTCTTTTATAATATTTTTCTTATCAAAATCATTTTATACCCATCTTACAGCTATGATGTTTTTTGCTATTGGAGAGGCTTTTCGAAGCGGCACCCATAAAGCTTTAATTCTTGAGTATTTAAAACAGAAAGGAATTCTTGATTTAAAAGTACATTATTATGGACATACCCGAAGCTGGTCTCAAATGGGGTCTGCTGTTTCTGCAGTTGTGGCAGGAATAATAGTCTTTTTTAGTCCTGGATACAGATTTGTTTTTATTTTTTCAATAGTACCATATATACTGGGGCTTTTTTTAATATGGAGTTATCCTTCCCAATTGGATTTTTCTGAAAATAAAAATGATTCAAATAATTTTGAAAAAATACATTATAAACAACGTATAAAAAACACTCTTAAAGATATTCTAATAATGATAAAAGGAAAATCATCAAGAATAGTACTTATTAATACAAGTATATATGATGCTGTGTTTAAATCTATAAAGGATTACCTACAGCCTGTATTACTTGCTTTAGTTATAAGTCTTCAATTTTTGTCCACGTACAATGAAGATGAAAAAATATCAATTATCTCTGCTGGTGTTTATTTTATACTATACTTAATAACATCTTATGCATCAAAATTATCCGGTAACTTTGCCGCCCAATTTAAAAATAATGAGAGCAGCCTGAATTTTTCTTTTATTCTGGGTATTATTTTTATTTTTACTATTGGTATTCTCATGTATTTTGGTATGAGTATTTTTGCTGTAGTTTTTTTCATATTATTTTATGTATTACAGAATATTCGGAAACCGGTTGCTGTAGGAGTATTAAGTACTCAAATTCCTGCATCTGCTATGGCATCGGGGTTATCAGTAGAATCACAGTTTAAGACGGCGCTGGTAGCTGTTTTTGCACCTTTACTTGGCTACCTTATGGATACTTTGGGTTTAGGCAGTACCTTCATAATTCTTGCCACTTTACTTGTAATTTTGTATCCTTTTATCAGACTTGGAAATAATATTAAACAGCCTGGTCGGAAGTAAACTTGCCTGGTCGGAACTTCGTTCCTGCTCGGCTATGCGTCCTTACCTGCTCGGCAATGAGTCGTACCGGAAGAGCGAAGCGATGAGGAACGATCTCAGCAACCTAAGGAGTTATAATGATTTTATTTTTTATTAAGAAAGTTTTTTTTGATGCATGGGATAATCTTATTACAATAGTACTTTTTAATATAGGTTTCACTTTAATTATTGCCGGCTTTTCATATTTAGCATTTTTATTTGAACCAGCAGGATTAGGCTATTTTTCTACTGTAGTTACAGCAGTAATTATTTTTAACATATATGCTGCTGGTGTTTCTGCATATATGAATGAACTTATACAGAGTAATAGTCCTGATTTTAAACAATTCCCTGTTTATATTAAAAAGTACTGGAAATCTGCTGCTGTTATATCCGTAATTAGTATATTTCAACTTGCAGCAATTATTATAGGTTTTCCTTTCTATTTTTCAGTGGGCGGGCTGCCTGGTTTGGTTGGTCTGGTTACACTTTTCTGGATATCTATTTTATGGTGGGTTTCAATACAGTATTTTTTCCCTGTTGCTGCACAACTTGAGACAGATATAAAAAAGCAAATAAAAAAATCATTTATATTATTGCTGGACAACACCTTGTTTACTATTTTTCTGGGAATCTACTCTGTTACACTATTAGGAATCTCTTTTTTTACTGCCCTTTTAATCCCCGGTATAACAGTTATTTTACTTTCTCACCAGATAGCTTTAAAATTAAGACTGTACAAATATGATTATCTCGAAGAAAATCCTGAAGCGAAAAGAAATAGAATACCATGGCCTGATTTATTATATGAAGAACAGGAAAGAATCGGCACAAGAACTATAAAGGGAATGATTTTCCCCTGGAAAGAATAAGAGGAAGAAGCATTTTAGGCTGAAGGCTATTAGGGTTGTTTAATTATTTTTTTTATTTCCTAACAGCCTATAGGCCTTTTTAATCTATTTCTCCTAACAGCATCTTTAAGTCTCTAATTTGTGTGACAAGTTTTCTTCTGTCTAAATTTTGAAACTTTTTTGGTATCATTGCCCGGCTTGTGCATTCAAGAACAGCTACAAGGTTCTGCAGTTCAATCTCATGGGGGTATGATGGGGGTATAAAATCCCTCATTGTTTCTTCAAGATCCTGTTTTGTTACAATAACATGATTATTCATAGTTGCATTAAATTTTGCTCTTATCAGTATTGCCTCCAAATCTGCTCCGGAAGAATCAAAATGATATTTTTTTAGAAGATCAGAAATTGAGAATTTCTGTATTTTAAGTTTTAATTTTCTTATGAGAGTCTGGAACAGATCTTCTTTCTGTTCTGTTGTTTCAGGATAGAAAAGTGCAAGGTGTTCTTCGGCTCTGCCCTGTCGCTTAAGGTCAATTGGAATTAAATCCGGTCTGCTGGAAAGTAAAAACCAGAGTATTTTCCCACGGTATTCTGTATTTCCCATAAAAGATGCAATTTGTGCAAATATCCGGTTGCTGGTTCCTGCATCTCCATCCTGATTTCTATCTCCCAGGAATGCATCAGCTTCATCAATCATTACTCCTACTGGTGCCATGGCTTTTAGGATATTTAAAGACTTTTCGAGATTTGATTCAGAAACCCCATTCCACTTGGATCTTAGATTTAGGAATCTGACCATTGGTATTCCAATATCCTCTGCAAAAGCAGTTACCATAAATGACTTCCCTGTACCGATGGGACCGGAAATAAGATATCCCATTGGAAGAACATCCAGGCGTCCCTGTTTAATAGCTTTTACAGCACTATAAAAACGTGATTTTACAAAATCGTGTCCTGATACAAAAGAAAGGTTATGACTAGTTTCTACAAATTCCAGTAATCCGGCTGCTTCATTCTCTATTATCTCTTTCTTTTTTTTCTTTAAATATTCCAGGGTAACCGGTTTATCTTCCTGAAAAGATTCCGCAGCTATCTGATTCAAATTCATAAGATTAAGGCCGCTTGTCAGCAGAGACATTTTTCCGGGACTCAGTCTGTGCTCAAGAATAAGTTCTTCCTTTCGTTCCAGGAATTCAAGAAAACTTTTTCTAATATTTTCATCAGGTATTGGAATACCCACCTTTACAGTACTTGGCGATCTGACCAGAGTTACATTTATATCGCTAAGGTTCTCAGTTAAAAGTATAATAGAAACATCACCTTGAGTAAAAATGGGATCGTGAGACCATCTGTTTAACGTTACAAGACAGTATCTGTCCTCTTCGGTCATACTGGTCAGTTCTGTATTTGGAATAAGAGTTTCCGCATAATCAATTAGCAGTACAATTCTTAAATTATTAGGAATATTCATTAGAAAGTATTTTTCAAGTAAATCAAATGCCTTGTATGGATCTTTTGCAAGAAAATCTTCCAGTTTCATATGGGGAAAAGCCTTTTTCATAGCGGAAAGGTATTTTTCCTGCATTTCAGGAGTACAGAAATTTATACCTGAGGACCTGTCATAGTAAGCAATAATATCCTGATTTCCAAAAAGTACTTCTGAAATAAATTCTTGTATTCTGACAAAAATAAACTCACCCTCGTACATTTTATTTGGAAGAAAATCTCTGATATTTCCATGTACAAGATATAAATTAGTTGTTTTGGAACAATATTTGTATGATAAATCCTGAGCCCATGCAGGCAGCACTTTTATAAAATCGAGGTTTTTAAGTATAAGCTGTTCGGACATTACCCCTCCCACAAGGTTATTTCAAAAAGGACGCATGGCCGAGCAGTGAGCTTGCGAACGACCAGGCTAAAGTATACGAACAAATGGATTAGAGGTCAATTGAATGGGATTACAATCCTCTAATCCACATTGGTCTTATCCCTGTCCCATCTCCCATTGCCAGATCAATCTGCTTTAAAAGTTTACCTTTATCTCTGGGCAGTATTCCGCTTAAGGGGAGTACATTGGATGCATGGTTAGATCGGAAAATTATTCTTCCAGGAGAATTTATAAGTCCTATAAGAAGCTTTTCCTCTTCAAGTATCCCTATGTCTTCCTGTGGAGTAAATCCGGGTTTAAATGGAGCTGTGAATTTTTCTTTTCTGTTAGGATCTATCATTAATGTAAGGGTGGAGAGGTATTTAGGAGAAGTTATATTTACAAGTTCTGCACTTTGCTCAATATGATCCTTCCAGTGTTCTTTCCCTCCAAGACCAGTAATTATTGTTGCCGAAATATCTATTCCAGAGCTTTGAGCCCTGTTAACCGCTTTAGCCTGGTCTTGTTTTGCTACACCTTTATTAATTTTCTCAAGTATAAAATCAGAACCAGATTCAAAACCCAGATAGATAATTGATAATCCAGCTTTGGAAAGCTGCTCCAGTTCCAAATCAGTTTTTTGTAATAAATTAATTGTATTTCCATAAAGCGAAATTCGGCGTAATTTAGGGAAAGTCTCATGAAGCTTTTTAAATATTTTTAAAAGAAGTGATGTTTCAAGTGCCAAAGCGTCACCGTCTGCAATAAATACCCTTCGGACATTTGAATATGCTGATAAATCATCAATTTCACCTGAAATAATATTAAAACTTTTTACTTTGTATTTTTTAGATTTATACATGGAACAGAAAGTACACTTATTATAACTGCAGCCAATTGTAGCCTGTAAAATAAGACTCTCAGCCTCTGATGGAGGTCTGAAGAGGGGTGCATCGTAATCTATCAATCATTATCTCCCGGCTGTATAACAATATATTTATACAAATTATTGTCTACTATAATACATAAGATTTGGAAAAAAATACAATTGAAAACAAACGTTACGGATTGTAAGGGCGCGCAGCGGTTATTTTGTAGGGGCGAATTCCATATTCGCCCATATAAAATAACGGAACCCCTGAAAAGCCTGACCCTGTGTAGGGGCGCAATTTATTGCGTCCATATACAGGGGAACGCCCGGAGTTGCCCCTGAGGGCAGGAACAAAAACACGACCAGTACAAAAAAGTATAATTAGAAAGTTGATAATTGTTTTTTTCCCCAATAATGAAAATAAATGTATAATAGTTTAAACAAACATTATATTATATAAATCTGTTTGGAGGCTGAGTTTTGGAATCAATAATAATTTACACTGACGGCGGCTGCAGAGGCAATCCCGGTCCTGGTGGCTGGGCATATGTTATTAAAACAAATGAATTTAAAAGAACCCTATCCGGCGGAGATACCTATACAACTAATAACAAGATGGAATTAACTGCTGTAATTAGATCTTTGGAAGCAATACTCAAGGATAAAGAGCTATCGGACAGAAAAATAGAGCTTCATACCGATTCCCAATATGTGAAAAATGGTATTTCTACCTGGATAAAAAACTGGGTGCGAAACGGCTGGAAGACGGCTGCAAAAAAACCGGTTAAAAATAAAGAATTGTGGATAGAACTGAAAGAAGTTTCAGATAAGCTGGATGTAACCTGGAAATGGGTAAAAGGTCATTCAGGTGACCCCCTTAATGAAGCCTGTGACAGAAAAGTAAATGAGGAAATGTCTAAAATTCAGTAAGAAGGATAAAAGGGTAGAAAGTTGAAGCGTAAAAACATTTCTCAGGTAGTTTTTTTATCAATAAGTTCTTTTCTGTTAATATTTTTTCTACTTATAGGGTTTGGAATAATTGATGTAGGTCTTAAACAGGAAAGTGAACCCTTAACAATTGTTAAAGATCCGGTTTACTTACTTGAAACTGGTTCTTCAGGTACAATTCAGAATGTAGGTTTATTGGATGATAATTTTACAGAATCAGAAAAGGAGAATATCCGGATATACGAGGCTCTTAACAAGGGTGTTGTAAACATTACAACAGAGGTTCTTAGTATGAACTGGTTTCTGGAACCTGTCCCCACAGAGGGAGGTACCGGCTCCGGATCAATTATAGATAAGAATGGATATGTTTTAACAAACTATCATGTGGTTAAAGATGCCTATAAGCTCTATATAAATCTTTATGACGGTAGTCAGTATGAGGCGGAAATAATTGGAAAGGACCCTGAAAATGATTTTGCAGTTGTTAAATTTGATGCACCGCAGAAAGATCTTGTTACTATTCCATTTGGATCTTCTGATAATTTAAAAGTGGGACAAAAGGTTCTTGCCATTGGTAATCCATTTGGTTTTGATCGAACTCTAACTACAGGTATTGTTTCAGGTCTGGGGCGTCCTGTCAGAACTTCAGCTAATCTGGTAATACAGGGGATGATTCAAACAGATGCGTCAATTAATCCTGGTAATTCCGGCGGACCTCTTTTGGATTCCCGGGGCAGGATGATTGGAATAAATACAATGATATACACACCCTCCGGTGGTTCGGTAGGTATTGGTTTTGCAACACCTGTAAATACTGCAAAACGTGTTATTCCCGATTTAATAAACTATGGGCATGTAAAAAGGGGCTGGATAGATTTCTACCCTGTACAGCTTGAACCAAATATTGTCCGTTATGGAAAACTTTCTGTTTCCAAGGGATTATTGGTCTCTAAACTTTCAGAAAACAGTAATGCTGCAAAGGCAGGTATACGTGGTGGTGATCAGAATAATCCTGTTCAGTACGGGAGATCTATAATCTACTTTGGTGGTGATATTATAATTAATATTGATGGAGTAGAGATAGACAGCCTTGCTGATCTTTTTACATCTCTGGAAGATAATAAACCTGGTGAAACTGTTGTTGTTAAACTTTTAAGAGGGAAAAAAGAAGTTACTACAAAAGTTGTTCTTTCTGAAAGATTATATGATTTCCTTGCTGAATAAAACAGATGAAAAAATTTAAGATTTTATCCAATTTTGAACCTGCAGGTGATCAGGGCCAGGCTATTGACGGGCTTGTAGAGGGGTTTAATAAAGGATTAAATTCACAGACTTTGAAGGGTGTAACAGGTTCCGGTAAAACATACACTATGGCAAAGGTTATAGAGAAACTGCAGATGCCTGCACTGGTGATTTCTCATAATAAGACTCTTGCTGCCCAGCTTTACAGGGAATTTCAGTCATTTTTTCCGGATAATGCTGTTGAATATTTTGTTTCATACTATGATTACTATCAGCCCGAAGCATATGTTCCTTCCCGGGATCTCTATATAGAGAAAGATTCCTCTATAAATGAAGAAATAGATAGAATGAGGCTCTCTACTACAATGTCTTTGATGGAAAGAAAAGATGTTATTGTTGTCTCTTCAGTTTCATGTATTTACGGCCTTGGGAATCCCAAATCTTTTAAAGAGATGAGTCTTCGTCTGGAGATTGATCAACTTTTTGATATTACAAAATTAAGCCGCGAGCTGGTAGGCCTTCAGTTTACAAGAAACGATGCTATACTCAAAAGGGGTGGGTTTCGAATAAAGGGTGATGTTGTGGAAATATACCCCGCCTACCTGAAAGAAGCATACAGGCTTGAACTGGATTGGGACACCCTTGCCAGAATAAGGAAAATAGACCCTCTGACAGGTTCTACTATAAAAGAACTGGATACAATTGTTATTTACCCTGCAAAGCACTTTGTTATGCCTGAAGACCAGTTGAAAAGCTCCATAGGAGTAATAAGCAGGGAGTTATCAGAAAGATATACTGAGCTTATGGATCTTGGAAGAATAGTTGAAGCTCAGCGTTTAAAGACCAGAACTGAATACGATATAGAGATGATGGAAGAGATGGGGTATTGCTCGGGAATAGAGAATTACTCAGGACCTTTAAGCGGTAGATCAAGAGGAGAACGCCCTTCTGTTCTAATAGATTATTTCCCGGATAATTTTCTTACT
>DAOWEB010000015.1 GCA_030638735.1 Spirochaetaceae bacterium
CTTAAAAAGAGATCAATTATATTTTTATCTGACTTTGCATCTTCTGTTCCGTTGATATTTTTTATTTTTCCGGGAATTGAAAGAAAGGCTCTTTCGGCAGATGTTTTCTTATAAATGGGTAATAAATTACCCGGAGGCATACCAACAGCAATTTTCAAGGCCTCTCTGGTAAGAGGAATTCCGGAAGAATAAGGAAATGTCCAGCCGGACATATAGCCTCCGGAAAGTCTGGCTGCAATCTCACCAATATAAACCTTCCCACGACTAAGCCGAATGTCACCTTTTGCGGCTCCTTCTGTAATGCCCAGAGCCCTTACGGCAGCATTAAAGGCAGTAATAATCTCTTTATAAAGTTTTGAATCTATAGAAGCGGGAATAGTATGTCCCATTTCAACAAAATAAGGTGGATAAAAAATATTCCTGTCTGCAAATCCGCAAATTGTTATTTCATTTTTATATATCAATGCATCAATACTGAATTCTGCTCCATCCAGATACTCTTCAACAATGACAGTTCCGGTTCTTGAAAAAAGAAAGGCTTCTTTAACAGCTGTCTTCAGCTCCTTGCAATTGTCTGTTCTCCTGATTCCTCTTGAACCCATATTATCCACAGGCTTAACAACAAGGGGAAAATCAACTCCATTCTTTTCAAGGCTTTCACATTTTAAGGGAGAATCTTTACTGACAGTAAAATATAAGGGAGAAGGTATATTGTACTCAAAAAAAACATCCCTCATTTTCCATTTATTGCTTGCATTTATTGAAGCTTCTATACTAATACCAGGCAAACCGGCAGCAGCCGCAACTCTGGCGACTGTTTCAGAAAAATCAGTTCCTGCAGTAAAAACTCCATCGAGGCCAATACTGTTTTTAAATTTAAGAGCAGTTTTTATCATTCCTTTAGAATCTTTCAGGTCGATATGCTCAAAGTAATCACTGTATCCCCTGCCGGGAACATTGCAAACTCCATCTGCAACTATAGTCGTCCACCCCATATCTTTGGCAGTTTTTATTGCAGGAAGCTGCATCCCACCCCCGCCAAGAATTAAAATTGTTGTTTTAGTCATCAATTTCCTTCACTTTTACTGCATAAACCTCAAAAGTATCACCTAAATTAAATAATTTGCTTAAAAGATTCAGTATTTTATATCCCGCTCCTGATTTTTCCCCTGAATAGCCTGGAAATCTTTCAGGATGATGTCCGGTAATCCGAATTTTCTTTATCTTAAACCCATAACGTTTTAAAACCAAAGGGGATATTAGAGGATTCCATATTGTAATATGATCCATAGGGCTGTTGTTAAAAAAATCTTCCTTTTTTTTCCTGACACTAATGCCGGAACTGCTGGGTGTAGAGAAAGCAAAAATGCCTCCTGTCTTCAGCAATCTGTTAACCCTGGTTAAAACTTCCCCTGGATTTAAAAAATGTTCAATGACATACCACATTGTTACAACATCAAAAGGCATATCAAAAACAGCATCTTCGAAAAATCCTGTAAATACATTAAAACCAAACTCGGAACGAACATATTCTGCTGCTTCAGGAATTATTTCCACTCCAGAGGGCACGTAACCAAACATTGATGACTCTACTAAAAAAGGGCCATAGGCACAACCAATATCCAGTAATTTCATACGATCTGCTATAAAACCAGAGTTTATCCTATTTATTATTTTAAGCCTTTCATTCGAGTATTTCTGTATATTTTTGAAATCTTCAAGATATGTCCTGCCATACTGTTTTTGGTAATCTTCAAAAAAATATTCTTTTTTATAACTATCCCGGTCAGATAAAAAACTAACCTGAAATGTTATCCGGCATTCAGGACAGGTATAAAAATTTCTTGTTTTAAAACGATGAACTATATCCAAAGATTTACAGCTATGATGACAAACAGGACAAATTGATTCAGTTTTACTTATAGATAAAAGAAGGTCTTTAAGTTTCGTGTACCTTTTAGGAATAAACTTTTTCTGAAGAATCTTATAATCCTGTCCGGTAGATATAAATTTATCAAGTTTTTTTCTGTTTGGGATTTTTACACCTATTTCAAAGAATCCGCATATTTTAGATAATTTTTTATGATAGGATGAAGGGTTTAGAAGAATAAATGGAACTCCACTTGCAAGAGATTCAAAAGCTGTTAAACTGAAAGATGTAAATATGAGATCAAAATTCTTTAAAAGGTCTTTCAGGTTATTTTGATTATTAAGTTTTTTCACAGATTGTGAATATTTAGTTGCCTCTATATTGCCTGCAACAGTTAATTCTGATTCCGTAAAATAATTATTTTTTGTAATAAATTCAATCAGTATGTTTGTAAGCCCTGCAGGATCTTCCCCACCAAATGATATTAGTATTTTTTTAAATAAAACTGATGAACTATACTCTCTTCTTTCCGGAAGAGCCATTAATCCGGTGGAAAATATATTTGGTTTTATAAAACTGCCCACAGAAGGAATTATATCAATCAGATAGTTAAAATGTTTGCGATTATGACCACCTTCATCAATACCAATAAGAAAACCTTTTTCAGCTATGTTATAGATCAGATCATCAGGACTGGATCTATAATCAACAACAATAAAATCCCACAATTTTTTTTCAGGAAGGGCTGACAGATACATATCATTTTGTACTACACCATCATCCAATAGACTTTTATGTATTACCGGAATTTGAGTTTCAGGAATAAAAATTGCAGCAGATGAGTTTTTCTTTAAATCTTTATAAAGACCTATCATCCTTCTAAGATGCCCTGTTCCATTTCCCTCATTACAGACAGGCACAAGAAGATATGAATTAGTATACATACATTATTGAGCCAAAGCGTAATATTCTTCTGTTTTATTCAATCTAAGCCATGAAACCAAATTCTGAATCTCTATAGGATGCCCCCGGTAGAGCTGTCTGTATATCTGCTTAATTTCATAATAATCTTCTTCTGTATCCATGGTAACCCGGCCATTGGGACAGTAGTATTCTGCGGATACAGGTACTCTTTTAATTATGAACTCTTTATCTCTAAAATACAAATATGGACTGACATGTTCTTTTTCATAGGAATCAGTTGACAAGCTATTTGCTTTTAAAACAGCATCTGATTTTAGTATTTCCACACCTGTCCCTAATGGGATCCCTGTATAACCGCTGTAATCCGCATTTTTAAGAAGATGATAGTCAAGAATCTGGTTTGCAAGCTTACCTGAAACAAGAGGATTATCTCCGGTGGCTCTTATAACAGTAGAAACAGAAAAGTATTGTATTGCATCTGCAAATCTTTTTAAAACATTTTCTTTATCCCCAACATAAACCTCATAACCCCATTTTTCTGCAAGAGGAATCAACTGAAAGGCACTGGAAGGTTCTGTGACCAATGCAAATATATCCGCATTAGCTGTTTTAAGGCTCCTCATAGCCTGTTCAATTACAGTATAATCTTCAAGAGGGAGAAGAGCCTTACCAGGAAGGCGTGAGGAATCCAATCTTACCTGTAAAAATACACCTGTCATTATTCCCGAACCTCCCAAAGATTTGTAACCTGTCTGGCATCACAATTAAAACGGAATTTATTAATTTCCACCCATTTTTTTACTGCCTTATATTCTTTTACTGATGAGATCAAAGAGGATCCTGATTTCATGCTGTATGGTAAAAATTTACTCCAGCTTAAAAAAGCGCTGTCCCCGGAAAATCTTAAAATTAGATTTTTAAGATAAAACATCTTATAATATTTATCCGGTGTTGTATCCTCAGGAAACTGCTCAAGAAGATATTCAATTTTTATACCTGTATTAAATGTAATGGATTCTCCCCACATATGGATTCTAAATCCAAAATCAAGTTTTTGCCAATAATGATTCTCAATATTAAAATCAAATCCGCCGCTTAATAAAAATTTTTCTTTATTATAAATTCCTGAATAATCAAAAGGGAACAAAGTGGCTGCTCCGTTTGAAGACGGCATTAAAGAAATCATTTTTAATCTGCTGCCGTAAAAGGAAGGAGCCATTAAAGAAGGAACCGTTTCATATTTGGTACTCTGAAGAATTGGGACTGAACATAAATCTTCCGATTTATCCACATGATTTAAAAATCGCTCTGTAAACCTGTATCCCGGGCGCATATCATCCCAGAAAACCATTACATTTCTTCCGGTGGATTCCATAATTCCAATATTAATCTGTTCTCCGGGAGTAGTATTTTTTCCAAGAATCAGAAATTTAACCTGAGGGAACCGGAGTGCCAGTGATTCTACATCATATGTGCTGGAGGGACCCTGTACAGATATAATTTCCACATCTCCAAGTGATTCCAGATGCTTAAGATACTCTGTCTTGTAAGGCCTGCCCCCTCTGTTAAGAACCAAAAGACTTAAAACAGGAGAAAGACTTAGACTTTTGTTACTCTTTTTACCACCAACTATTGTGTATGGTATTCTTGGGTTCTTAGAAGTTGTAGGTATAGTATTCATCACACTCTCTGCATATTTCAGGATAATCCCCGGATAGATGATCAAGATAGTGACCACTTCCATTATTCCAGATCAGGTCAAGTTCATCTGTAAATATATTTCCCAAAACAAACTCTTCCTTAAGATCCTCTCTGCACATAGGAACTGTTCCATCAATAAGAATATTTAAATCACGTTTAATGTGCCAGCAGGGAAATCGTTTTACAGGAGACAGATCAGTTACCCGGAGATCCGGAAGTACTCCGCAAAAATGATCATGTTTCTGTATAATTACATTAAAGCCCTTTTCTTTCCAGGATCTGTAGAATTTTTCAAGATATTCTTCCTGGTTTTCCATTCTAACAGATTGAATGTATAGATTTTCCTGAAAAAGCTCATGAAGGTACAAGGCAGTTGTGTTGGCTTCTTCCCAACCATCTCCTCTAAGCTCTTTATATGAATCAGGATTTTGAGCATCAAGAGAAAGAATCCATTCAATCCTGCCATTGGATATCTCTGCTATTGATTTTAGAACACCCTGATCCCATCCTACACCGGATGTTTCCACTATTAATCTGAATTTTTCAATTTTAAGAAGCTCTTCTACTATTCCAAAGATATTGGAATGGAGAGAAGGTTCACCCCACATGGAAATACTAAAAACAGCATCATCACTGAAGGTTTTTACTTTTGCAAGTATCATCTTCCATTGATCGATAGTCATCTCATCAGTTCTGCTGATAATATCACCACCTATTCCCGGATAAGGGCAGTAAGAACATGTCTGAGGGCAACCCCCTGTTATCTGAACATTTATGAAAGAGGGTTCAGTTCGTAAAAGCTCCTGCTTTTTTTCCAGAATATTGACAAGGGATTCTTCAGAGACTTTACCGTCTGCAGGTAATTTCTCTATAATTTGAAATAACTGATTATAATTCCTTTTTGTGTCTGCAGAAAGAGAGACTCTAAGCATTCGTTGATCAATACTGGAAATCTCTGTTTCTATATCGTAGGAATTTATATCTTTCTGAATAAGTTCAAAAATTGACAGTCTGCTTATTTTAATCTGATTTTTTTCTGAAAGCGTTTTAAGTTGATTAAACACTGAGGTTTTAAGTATCTCCGGAGCCATTCCATATGGATATCCATCTGCAAAGGTATAGGAAGCAAAATACTGAAGATGATTTTTATACATTCTTTCAGTAATTGTCAGATCAAGTAAAGGTGTATCTCCATAAAAATAAAAAATATTTTCACAGTCTCCCGATTCATCTATAAAAACTGAAACCAGGTCCTTCATATCTGAACCTGCAGGACGGATAATTTTATAATCTCCCTCCTGTGAAAAATCGGGACCAGCTAATACTACAATTTTATCTGTTTCAGGGAGTTTTGAAGCAAAAACAAGTGTAGTATCGAAGGCCCCCTGACCCCCTGGAAGATTTTCATAAGCATACTCACTAAGTTCCATGGCATTAATAAAAACAGTTGTACTCATACTTCCCTCTATCGGCAAATAAAGCCTTTCATTAACTTATAGTTGTTATGTAAACTACAACCAATTCCAACCTATAAAAAGATTATATCTTCAGCCCGGGCTATTACATCCTGTTTTCTATTACCCAGAAGATTTGGAATTTCTTTGGAATGATGACCAATTATATTTTCTATCTCTGAACTGGTAAATTTACTTACAGTATTAGCTATTCCATTTATTGAGACAACCTCTCCTTCATCAAAAACACCTTCCACTGAAGTTACTCCCGAAGGAAGCAGGCTTTTTTTATTCTGTAAAGCCTTTAGTGCACCCTTATCAATATTAATCCGCCCCAGGGGGACACTGTTTAAAATCCATCTGGATCTGGCTGACAGCTTTTTACCTTCTAAAAACACAGTTCCTTCATTTTCACCATCAATAATTTTTTGTAAAATATCTTTTTTCCCGCCGTGAGCCAATACAGTTTTACAACCTGCATTGGCAGCTATAGAAACAGCCTGAAGCTTTGTTTTCATACCACCAGTGGAAAACTCACTGCCTTCAGACCCGGCAAAAGCCAGTATTTCATCGGTAATCTCTTCCACACTGGAAATAAGGGAAGCTTTTGAATCCTTACGGGGATCCCCGCTATACAAACCATCTATATCTGTAAGAATTATTAATAGATCAGCATCAACTTTACTTGCTATCATTGCGCTCAAGCGGTCATTATCGCCAAAAGCAGATCCAATTTCATCTGTCGATACTGAATCGTTTTCATTAAAAATGGGGATAATTCCAAGATTCAGCAGGGTTTCTACAGAATTTCTAAGGTTTAAGAATGTTGTCCTGTTGCTAAAAACTTCCCTTGTTACAAGAACCTGGGCAATTGATAAACCATATTCCCCAAAAGAATTTTTATACTGATGCATAAGCAGGGGCTGCCCGATTGCGGCACAGGCCTGTCTCATTTTTATGTCTTTGACTCTGTTTTTCAGACTAATTTCAGCAGCTCCCATACCGATAGCTCCGGAACTGACAAGAAGAACCTGAAGACCACGATCTCTCAGCGCTGCGATCTGAGAACTAATTTCATGAACATACTGAGTGTTAAATTTACCATCTTTAGTAAGAAGGTTTGTACCAATTTTAATAACCACTCTATGGGAATCACTAAAATTACGCATTAATTCAGACTCTTATACTCTTTATTGATAATTTTATGGGTAAATTTGCTGCTTCCGGATGAATAATCAGCAACTTTATGTCCATTACCTTTTAGTCTCCACTTATAAATTACAAGTCCTTCAAGACCAACAGGCCCCCTGGCATGTATTTTATTAGTACTAACTCCGACCTCTGCACCAAGTCCATAGCGAAAACCATCAGAAAACCGGGTACTGCAGTTCCAGAAAACATCAGCAGAATCCACAAGGTTCATAAATTTTTCAGCCTTTCCGGTATTTGAACTTACAATAGCATCAGTATGACCTGAACCATACTTATTTATATGTTCAATGGCACTGTCCATTGAGTCTACAACTTTAACAGAAAGTATATAATCCAGATATTCAGTACTCCAGTCTTCTTCATTTGCAGGTTTTACATCAATAAAAGTTCTGGTTACATTACATCCACGGAGTTCAACATTTTTACTCTCAAGACGTTCCTTCATTTTTGGAAGAAACTCCGATGCTGCAGATTTTTCAACAAGAAGTGTTTCAAGAGCATTACATACAGCAACATACTGTGTTTTTGAGTCATCAGTAAGTTCAACTGCCATGGGAATATCTGCACTTTCATCTACAAAAAGGTGACAAATACCATCAGCATGCCCCATAACAGGGATAGATGTATTTTTCATAATATATTTAACAAAACTGTTGGACCCTCTGGGAATTAACAGATCTATTCTATCTTCCATATCAAGCATTTCGCTAACATCCTGTCTGGTTTCTGCAAGCTGAATCCATCCCTGTGGTATTCCTGCTGCAACTGTTGCTTCACCTATAAGTTTTGTCAGAATTCTGTTTGTATTGGATGCTTCACTGCCACCTTTTAGTATTACCCCGTTTCCGCTCTTCAGACAAAGAGTGGCAATTTGTACAAGGGCATCGGGACGGGACTCAAAAATCATACCAATAACACCTATGGGGCAACTTACCTGATAGAGCTCAAGATCTTTATCCAGTTCACGGGCTAAAATGGTTTGCCCTACAGGATCAGAAAGACCAATTAAAGATTCCATTCCGGAACATACTTCATCAATTTTATCTTCTTCAAACTTCAGACGCTTAAGAAGGGGGGCTGATAAATTTTCTTTCTCTGCTTTTTCCATATCCAGTTTGTTTGCCTGAATTATTTCATCTTTTCGTATTTTCATGACCCTTGAAATATTTTCAAGTGCCTTATTTCTTATTTTAAGGGAAATCGCACCCAAAAACACCTGTGCCTTTTTTACCTCTGATGCCTGTTCTTTAATGCCCACTATGGGAACCTCCAGGATAAATCAACTGATCTGATTTTAAACTTGATGGGGGGGGATGTACAAGAGCTGTCAGAAAGTTCTGCCGTCCCATCCCCACATAACACCTTTGGCACTGGAGAATTCAATATAGACTCTGTCTTTCGAAACATTAAGCTCATCTTCACAGAAAGAACATAATAAAGCTGACAAACCTGCTGTCTGTTCTTCCTTAAGTCCAATACTTTTACATTCAATAAATACTGAAGGCTCGCTGTTTCCTCCAAAAGTCATGGCTTCCACTGAAGAAAAAGCTGTCATAATATATGTCTCCGGTTTTCCTATTCCACCGGATGCAGCAGAGGATAGTTTTTTAAGAAGTTCCTGTTTATTTGATACCTCTGCATTGGTTTGAATTTTTATATAGGGCATTTGATCCTCCATTTATTTTTAATCTTTTTATTGCCTGTTCATATTTTATTCATAAATTTAAATTAGATTACCCTCAAAAGGAGAATTTTAATGAAAAAAACAACTATTAACTACATTATCGATATTATTATTGGCCTCGGGTTCCTTTTATCATTAGTTACAGGAATATTTCTATTATTTAACACCTCAGGAGGTTATCAGGGAGGGCGTAATCCACAGTACTTTATACATGCAGTGTGGGGGAATATTCATACCTGGAGTTCCATAATAATGAGCATAGGGGTTGCAGCGCACTTAGTACTCCACTGGAACTGGATGGTTTGTATGACCAGAAAATTATTATCCCCCAATAAGAACAATATATCTGGAATACCGGATTTAAAACCGGTATGTGAAGTGATGGGAGAATAACTTTATTTTACAGTTATTCTTATTTGACTACTGGCCATTTTATCTTTGATTTCAATGGCCCACTCCCCTTCTTTAAGTTCAAACTTGAAGATTCCATTATCTGTTATGCCTGCTCTAATCCCATTAATTAATACCTCAGCAGGTTTACCGGAAAAACCAATAGATCGAATTTTAAGAATCTGATCTGATGCAGGGACTGTGGGATCAATAAAAAAAACTGAATTATTTGCAGGATATACTATTTGAGAAGTATTAATTCCCTCTGCAATAGAACCTGAACGATCTTTAACTTCCAGCCAGAAAGAGTACTCCTCAGGATACACTGTTATAACAGCATTATTTTCACTTTCCGGATCAGTAATATGCCAGTTTGAAATTTCTGGTTCCGTATGGAGAGGTAAATATTCAAAGTATGTTGAAGGAGTATAGTTATTTGGAATAAGCCCTGAAAGGGAACATAGTCTTACTTTTTTTGATTCAGGAACACCATTAAATTCCAATCCTTCGGTATGAATGATCTCAAGCATCTCTGCAGCTATTGCAGCCGGCAGCGAGGAACCTGTTCGGCCAATTACAGTATTTCCGGAAAAGTCTCCCATCCAGATACCAACCGTATACTGAGGAGTTGCCCCCAGAGCCCATATATTCTGGAACTGGTTTGAAGTGCCTGTCTTAAACATTGCTTCAAAATCAGTATTCATTATACTTCCATCACCAAAACCGGGATACCGGCTATTATTATCTGTAAGAATATCCCGGATAATTCCTGCTGTATATGGTTTCATTACAGAATCATTATTCTGATTATTACCAGTTTGTAAAAAAGAAAAAGACGAATTCGTCATAAAAGGAGTCAGTGGTAAAAAGATACCGCCCCTTGGAAACACAGAAAAAGCTCTGGTAAGTTCCATTAAAGATACTTCTGCATTCCCCAATGCCAGACCAGTCCCTACAGACTCCCTTTGAATACGTAAACTCTCAAAACCAAGACTAATTAGGTAATCTGCAAAGTTCAGAACTCCTAAACGATTGATCATATAGACTGCCGGAACGTTCATAGAGGAAGCAAGGGCAACCCTTAGCAAAACGGGACCATGAAAAGTTCTGTCAAAGTTCATAGGCTGATAAACCTGTGATTCTCCATAATGCTGAGGTATATCCGGAAGAACTGAATTAGGAAGAAAGCCTCTCTCCATTCCAAGGGCGTATAGAAAAGGTTTAAGAGTTGATCCTGGCTGATTAAGTATCTGAATACCATCAATCTGCCCGCTGTTTTCTGTATCTTTAAAATTTGCTGACCCCACATAGGCCAGAATTTCTCCGGAACTGTTATTAATTATAAGTCCGGCACCAGTTGTAATTCTACTGTCAACAGAAAGCGACAGATAATAATTTATTCTATCCTGGAGAATATCATTTAAAGTGTAATCTATACTTGTATTTATTCCTCCGGATAAAACTGGGTTCTGTGGCATGCTGTAAACTTGCTTTTCTGTAAAAAGAGAAAAATGAGGAGTAATGTCCGGCCAGTAAAATAGTTCATACTGATCCAGTACTTTTTCCAGACTTTCTGTCACATCACTGTGGCCTGTTTCCAAACCAAGTTTTACTGCAGTTTCAATTGCCGCTTTTTTATTTACCAGAGGATTTAGATTAGCCGGACTCCTGGGAATAACTGCAAGTAATAAAGAGGATTCCATATCCATTAAGGAAATATCCCTGCCCAGGAATTTCAGGGAAGCTGCAGATACTCCCTCAATTTGAAAAGAAAAGGGAATATTGTTTAACCATAGTTCCAGTATTTTACTTTTACTTAATCTGCTTTCTATACGCAGGGCATTAAACATTTCCAGAAGTTTCGATCTGTACCCATCACCACTGCCGGAGACTATCCCTGCAAGCTGCATTGTAATTGTTGAAGCCCCGGAGACAATTCTACCTGAAGATCTATTCTGAAACCATGCTCTAAATACTGCCAGAGGATCAATTCCATAATGAAAATAGAACCTGGAATCCTCTGCAATAATAAAAACTCTTTTTAAAACATCAGGAATATCATCCTGATTTTTATATATTCTGCGTAACCCCTCTTCAAGGGCTGTGACCTTAAGAAGCATTCCATTTCTATCATAAATTTCGAGACTGTAGTCCTGTTCTATAAAACCATCAAGCTCCGGATAACCAGAATATCTGAAAAAAGCATAAATTACTCCCAGTATAATCAGACTGCTGACCCAGGATAGATAAAAAATTCCCTGGAGGCATGGGCGAGCAGCAAACTTGTTTGCGACCAGCCTAGTTTTCATCTATAATTACAAGTTTTCCCTGTGTACGTCCAAATATTTCAGGCTGATACATACATTCTGCCTGCAGGGGAGGTGTTGGATAAATACCCGGTCTTACAGCTCTAAAATAAAACTCCAGTTCTTTTTTCCCTTTTGAAAATCTATCAAAGAAGTACTGAACCTCATTATCCAGAATCTCTTTCCTGGGAGGATTATACCAGTAATTTTCTATACCAATTTCCTTCTCAGCATAGGAAGCAGTACTTACAAAAGAAGCATCCAAAATTCTGGCCCCTGAGGGTACAGGAACTCTAACTGACAGATAATCTCTGTCTCTTGTACTTGAAACTGTAATCTTCTGAATATAGGTTTTACCTGCTGTCAATGCAGATGAATTAACATAGTTACCATCGAGATCTGTTACACTTGTAAATAACCCTATCCCCTCATCCCTGGGTCCAATAACTTCTGAAGGCAGTGAATATTTTAATGACCCCGTATAGAATAAAGTTCCTGGTCCAATTTTCTCTATGGCAAGAGCTAAGGGAGTATCTCTGACCATTGATTTAAGGGGAGCATCAATAAAATTGAAAATCTTTTCTACAGGTTCCTCATTTTTCCCATGGAAAGATTCTGAAACCAAATTAAGTCCGTCAAGATCTACACTGGCTGAATAATCAATAGAATCACTGAGGACTCCCTGGGACAAAGCAAGCATAGCCCATGCAGTATCTGCTGTATTTCCCCAATAACCATTCCTCTTTTGTAAAGACAGGGTGTTTGCAGTACGCATTAAAAGTTCGCCCATCGGATCCTCCTTTTGCAGGAGCATAAGAAGAAGCGCTAAAGTTTCAGTTTTAGAGGCATAAAAACTATTCTGTTCTGAGGTTTCTGTAATATCAATTGTTCTTGTCCCGGGCTGGATAAACTGACCAATTCTTTGAAGGGCTATTTCCGCTTTTTTATTATCCCCTGCTTCTGTAAAAGCCAGACCCAGCATTGCATAGGATGTCAGCCCCAAAGCATCCCCCTTATTCAGTAAGGTGGATGCCCCTGAAATATTCCGCCCGTAAAGAGCAGATACATAGTATCTGAATGCCATCAGATAATTTGACCTGCTTACCCATTTATCAGGTTTATTTATATATAAAAGAAGATCATCAATATCAGGAGAAGAATCAAGGCTTATACCGGCTTCTTCCAATAGATGTAGAAGGTGTGCAACCCTTAAAGAAATATAATAGGAGGACCTGTAACCAGACTCTGGCCAGAAAGGTATTCCTCCATCTTTATTCTGATACTTCCCCAATAGAGATATTTCATTACTAATATATTCTTCTGAATTTTCGTCCGGAAAAAGAATTTTTGGGATTATTTTACTGCTTCGCTGTTCAAAACAATTATATGGATATTCTGTCAGATACTCAGCAGCACTTTTTAATTCACCTCCAAATCCCGGAGAAAGTGTAAGGGTAAGGCTGCCTATACCATCCTCTGCTGAAGAAGGAATAATTAACATTTCTTTTATTATACCCCTGTCTGTAACAGAATCTCCTATTCGCCCGGCAGTTGTAAATGTTTCACTGACATATGGTTTTTCTACAGTTACTTCCTGCTGAAGATCTTCATTTAAAATATCTGATCTAATAGCAAAACTAACAGATCCGGATCCTATAACAGATGCGCTTAAAGAGAAACTTATTACTTCAGTCTGACCTGGACTAAGAACAATTTCTTTTTTCTCTGCACCGGAAACCAATAATAAATCTGAACTGACAGATATGGAAATTGTTTCCTTTTTATCAGATAAATTTGTAATACTAATTCCTGAAACAGCAGTGTCCCTGTATCTAAGTTTTGGAGGTACAAGTGATTTTACATTAATGGGATTCCTTGCAAAAATCTCCCCTTCCTGTATACCAAAATTATTATTCTTTACACCAATTGCTGTAAAACGATAAGTTGTTAAATTATCCGGAAGAGTAAAATTAAAAAAAGCCTCTCCTCTTGAATTGGTTATAATAAATGGCTCGAATACTGCTGTTGGATTAAAATCTTCCCGTTGTTCTATTTTGCCCCCCTCTGAGTCTCCCCCCTGAAGATCCTTTACTTCGTATGTAACAGGATCAATAAGAAGTGACCTGGAATCAGCACCTCTGGTACCAAGAGGGAATTTATCTATGGAATAGAAAAATTGAACAGGGTTTGGTACATGATAATTAATAAGATCCAGTACGCCTCTATCAACTGCCAGAAAAGTAATTTCTGCACCAGCTAAAGGGGCACCATTAAATTTTGTATTAATTTTTACTTCTACATTATCCCCCGGTTTATAGGAAGACTTATCTGTTTCAACAGAGATATTAAATGTTCGTGACTGATTATCTATATTTAAAGAAGTAATTCCAAAATACCCCTTTGGTTTATCCAGATCCGGTTCAAAATAATTATGTGAAGGATCCCTGGTTCTTTTTGACCATGAGGAGACAGCAACATATACTACAGGAACATAATTTTCTTCTATAGGAATTCCTATTACCTGGGCTCCTCCTTTAAGATATATAACTCTTTCGTCGAAGATTCCCTCTCTCTCGGTAGTTATAAGATACTGTCCTTCCGGCAGTGGAGATTTTATAATTAATTTAGCAGTTTCACCTGGTTTGTAGATAATTTTATCTGCTTCTATGTTAATATCCTGATTGTCGTCTCTACCCCATCGAATCCAGTCACTTCCAGTTGAATAGAATGGAAGGTTTGTTATTACATCTCTTCCAAAACTGTCTTTTGAGTGGAGCCTGACAATGTAGGAACCACTTTTTAAAGGTGTAACCTCAAAGTGCCCCTCAGCTGATCCCGATGGTATAACTCTGCTTGTTTCAAGTTCTTCCACTTCTTCATAACTTGTATTGATTCTGCCGCCAATTCCCTGCTGATTGATTTTTTTCCAGGTTTTGTGAATCAATTCCATTTTTATTTCACTGCTTATATCAGCAGATAAAAAAACCAGTTCCCCGGCCGGATCCACAAGAGAAAAATCTATATTAACAGTTTCACCCTTTTCCACAAAGCTGGACCATCCGGTACTTTGAAGTTTCATGGCAAGATAAAATGAAGCAGGGTGTATAATTGCGGATAGACGTTTTGCTACCTCCTGATTACTCTGATCCTGAACTCTTACTTCCACAGAATAATTGTAGGTCAGCCCTTTGATCCCTTCACTTGAGGGTTTTTGTTTTACTACTCCCTGACCGTCAGGACCAAGGGTTCCTTCTCCAGTGGAGAGAATATATCTTTGATCCCATATTCCAGGACCAAAAGTCCAACCATCCCACAGGGGTCCTGGTGGTACAAAAAAGAGAGGTTCTTTTGTCCAGGCATAATTGTAGGATGCATTGGAAAGTGTTCCTCCGGATAGATATAAAGAGGAGATATTAAAACTTAGTTCTCTTTCGGGGAAATAGAGCATGTCAGGCTTTACAAGATCAACAGAAAATGACAGACGCTCAAAATTTGCCACCTGGAAAGAAATTTCTCTTGATCCTCCTGACCGTGAATACATTAACCTGTAGTATCCTGGAGAAAGATTTTCAGGAAGTTTGAAACTACCATAAAACCCTCCGGATTCTGATGAAATACCAGTATCTTCTGCCAGAATTTTCCCCTGCCAGGAGGGTTCTCTCAAACGCATTGTATAGGAACCTGCGAAAGCTGAATATTCTCCTAAACTTAGATTTCTATCTATACCTCTAAAGGTAAGAGTTTCTCCCGGCCTGTAAAGACCTCTGTCTGTAAATATCAGGGTCTCCATAGAAGGATTCTGAATACCTAAGGGAGTTTCCACATTATAAATACCCATATGCCAGATATTGTGACTGCTGTTTGGAATAAACTCTATAGAATCTGACTCTGTCTCAACTCTGAAACGAATATGATCCTTCCATCTATTATCATTATCAGAAAAATATTGACTATATTCTCCCTCTTCAAGATAAAATACGGCCAGACCGGATTCATTTGTACTTATCTGACGGACAATTTCTCTGTCCCGCATAAGTGATACTTCTGCACCTTCAATAAGATTCCCTGTTGATAAGCTGGATACTAAGACAACAACTTTGTTATATCCATAGCGAGTTGTAAGAGCCAGATCAGTTACCTGAACCTGAAGATCCCGTTTACCCCAGGAGGGTCTTAAACCATCTTCATCAAATTCTTCAAAATTCCAGGAGAACCCAACCCATCCGGTTCCGGCACTGCTTAACCAGTTTGATAGATCCTCTACCTCAAAATGACGAACATTATTTTTTATTCCTGTAAAATCATAAGGAACAAGTTCTTCAGAACTAAAACTTTTATAGGGATCTGAAATTGAATCAACTTTCCAGTCTCCATCAAAAATATTCTGAAACTCATAAATAATTTTGGGATCAAAAGATGATTCAAGCATTAGAGAACCAAGATTGGGAAACCATACATATGATGAAGCATCTGGAATATCTACAGTTACAGTTTTTGTCTTATTTAACTTTCTGCCATATATATCTTCAATTTCAGAAGAAAGATAAAACAGATATGATTCATTATATTCCACAGGTAAATTGGAAATTTTTATAATATTATTCCAGACAGTAATATTTTTGTTTTCAATTGACAGTTCGGGAGAAGATGTTATTAAGCTGTCTAAATTTTTATTTTCAACTGAATGGGAAAATTCCAAAAATACAGGATTGGAATCACCGGCCTGACTGCCCGGGAATGCATAGGACCTGGAAGATGATTTTACAAAAGAAAAAGGACTGAATGTCTTAAAACTCATTGTCTCTTCTTCAGGGGTTCCAATAAAGTGGGATTCTGATCTTGCTCCCGCTAACATACTTACAGTAACTAAACTATCTTCTTTTAATGTCCCAATAAGCTCAAGAACAGCATATTTTGATAAATCCTCTTTTGTTTTGAGTCCTTCACTGTCTGTTGGTCTTTCAATATTAAATTTATAATTTTTCCCTTTGGAACTAACACTCAGATATTCACTTATAATTTCCAGATTAACAGGGTAATTAAAAGCAATACTTATTCTTGTTGCCTCAGAAACAGGAACCTCTTTTCCACTAAACACTCCACCCCGACCCGGGACTATTGAAACAAGAGACAAGTATTCAGTATGAAAAGTAAAACTGTTCCTGCCGGAGAGTTGTTTTCCCCCCAGGGACGTAAGCTGATCATTAATACTAATATTATAAATATGCTGGGGAAGTCCTTTTTCACTGGCTTCAAAACTTAAAAGCTTTGTTCCATACCATCGGTAGACTCCATTCAGAGGTGGTTCAATTTTAAGGATATTACTTGCATTGGAAGAACTGCCTAACTGTGCAAGAGGAACTATTGGCTGGGAAAAAAGAACCCATATAGAAGGATAATCAAGCTCTGATGGTAATTCTTTATCAGGACCGAAATCTGTAATTATTAGAGGATCATCAGATTCATATACATCAGCATCTGTTTCATCTATTTGATTTTCTGAACCTTCAGGAAAATACTTGACAGGAAGATCTGCCAAAACTGTAAGAAGCCCATCATTATTATTCTCAGTTAAAAAACCGGAACTGCTGATATTCCCGGAGGAAGAGTCAGAAACTCTGGAAACTTCACCTTCTTTTTTACAACTGATAAAGTTTAGAGACAAAGCAAGAAAAAATACCAAAGAAAGGGGGAGAATTCTTTTTTTCATGTTATCTCTCATAGACTACCTCAAATAACTGTATAGTTTACTAATGAATGCCAGGGGGATTCCTCCCCCATCTAAATTCACCTGCCCCAACGGCGTTTTTTACGTTTTGGATACTTAATATCAACTCCACCCATAACAGCCAGACCCTGGATTTTAAGCGTTGGTCTTCCGGGATAGTGGTCATCAGAAACTTTTTTATCTATTCCACCCATAATTGGAACACCTGTGACCTCTACATTTATTCCTTCCGGCACTATTATATCCAGCCCACCCATAAGACAGAGAAACTCAACTTCTGTAACCCCCGGAGGAAGAATCGCCTCTGAGAAATCCAGATCGACACCTCCCATAAGAGCGAATACTTTATTTTTTCTTGCAGGTTTCCAGACACCCTTACGATCAACTCCACTTAGGATACCTATAAAAAGCTCCTCAGAGCGTACTTTACCCCTGTTTATGTTTAAATCTGTCGAATTTTCTGAAACTGCAGGAATAAGGGACAAATCGGAAGTAATTCTTGTAAGGTCCTGGGGCAGTGTTGTATTTAATGCAAGATCCAGGCGGGTTTCAAACTCCTCAACCTCAAGATAACCATGAGCAAAATTCAACTCCAGTTTCTTAATGGCATCTTCCCGCTGTTGTTTAATTGGTCTGTTTTCAGGATTTATTATATCTGTCATATATCATCTCCCAGGTTGCTGAGATCGTTCCTCATCGCTTCGCTCTTCCGGTACGACTCATTGCCGGGCAGGAACGAAGTTCCGACCAGGTTCAAATAATACTGGTATATTACAATAGAATATAATTAAGGACAATATTTAATTTCAAGACCTTTTAAAAATGCGTCTAAAACTTCATCCCGGCACTCACGAAAATGTTTATTGCCC
>DAOWEB010000325.1 GCA_030638735.1 Spirochaetaceae bacterium
TTCTTCTGCCATCATTACTTTTTCAAAGGATGTGTCCTTTACAGGAGTTTTCCAATCCTGCCCAATGGGAATTAATGCCTGAAGAATTTCTTTTCTGTTTTCAGACAGCATATCTCTGGATCTATTTAGAAATGTTTCTGCTTCTTTAGCAGTATTAATAACAAGGTCATTACTATCCTGATAAAAGAAGTAATTGGCAAGAAGAACTGAATAAATCCTTGCCTGCCTGTTATAATCTTTTACTTCTCTGAAGTGAGTAAGGAGTTCAGGAAATCTTTTACGTGTAGAGAAGGGTTTTTTTAGATTTTCAGCAATTACTCTGTAATATTCAAGAAGTATATCATTTTCAAGTAACTCAGTCGGAAAAAAATCCAGAATTCTCCTGATTCTTCTGTACCTGGACTGGTCCAGTAATTTTTCTGCATATACCAGAAATATATCTCTGGCTTCATTGATGTTGCCTAATCTTATAAGATTAAAAATTGCTTTTTCATATTCTCCTGTTCCCTTGTAGAATTCAGCTCCTATTCTAAGTATCCCTGAAATATCATCAGGATTAAGTTCATCTGAGTTTTTTTGTAATACATCTTGAAAAAGGGGATGAAAGCTGTAATAGTCGTTTTTTCTATCTATTATACTTATAAAAAATCCACTGGATTCAAACTTATCAAGAAGTATTTGTCCGTTTTCACCAAGAATTTTTTCGATAAGCTGAGGTGTCAGAAGATCAAAGAAACTAAGCTTAAGAAGCTGGGTTTTAGTATTATCAGGCAAATTTGAAAAAATTTGTTCTTCAAAAAACTCTCCGGTTTCATAAAGACAGGACTTTTGTATAAGGTCTTCAATAATATCATTCTGTTCTTGAGTATCTTCTGTACAGCTGAGTTTTTCAAATAGGAAAATATAGCCTGTTATCCATCCGTCTATTATTTTGCAGATACTTTTTATTTTATTTGAATCTATTTCCAGCTTATATATATCTGAAAGCAGTCGCTGTATTTCTTCCTCTGAAAAGGTAAGATCTTTATCAGACAGTTCAAATAGTTCCTTTTGACTGCGAATATTTGATAGTAGAATCCTGGGGGCCTCTCTTGATAAAATAAACAGGTGAATTTTGGATGGGATATTATCTATCAGCTGGTTTATTAGTTTGCATGCTTCCTTAGACTGATTTATGTTTTGAAAATCTTCCAGAACCAGATAAGCAGGGTTTGGATTGATACTGGAAAATCTATTAATTAATTTCTGAATTGAAGGTTCATTTTTTTCTGAGCTGTTCTTGTCAGATTCATCGGGAAACAGAGTAGATGCTGCTTCATTTAATTTTTCAAGAAGTATTAAAGGATCAGAATCTGTATTATGTAATCGTACCCAACTGCTATTGATATTTGATTTTCGAATAAAATCTGCTGTTATTGTAGATTTTCCCTGACCTGCTTTCCCATTGATTATAATAAGCTTCCGGTTGGAATACTTTTCCAGAAGCTTTGTAAGCTTTTCTCTACTTAGAACATTATGAAGCTTTGGTATTGAATAATCGCTATGTATCAAACTGTTTATTCCCATAAAAGTAGAATAAGTTAGTTTATTTTGATGGTCAATTACAAAAAGCAATAAAAAAAGTATAAATCAGATGAATATTTACCATATATCAGACACATGTAAGAACCACAGTACATAAATACATAATCCATACTTAGTATATACTTAATTATTGAATATTTAATTAAAAAACTAAGAATAATGTTTGGATAATAATATTGGAGGGAATGAATGGATGAAATTATCGTTCAACTTCATGTAATCGATTGGCTGATTATTCTTGGCTATGTCGCTTTCATGATCTTCATTGGGTTCTATGTTTCGAAGAAACAGAAGAATTTTGATGATTACTTTATGGCAGGACGAAGCCTGACAGCTCCGCTGTTGGTTGGAACCCTTGTATCCACATTTTACGGACTGGATACTCTTTTTGGAACTTCGGAAGTAGGGTTTTATGAAGGTATATCAGCATTTTTTGCTTATTCTGTACCATATACAGTCCTGTATGCCGTAATGGCTGTTCTTGCGCCAAAGTTCAAGAGGGCATTCCCCGATGGAACTACAATGCAGGAAATTGCTTTTAAAAAATATGGAAA
>DAOWEB010000397.1 GCA_030638735.1 Spirochaetaceae bacterium
AACAGGAAAAGTCCTCTTCGAGGGTGGGGAGGAAACACCTGCCGAAATGGAGATATTATCCTTTGAACCCTCTAAGGAAGATAAAAAAACCTAAACCTTATATATCAATCAGTTCACGAAAACCCGTAACTACAGAGTTAAATATCTCCCGCATCTGTTTATAATTCTCAAATGCATTCAGAGTATCACCATTTTCAACATTTTCTATGAGATCAAGAACTTCCAGATGAAATTCCTTATGATTTTCTACAATTGATTTAAAATTATCATCATTTTCAAAAAGATCTTTACCATCTCCGTAGAGCCATATCCCAAGCTCACATGCCTTATAATGACCTGCTTTATCAAGATCCAGTTTTATACTGCCGTCTATAGCCAGAGATGCATCCCGCATCCATTTTTGATGATGAACAAGTATATCAGAAATATATAAACTTGATTTACTATTTTCATTAACCTGAATCTTATCCATAAGTTCAAAATAGTTGACCAGCGCCTCAATCTTCCCAAGATTGTTGCTATTCCATTCCACTGTTTTTTCAATATCTTTTTGTGCAATAGTAATAGCATTAAGTCCCGATTTAACATTACTAATTTTATCTGTGACTCTACTTGAAGCATCCTTTATTGTATTTACCGAATTATTAATATCCTGTGAACTCAGTTTTATCTCCCTGGAACCATCAGAAATTTCCTGGGAAAGATGCAGCAGAGAATCGGGGGCTGATGATAGTTCCTTATTAGCTACAGAAACCTCACTGGTACTATTTGAAATTTCTGTAAATGCATTAACAAAGTCTGTTACCTCATTTGCAACATTCACAAATGCTTTATCACTGTCTTCACCGGATTCAAGAACATCTTTCATTTTTCCTTCTACATCTTTCAATGATGCTGAAATTACCTTAGCATTTGAAGAGGAAGATTCGGCAAGCTTCCTTATTTCATCTGCTACTACAGCAAATCCTCTGCCGTATTCCCCTGCATGAGCAGCTTCAATAGCCGCATTCATTGCCAATAGATTTGTCTGAGCGGCAATACTGTTTATCACACCAATAATATTCATCATATTATCAATATCTGCAGAAACCTTTTTAATATGCTCATTAGACATTGATACTTTAGCTCGTCCCGTTTCTACAGTTGTAATTAATCCATCAGTTGCTTTTGATTTATCATTAGCAATTTTCGCTATACTATTGACTGATGCTGACATCTCCTCAATAGCTGCAGATGTTTGGGAAACCGCACTGGATTGTCCGGCAATATGTGATACCAGGTTTTCTATAGTTGCAAGAATCTCAGTCACTGCAGAAGAGACTTCAGATATTTGACTATCCAAAGACTCCATATCATTATTAATTTTCAATGTTTCATCATTAATTCTTTTGGAAATATCTCCTGTATCCAGAGAGTAGTTTTTCATAATACTGCTTATGTTACTGCTGACTGCAATAGAGTTTAAAATCTCCTTTATTATTCCACTGATTATTGGAATAAATTCTTTATCAATACTATCTCCAAGTAGTTTAATTTCTTTAACTCCAGTTCTCATATTTATCAACTGGGTAAAATCGCCTACACTTATACTCTCCATAGATTGTTGTGCATGAGCCAGAGGATTTGCTATTGCCCGGGCAATAAATATTGCCAATAGAGTCCCAACAATAGAAAATACTGCTATAAAAAGACCAATCCTTAAAAGATCTTCTGAAGCCCGTTCTCTTACCAGATTATTAGTTTCAACCAAAGTTCGTGGCCCGCTAAAAACATAAATCTCTGCATCAGCCTGGGCTCTTTCTGCTGAAACATTCAATTCTAATACACCAAAAATAATTATGGGAACAGTAACCATAAAAATTGACAAAATTAGAATAAATATTTTAAGTGATAAACCTTTGTATCTCATCTTAAAGTAACTCCTGTCAATATTTACAATTATAATGATACAAAAATCCAGTTCTTAGTGCAACAATAAAAATATTAATCTGTAGATACAGAAGAAAGCCAGTGGTGAGCTTCTTCCCTGGATATATTGTTCTGTTCTGCCCAAAAATTTATTTGTTCACTGGTAATTTTACCTGTACTAAAATAAATTGATTTTGGATTAGCAAAATAAAAACCTGAAACTGAAGCAGCTGGAACCATCATGGCACTTTCTGTTAAAGTAATACCAATATTTTCCTCTACTTTCAAAATATCCCATATTAAATACTTATCTATATGTCCAGGACATGTAGGATAACCCGGAGCCGGTCTAATGCCTCTATATTTTTCCTTTAACATCTGATCAAGAATAAGATTTTCATCAGGATCATATCCCCAATAGCTTACTCTTATCTGCTGATGAAGGTATTCTGCAAAAGCTTCTGCCAAACGATCTGCCATAACTTTTATCATAATTGCTGAATAATCATCATGTTTAGCTTCAAACATCCTGACCAGCTGCTCCACACCCTTTCCTGCTGTAACAGCAAAAGCACCAAAATAATCAGGAAAACCATCAGGAGCAATAAAATCACTTAAAGCAATACATTTTTCTGTAGTTACCTGTTTTCTCTGCTGTCTTAGTGTATTAAGAACAGCTATACTTTGCTTTCGCTCTTCATTTGCAAAAATTACTATTCCATCCTCATTATTGGAGTTTGCAGGAAATATTCCATAAACTCCGGAAGCTTCAATACCCTCTTTATCCATTAACTCAAGCATGGATTCTGCATCTTTAAGCAGTTTACGTGCTTCTTTTCCTTTTAACCCATCATCCAGAACTTCAGGATACTTCCCCTTTATTTCCCATGCCTGCAGTACCATTTTCCAATCTATATATTCTCTTAATTCTGCGATTGTTATGCTATTTAAAACATGAACTCCCTGGTTTGCAGGAACAGCTGCAGTATAATTATCCCAATCAAGTTTCAGTTTTTTATCTCTTGCTTCTGCCAGGGAGTAGTATTCCACCTTAAAATTTTTTCTTCGATCCCTTATTATATTATGATGTTCTTCAATCTCTTTTTTAAACTCTAAAATAGAATTCTTCTCAATAAGCCGAGCCGAAATACCAACAGCTAAAGAAGCATCTTTTACTCTGACAGCTACACCGCTGTATACAGGAGAAATTTTTACAGCTGTATGTATGTCAGAGGTAGTAGCTCCTCCCAGCATTAGAGGAAGATTCATACCCCTCTTTTCCATTTCCCGGGCTATATGAACCATCTCTTCAAGAGAAGGTGTAATAAGACCGCTTAAACCTATAATATCGGCTTTTTCTTTTTCTGCAGTATCCAGAATTGTCTTAGCAGAAACCATTACACCAAGATCTATAATTTCAAAATTATTACACTGAAGAACAACCTTTACAATATTTTTTCCAATATCATGAACATCGCCTTTAACTGTTGCCATAACAATTTTACCATTGGAAATACTCATCGAACCTGACTTTTCTGCTTCTATGTATGGAAGAAGAAAGGAAACAGCTTTTTTCATTACCCTGGCACTTTTTACGACCTGGGGAAGAAACATTTTTCCATCTCCAAACAGTTGTCCGACTTTTCCCATTCCACCCATTAGCGGACCTTCGATAACCTCAATTGCCTGGGACATATTGTTTCTTGCTTCTTCAACATCATCCTCTATAAAGGAAGTTATTCCTTTTACAAGTGAATATGACAGGCGTTCATTTATATCCAGCTTACGCCACTCCGGATCATCTTTTTCTGCTTTTTTTTGAGAAGTAAAAGAATCTGCAATTTCTAAAAGTCTTTCTGTAGCATCAGGTTTTCTGTTTAGAACCAAATCCTCCACTTTTTCCAAAAGATCTTTTTCAATATCATCATAAACAGTTAACTGTCCTGGATTAACTATTCCCATATCCATTCCTGCTTTTACAGCATGATACAGAAATACAGAATTAATTGCCTCCCTGACAGGATTATTACCACGAAAGGAAAAAGAGACATTACTGACTCCACCGGAAACCAGAGAAAAGGGAAGATTCTTCTTTATCCATTTTACAGTCTCAATAAAGTTCACTGAATAATTTCTATGAATATCTATTCCTGTTCCTATAGCAAAAATTGCCGGATCAAAAATAATATCTTCCGGAAGCAACCCGACCTTATTAACAAGAATATCATATGCTCTGCTGCATACTTCAATTTTTCTTTCAAAAGTATCCGCTTGCCCTTCTTCATCTGCAGCCATAACAACTACTGCAGCACCATATAATTTAATTTTCTCTCCACGGTCAATAAATGAGGCTTCCCCATCTTTAAGATCAATGGAATTTACAATTCCTTTCCCCTGAAGACATTTTAATCCAGCTTCTATCACACTCCATTTTGATGAATCTATCATTACAGGTACTCTGGATATATCCGGTTCAGATGCCATTAGATTTAGAAAGATAACAATTTCTTCTTCCGAATCCAGCATAGCTTCATCAACATTAACATCAATAATCTGAGCACCATTTTCCACCTGGTTTAAAGCTACTTCCAGTGCTTTTTCGTACTCTTTATTTGTAATCAGTCTTCGGAATTTAGCAGAGCCTGTAACATTGGTTCTTTCTCCTACATTTACAAAAAGGCTGTCCTCATTAATTTCAAGAGGCTCCAGTCCACTAAAAAATGTTGATCTCTTTTTTCCATGCAAAACCCTTGGTTTATAAGGACTGACTGCATCAACAATGGCCTTTAAATGCTCCGGAGTAGTCCCGCAACAACCACCTACAATATTTACAAGACCGTCTTTGGCAAAATCAGCAAGAATCCCGGCCATATGGGAAGGTGAATCATCATATTCACCAAGTTCATTAGGTAATCCAGCATTAGGATGTACATTTATATATGAGTCTGAAGTTTCTGACAAAATTTCAATATACTGCTTCATGGTTTCTGCACCAAGAGCACAGTTTAGTCCAAAACTAAAAGGCTCTGCATGACTAAGGGAATGCCAAAATGCCTCCGGAGTCTGACCGGAAAGTGTCCGGCCTGCTGCATCCGTAATTGTTCCGGAAATCATTATAGGTATATCTAAATTATTCACTTTACAATAAGTTTTTATAGCATAAACTGCTGCTTTTGCATTTAGAGTATCAAAAATAGTTTCAATTAATATAAAATCCGATCCACCATCAATTAACCCTTTTACTGAAGTAGTATAAGAGGCAACGACTTCATCAAAAGTAACACTTCGAAAACCTGGATTATTTACATCCGGAGAAAGAGAGAGTGTTTTATTTAAAGGGCCCAGAACTCCTGCTACATACCGGGGTTTATCTGGGGTTTTTTCTGTATAAATATCAGCAATCTTTCTGGCTATCCTGGCACCTTCAAAGCTGAATTCATATGAGAGTTCTTCCAGACTATAATCAGCCTGGCTGATAGACGTTGAATTAAAAGTGTTTGTCTCAATTATATCAGCACCAACCTCCAGGAATGATACATGAATCTCTGTAATTAAATCCGGCTGTGTTAGATTAAGAACTTCGTTATTACCCTGGAGATTAAGATCCGCAGCTCTGTCCAGGAATCTTTTTCCTCTAAAATCTGTTTCCGTTAATCTTTTCTGCTGGATCATAGTCCCCATGGCACCGTCAAGAAAAAGGATTCTATTATTTAATTCTTTAATAAATTTATTCGCCATTACTATGCTCCATTATTGATTTAGGATTTCTTTAAGTTCACTAATATTTGAAATTGTATAAGTGGGTTCTATATCTTTTATTTTATTACCATAACCATTAATCCAGCATGTATCTATACCAGCATTTATTCCACCTAATATATCAGAAGACAAACTGTCCCCTATCATAAGAACTTCATCTTTTTGTGTTAAATTCATATTTTCAAATGTAATTATAAAAATTTCAGGATCCGGTTTTGCTATACCAACATCTTCTGAAATAACAATTGTTTCAAAATAATGACCAATTCCTGCTTTATCAATTCTGGACCGCTGAACATCTCCAATACCATTTGTAACTGCAGCAAGTCGATATTTTTTTTCACATAAATTAAGAATATCCAAAGCTCCTTCAAGAAGATAACCACCTTTTCCTAATTCAGATAGATATATATCACTGAATACTTCCGGATGAGCATTAAGATCAAAATGAACAAATAAGTCACTAAACCTTTTCTTTTTTAAATCTTCAATTTTAATACTTCCTTTTTCAAACTCCTTCCAAAGATCAGAATTAATTTTATGATATACAGAAAGTAAATTTTCTGTTGGTTTTGTTTCAAAGACAATTTTATATGCAGCATTTATGGCAGCTTCTTCTGTTTTTGAAAAATCCAGGATTGTCCCATCAAGGTCAAATAATAAAGTTTTATATTTCATAAGGTGGATTATAGCAATTTATCCCTTTTTATAAAAAGGGATAATAAAAAAAACTTCAATATATTTGATTTTCTATTTAGAATTACTATACTTTATATGAAGGAGATAAAGTGTATGAAAAAAGTTATTATTTTAGTATTTATTGTACTTTCTTCTTTTGTTATTTTTGGTCAAAATGTCAATCGAACAGTTCGCATTGGAATACTTGCAAAGAGAGGCATTGAACGCAGTCATGAACAATGGGACCCTACAGCCGAGTACCTTAGTTCCAAAATAGAAGGATATAATTTTACCATACTTCCGTTGAATTTTAATGAAGTTTATGAAGCTGTCGAAAAAAAGGATATTGATTTTATTTTTGCAAACTCATCATATTATGTAGGTCTGGCAAAAAAATGGGGTGTTAGTCGTATTGTAACCTTGAAAAATCTAAGACTGAAGAAGGGATATATAGAATTCGGAGGTGTTATATTTACTCTTGCCGAAAGGGATGATATTACAGATCTTAATGATATTAAGGGTCTAAGCTTTGCTGCAGTCGATAAGAATTCTTTTGGCGGATGGCAAATGGCATATAGAGAATTCCATGATAAAAATATTGATCCCTTCAAGGATTTTTCCAGTTTTGTTTTTGCTGGAACTCATGACGCAGTTGTAATGCAGGTTCTATCAGGAAAAGTGGATGCAGGAACTGTAAGAACAGATACTATAGAAAGAATGGATCTGGAAGGTAAAATAGACAGAACGAAACTAAAAGTTCTGGCTGAAAAATCTACAGATAATGGATCGTTTCCTTTCTCCTTATCAACCAGACTCTATCCGGAATGGCCCATAGCAAAACTGGAGCATACAGATAGAATACTGGCGGAAAAAGTTTCTTCAGCACTGATTGCTATGGATCCAGGTGATCCTGCAGCTATTGCAGGAGTATGTGAAGGGTGGACCATACCATCAAGGTATGGTCCTGTGGATAACACTTTACAGGTTCTGCAAATATTCCCCTATGAAAATTTTGGTACTGTCACACTTACACAAATACTGGAACAGTATTCAAACTGGATAATAATTATTACTGTATCTATAATAATAATTATTATATCCTCTATATATATTACAAAATTAAATTACAACCTTCAGAGTGCAATTATCAAAAGTAACAAAGAACTATCCAGAAGAGAAGTTGCAGAAAAAGAACTTCTTTCAATTCAGAACAACCTTGAAAGGCTCATTGGAAACCGGACAGAGGAACTTCTTAATAAAAATATACAGCTGGAGAAAACTCTCGAAACAAATACCTCTCTTATCAGGGAAGTGCATCACAGGGTAAAAAATAATCTTCAGATAATAATCAGTCTTATGAATATGCAGCAAAATATACCGGGTATCAATTCAGGGAGGAATTTTTGTTTAAATATGCAGAGAAGGATCTCGTCCATAAGCCTGGTACATGAATTGCTTTTCAGTTCTGAATATTTGGAATCCCTCAGTACAAAAAAACTTCTGGATCTGATGTCATACAGAATATGTGAAATATCAAATTATGGAGCAAATGAAATTAGGGTCAATCAGGACTCAAATGATGAGCAGATTACCCTTGATATAGCAATCCCTCTTGGGCTGATAATAAGTGAAGTAATCGCAAACTCATTACAATATGCAAAAAGGGAAAAAGCTGTATGTACCACAACTGTCAGCCTGTTCCGGAATAATGATTCCATGACTTTGACCATCGAAGATAATGGTATAGGATTCCCTGAAAATTTTATTCCGGAGGAATCAGGGGGACTTGGATTACAACTTGTAGGAGTTCTTGTGGAACAGATACATGGAAAAGTTAATTATTATAACAAAAATGGGGCAGTAACAGAGATTATTTTCCCAATTTCTTAAATACTATATACACAATTCATATTAGATTCATACACCTCCCCTATATTCTGTATCAGAAACATTAAAGCAACATATAACCAAAGGAGATTACATTATGAAGAAAATAACATTATCAATCGCATTAATTACATTGGCATCCATGGCAGTTTTTGCTGCTGGAAGTGCAGAAGAAAATACAATGCCATGGGCAAAGGGTCAAAGCCAGTATCAGTCAGATGCGGTCATTAGTGAAGAAACAACAACTATTACAGGTACTATTAATTTAGTAGAGGATGGTCATGTTGAACTGGTTACTGACAGTGGAACATTTGAGCTGGTTTATCCATACAGATTATCATATGCAGCTGATATCCAGGATGGAATGGAAATTACTGTAGAGGGTTTTGAGGCAGAAAATTTAAGACTGGACAATGATGCAGCAACTAAAAATCTAGTTTTAAAAAGTGCTACAATTGATGGCGAAACATATGATCTTGCTGATCTATCCAATAATTTTGGAAGATCCAATCAGAGAGGAAACCAGGGTACAGGTAATAGATTTGATGATAATTCATCAGTTACCAGACAGGCAGCCAGAGGGAATGCTAAGGGAAACATGATTTCCGGCAATTCAAGAGTATGGGATAACCAGCAGGCAGCTCCCATAGGACAAAGAGGCAGAAATTCAAACCAACAGGGTGGATTCGCTCAGGATAGTTCCTTCGGCAGAGGAAGAAGATAACTACATCTTCGTAACGGCACCCACACAGGGGTGCCGGTACTATACCCTTTCAACATAAATATCTTTTTTAAGTCTTAAACTTATCAGTACCATCTTTCAGGTCATTTACAACACTGTTTAATTCAGAGGAATACCTGACAATTTCATCAGAAGCAATTACTATCTCTTCCGAACCACTGCTTATCTCCTGCATACCACTGTTTACCTTGTGAGAAATATCCTTTAATTCCAACTGGCTTTTCATTACCTGCTCGGCACCAACAGTCATTTCAACTGCAGCATTTTTTATATTTGAAGAAACATCCTGTAAAACTACCATAGCATCCTGAATTTGAGCACCTCCGGCATTTAACTCCTGAACACTTGTTACTATTTCATCAAATGCATTTTTTGTCTCTATAATTTCTTTATTCATTATGACAAAGGCATCAACCTTTTTCTGGGCTACTTCACCAGTACCGGCAATTCCATCAGATATTTCTTTAATAATTTTTGTTATACTTGTAGAACTTTTTGAGGAGGTATCTGCCAGTTTTCTTATTTCATCTGCAACAACAGCGAAACCCTTACCCGCATCCCCGGCATGAGCTGCTTCAATGGCTGCATTCATAGACAACAAATTTGTTTGAGCAGCAATTGCCTGTATACTCGTCGCCATACCGGAAATACCATCAATTTTATCTATTACATCAACCTGAAATTTTATGTCTGTAGCAGCAGAGGCATCGTTTCCACCCTTAATTGCCGTTACAAGTCTTAGTACCGAATCAGCTTTTTTTCTGGTAATATTATCCACACTATGCAATGAAGATATCATTTCTGTAATAGCGGCTGTAGATTCTTCTACCATTGCAACCTGTTCATTTATCTGCTCTTTTATACTGTTAATATTTGCTGTTATTTCCTCTACAGAGGCTACATTATCTGAAACATTCATATCCATTTTTTCTGATTCTTTTAATAAAGAAGCAGTACTGTTTTTAATATTTATTATTGTAGCAGAAGTTTCTTCTGCAGATGCAGCAAGTGAATCTTTTACAGCATCTACTGTATCAGATGAACTTTTAATTTTAGAAATTGTTATTCCTAACTGCTTAATAAAGTTGTTAAATTGAACACTCAAATGCCCAATTTCATCTTTGCTTTTATTAGCTGATTGTACCGTTAAATCTCCTTTAGCTCCTGAATTAAAAAGCACCTGAAAATTATTTAAAGATTTCATAATTTTATTTAGAATAATGTAAAGAATTAATATCAAAAGAATAATAACAATCAAAAATATTGCAACCGTTCCAGTGGATACAGTATTACTTAAAGCATCTAAAATTCTGTTGCTATTTTCAAAAGCCGCAACCTGTTCGGAAATATTTATAGCCTGAACTATAACACCTACAGACTGTCCTGAAAAATCCCATACAGGAAAAACGCTTACAATATAACCACCAATCTTTTCTGTATATAAGTCATTTTTACCTTCATCTAAAATATCAATATTAATCAGGGGGTTTGTAGTATCCAGGTTTGTAGCATCTGTTAGTACGTATTTATTATCAAGAACAGGATACTTTTCAGGATCTGCAAGAGATTTTGCAATTGGAAGTAAATCTGCATTCATATAAACAGCATAATCAACATTTCCTGAAGTTTTTATAATATCAAAAATTTCATTAAAAGCAAATAATACTTCAACAGATCCAAGATGTCGTCCATTTAACTCATCTATGGAAGCTATACCTCTTATTGCAAAACCACCACGTCCGACCTCAACACCGGTAATTGGATTATTAGAGCTGCCATTAATTTGAAGAACAGAATTACGAAAAGAAGATAAATCATCCGAAATATCTACTTTTACTCCATCCCTTGTCGTTTGATATCCATCTCGCCATAATCTAACCAGGCTCCTGGAATTAGAAAGATGAAAATGGAGTTTTAACAAAGGTCTACCTGTTTTCTCCTTATACCCGTCTATAAAAGGTTTAAGGCTCTTCCTAAGCAGTTCCCTGGCTCTTTGTCCTTCCGGAGAGTTTTCATCTTCAATATTTCCACTTAACGCAATATTAAAAGCTTTGTGAACATCCGGTATTTTTGTAAAGAAAGATGCTTCCTGAAGAGCCCTGTCAGCAATATTTAATATGCTCAAATATACCTGATTTACATTTTCAGAAACCCGTACATTAACAGTTTCTTTGAAAATTTTAGTATTACTTTCCTGTACAATCTTATTTGTATAAACAAATACCATAGAGATCCCCACATAAGAAACAACGCCAAGAAAAACAAGTAAAATAATTATAGGAAGAAGAATTTTACCTTTTATGCTTCTAATGGAAAAAATACTAAATATACCCTTCATATTATACCTCAGTTTCATTGATAAACTAAGTATATTATATTGCATACTTTAATCAACAATTTCAATAACTATAATTTAAGGATATTTGTATTTTTCTGCTATTTCATTAAATAATCTACAAAGCATTCACACTTCATTCACATTTACAGGCGATATTAAGACTATAAATAATCATAGAGCAGATAGCTCTACAAGCCTGGTTAGAAGCAAGCTTCCTGCTCGGCTATGCAACCAAAGGAGAAAAAGATGAAGAAATTAGCAATTACATTTTTACTTATAAGTCTGACAGGAATGGCACTTTTTGCAGAGGGAACTCAGGAAGAACAAACATGGGAACCTGGTATGGGAAGAGGCTATATTTCGGAAGATCAGGCTAACTGGGGTCCCGGAGCAAAGGGAAGTGGATATGTGGATCAGTCTTACTGGAACAGGAGACAGATGCCAATGAATAATGGATATTCCAATCAGGATTTCAGAGGAAGAGCTTCCTTGCCAATGAAAGGTAGTATGAATACAAATCAGGGTACATGGGGACCTGAAGGAATGGGTTATACTAATCAAAATTTTAATGCAGAAAGTATGACTCTTACAGGTAAAATTGATCTGACTGATGTAAACATGCCAAAACTTACAGTTGGTGATGATACATATGAACTTATGATTCCTTACAGACTTGATTATGACATTGATGTAAAAGACGGTGATGAAATTACAATCAGCGGATTTGAAGTTCCAGGATACCGAAGAACAACAGATACAGAGTTAACTAACATAATGGTTACAGGTGCTACTTTTGATGGGACAGAATATAATTTAGATATGATGAATAATGGTCCTGTGAATTATGGCAGGGGAGCTGACATGATGAATAATTATGGACCGGCAAATGGTAGAAGGGGAAAATCAGGAGGATTTAATAACAACAATTTTCCAAATAATTCCAGAAACCGGGGACCACAGCCAAACAATATGATGCACAGACCTTACGGACGAAGATAGTTATACTGTATTAAACTAACGCTAAAGCTGTCTGAATTAATCCGGACAGCTTTTTTATTTTGATTCAATAATGATTTTATTTCTGCCGGATTTCTTTGCTTTATAAAGAGCCGTATCTGCTCTATGTAAAAAAACCTCCAAAGTTTCTTTCTCTCTTCTATACGAAATACCACCGGATATTGTTATTGCTGTATCTTTTAAGACTCCGGTAAATTTATGGTTTTGAACACTAATCCTAATTCGTTCAGCAATAATCGGAGCAACATTTAAATCTCCATCAACAACAAAGACTGCAAATTCCTCACCACCCAGACGAACATCCACATCCTCCCCTCTAATATTGTTAAGAATAATTTTTGCAACAGCTTTTAAAACAATATCACCATTATAATGCCCGAATTTGTCATTAATTTTTTTAAAATGATCAAGATCAAAAGCAATTGCAGATACTGCAACATTTGGTTTACGATCATTCATCTTAAGAATTCTACCAAGAGCATCTTTCATAAAAAGTCTTGTATGGAGGCCGGTAAGTTCATCTCTTATTGCCTGCTCATAATATTTATGCCCCTCCTGTTCAACCTTTTTCATCATAAGTTCTCTTTCAAGAGCAATACTCAGGGGAATAGAAATTTCTTTCATAATATCTGAAACATCTTTACCCGTCCGAAATTCCTTTTTAAGTGTGAAAATAGCAAATCCATAAATTATATCCAGTTTTGACGTAAAAAGAGGAACTCCAACCATACCCTCCCTGTGAATCAGCCCCCATCCATTATATGCTTTTTTCCATTCATCCCTGGATCTTCCAATAAAACTAATATCAGCATGATTAAGACCAATTAGAAATCTATGGATTGAACAGGAAATATTGTAGAAATTTCCTTCTCCAGATATTTAACAATTTCTTTAAACTCAAGTTTAGATAAAATATTTTTGAAAAAACCGGATATAAGCCTGTTTAGTTTAGAAAGTCTAAAAATATCTGTATCATCATCTGTATTCAAAAATATTCCGCATTCAAGATCTTCAAGCTGAGTAATTATTCCTTTAATAAACTGTTCAGGTATAACAGACCCATGCTGAGGAGCAATCAATTTAATGTCAAGTTTTTGAAATTTATTAAGAGAATGGCGCAATATCTCTCTGGAAGGCATGTAGTGTTCATGAAAAAGTTTAATAGATTCAAAATATTTATCATCTTTTACATATAAATTAAACCCTTCAGTAAAACCACCAAAAATATCACTGGAAAAAAGAGTCCCTGTACTTTCATCATAGGTAGTAAAAGCACCTGCAAAATGAAGATATGGTGTAAAAATAAAATTAAGTTTTTTTTCTCCCAAATCCAGCTTCCAACCCATTTCTTCTATACATTTTAATGGTAATTTTAAATCGTAGTGTTTTAACAGTGCAATTGTCCGCCAGTGGCTGAGAATTACAGAATCCGGTCTGGTAACCATCTGATCTATTGTCATTAAAGCACCTGTAATATCAGGATCCTGATGATGGCAGATAAAATATTTAATATCCCCAAAAGGTATTATAGACTCAATTTTTTCAAGAGTAGAATAAAATGTTAATCTGGAACCCGGATCAATAAGTACAGAGTTTGTACCATTTTTTATTAGGTAAACGTGACATTGAAAAGGATCATCTGCTAGATAATGTCCAACCCACCATATATCTTTGGCAATTTCAACAGCATTATTAAAATCAATAATAGATTTAGTCACTTAAATTATTCCCCTCAAGTTCTATATTATTAGTATAGGAACTGTCCTTGTCTAAGTCAAATAAAGAAAATATGATAGTATATATAATAAACTTTTTTTATGAAGAGAGTAGTATATGGAATTAAATGAACTAAACTATTATTACAACAAACTGAAATTTGGTGAGGATAACTTTCATAACCTCATGAAATATAGAATTAAAAAAATTCTTATAATTTCAACCTTCTATGATGCCTATATTTTTGAATACGATGCAAAACTCTCAAATCAGATAGTTGGGGAATATCACTCCCTAAATCTAACTACAGTACCACGATTGATTAGTGTCCCAACTGGTGAAGCAGCTCTTAAAAAGTTAAAAGAAGAGTCATTTGATCTTGTAATATCTACTATTAGAATAGGAGAAATAACCCCTTTTGATTTAAGTGAACAAATTCATATTGATTACCCGAATCTTCCGATACTTTTACTTTTAACTGTAAAAACAGACATCAATCTTATTGATAACAATTCGGATAAAATGGGAAATATTGAAGAAGTATTTCTTTGGAATGGAAACCCCAGACTTTTTTTGGCAATGATAAAATATATTGAAGATAAAAGAAATGCTCCATACGATACAAGCAAAGGTTATGTAAATGTAATACTACTTATAGAAGATTCTATAACCTTTTCTTCTATTTACCTGCCCTTGCTTTATGCAGAAATAATGGAACAGACCCAAAGACTGATATCGGAAGAGCAAAAAGATAATAACAAATATCTTCGTATGAGAACCAGACCAAAGGTAATAATGGTCAGAACCTTTGAAGATGCAGTAGAAGCTGTACAAACCTACAAAGAATCCCTTTTAGGTATTATATCTGATATTGAATACCTCCATAATGGAGAAATTGATACTGATGCAGGATTTGATTTTCTCTCTTACTTAAAAGAAAACAAAATAGATATACCAATACTGCTGCAAAGCTCTGATGCTACAAAACGCCCCAGAGCAGAATCTATGAATGTAAAATTTCTTCATAAAAAATCATCAACTCTTCTTGCAGATATCAGCCAGTTTATTTTTAAAAAACTTGGGTTCGGAAGCCTTATTTTTAAAAACAAAAATGGAGAGGAAATAGGAAGAGCAAGATATCTTTCCGATTTTGAAAAAATACTTCCATCAATTCCTCCGGAAGTTCTAATCTATCACAGTAAAAATAACAGTTTCTCTGCATGGCTAATAGCCCATGGAGAAATAGAAATAGCAAAAAAAGTCCGCCCTGTACAAATTTCCGACTTCGGTTCTCTTGAAGAACATAAAGATTTTTTACTTCAGACTTTTAAAAGAGTAAGAAAAAAAAGGAATAAGGGGAAGATAGTTGATTTTAATAAAAATATTCTTGGCGAAAGCGATATAATTGTCAGAGTAGGAAGCGGGTCTCTTGGTGGGAAAGGGCGTGGCCTGGCCTTTTTTAATGCCCTTCTTACAATTATGGACATAGATTCAAATTTTAAAAACACAGCCATAAGAATTCCTAAATCTGTTATACTGGGAACAGGAGTATTTGATTCATTTATAGAAATAAATAATCTGGTCGATGTACATATTGGTCTTAATGATGAAAAAATTAAACAGCGTTTTCTCAATGGAACACTTCCGGAAGATGTTGTAGAGCAGCTAATTCAACTATTGGAGTACTGTAACTGCCCAGTCGCTGTACGATCTTCAGGACTTCTTGAAGACTCTCAATCACAACCTTTTGCAGGTGTTTATGCAACTTATATGCTGGCAAATAACAACGATAATTTTAATGAAAGATTACAACAGCTGACTGATGCTATAAAACTTGTATTTGCATCTGTTTTCCTGGAAGATGCAGTATCCTATATTGAAACATTAAACTATAGGATTGAAGAAGAAAAAATGGGCGTAATTATACAGGAAATTGTTGGAAATCAGTATGAAGATTGTTTTTATCCAAATTTTTCAGGTGTAGCCCAATCCTACAATTACTATCCTATATCTCATATGCAGCATTCTGAAGGTGTGGCAAATGTTGCTGTCGGCCTGGGGCAATCTGTAGTAGGAGGAGGCAAAGATCACAGGTTTTGTCCATCCCACCCCGGAATCCAGTATGAATCGGAGGAGGATAAAATAAGAACTTCTCAAACTGATTTTTTTGCCCTGAATATGACAACTGAAAAAGCAGATCTTTCCAAAGGGGAAGAGGAAACCTTAGTACAATTACCAATAAGAAAAGCAGAAAAACATAGAACAATTACACATACGGCCTCTGTATGGGACAGTCAAAATGAAAGAATGGTAGAAGATCTTTCAATACCGGGTCCAAGAGTAATTAATTTTGCAAATATTTTAAAATATAACTACTTCCCTCTTTCTGATATTCTTGTAAAAATACTGGATATATCACAAAAAGCAATGGGAATTCCTGTAGAAATTGAATTTGCAGTTGATCTAAAAAAAACAACCGATATTCTTCCTACTTTTTATCTTCTTCAGGTAAGACCCCTCTCCCATAATGAAGAAGAAGTAAATATAGAACCAGAAAACCTTACAAAAGAAAAATCCATACTATATTCAACAGAAGCCATGGGTAACGGGTTTATAAAAGATATTTCAGATATTGTTTTCCTGGATCCGCATAAATTCGATAAAACACGGACCATGGATATGAAGGAAGAGATTAAAAAGATAAATAATTTACTTAAAGAACAAAACAGGGATTATATACTTATTGGTCCAGGAAGATGGGGAACACGGGACAGATTTCTTGGTATTCCTGTTCATTGGGGAGAAATTAATAAAGCCGGAATTATTATAGAAACGGGTCTTCATGACTTTGATATTGAACCATCCCAGGGATCCCATTTTTTCCATAATCTCGTAGCCATGAACATTGGGTATCTGAATATACCATTTCACCATAAAGGAGACTCCTTTATAGACTGGGAATACTTACGAAGTATGAAGCCTATTAACAAACAGGAATTTTTTACACATGTATCCAGAGATATTCCATTTACAATCCTTATGGATGGTAAAGCAGGAAATGCTGTTGTATTGAAGTGATCACTCAATTGATACAATTTTGTATTTAATAATATTATTAACATAATATATCTCTGTTTTTTCACAATATTTCAAATATTTAATTGACAAGTACTATTTCCATGTTAACATAAAAACCACTTTTACAAATATTAAGGAGATGGATAAATGTCAGAATACACAGATAGAGTTTATGATGGTTTAAAAAAGAAATACTACTGGGAAAATGAATTTTTACAGGCTGCAAGAGAAGTATTGGATTCACTTTCTCCATTCCTTGAAAATGCTCCCAGATATCAAAAAGCAAAAATTCTTGAAAGACTGGTAGAACCCGAAAGAACAATTATCTTTAGAGTACCATGGGTAGATGATAAGGGTGATGTACAGGTAAATACAGGGTTCAGAGTTGAATTTAACAGTGCAATAGGACCATATAAGGGTGGTTTACGTTTTCATCCTTCAGTAAATCTTGGAATTCTTAAATTTTTGGGTTTTGAGCAAATATTTAAAAACAGCCTTACAGGCCTTCCAATGGGAGGCGGAAAAGGTGGAAGTGATTTTGATCCAAAAGGTAAAAGTGACAATGAGGTTATGGCCTTTACACAGTCCTTTATGAGTGAGCTATATAGACATATTGGACCTAATACAGATGTTCCTGCAGGTGATATTGGTGTAGGAGGTAGAGAAATTGGCTATATGTTTGGGCAGTATAAAAAGCTTAAAAATGCTTTTGAAGGGATTCTTACAGGAAAAGGTTTAAACTGGGGAGGTTCTCTTATACGTCCGGAAGCAACAGGTTATGGTGCTGTTTATTTTGCAGAAGAGATGCTTAAAACTAAAGGAGAAACTTTTGAAGGAAAAACCGTTCTTCTTTCAGGCTCAGGAAATGTTGCCCAGTATGCTCTGGAAAAAATTAATGCTCTTGGGGGAAAAGTTGTTTCTCTCTCTGATTCCAGTGGTTCAATAATTGATAAAGATGGTATAAACCAGGAAAAGCAGGAATATTTGCTTGACTTGAAAAACAACCGCAGAGGAAGAATTAAAGAATATGCAGATGAGTACGGTTGTGAATACTTCGAAGGGAAACGACCATGGGAACTCGTAAAAGCAGATGTAGCCCTTCCATGTGCAACTCAGAATGAGATATCTCTTGCAGAAGCAAAAACTCTTGTAGCAAACGGTATTACCTGTATTTCTGAAGGTGCAAATATGCCGACAGAACCGGATGCAGTGGAATATTTAATTGAAAATAAAGTTCTTTTTGGACCGGGAAAAGCTGCCAATGCCGGAGGTGTTGCTACTTCCGGTCTTGAAATGTCCCAAAATAGTATGCGAATTGCATGGACCAGAGAGGAAGTAGACAAGAAACTTCACAATATTATGATTAATATACATCAGGCCTGTGTTAATGCAGCTGAAGAAGTTAATGCACCGGGAAACTATGTTGATGGTGCAAATATTGCAGGATTCAAAAAAGTAGCAGATGCTATGCTTGATCAGGGTGTTGTATAATTTTTTTTACACAAATGTAGAGACGTTGCATGCAACGTCTCTACAACGTTTGTTTTGACAAAACAGTGTGATCCGTATACGATGTTTCAATATGAATAAAAGTGATAATAAATACAAAATAATTTTCGAAAATCTCCATGATATATACTATGAAACGGAAGAAAATGGAACAATCATTACTATCAGCCCTTCTATAAAAAAATATACAGAATATGAACATAAAGAAGTAACTGGTAAAAATATCAAACTATTGTTTAAAGGAAATAAATATAAAGGTATATTCCTTAAAATCCTGCTTTCAAAAGAATCAGTCTCCAATTATGAAATGCAGCTAACTGATAAAAATGGGAAAATACATCACACTCTTGTTTCTGCAAATATAATCAGAGATATAAAGGGGAATGTTATAAAAATCTCAGGGCTTATCAAAGATATATGTGATCTTAAAGCTACAACAGATGAGCTTTATCAGTTCGCAACTTATGATGAGTTGACCGGAGTTTATAACAGAAGAGTTGGAATGGAATTCCTAAAGCAGGAATTGAAAAAAATGCGTAGAGGTAAAACTTATTTAAGTATCTGCTATATTGACATTAATGACTTGAAGATTGTAAACGATAATTTTGGACATGATGCAGGAGATAATCTGATATTGGCCATTGTTGAGGATATAAAATCTGCTATGAGAGAATCTGATATACTCAGCCGTATTGGAGGTGATGAATTCCTGTTAATATTTCCGGACTGTAAGCTCAGTGAAGTAAAATTGATATGGAGACGGGTACAAAAATCTATGGAGGAACGAAATAAAAATCCTGATATAAAATATAACATTAGTGCAAGTTATGGATTTGCAGAGACTGACTCCGAGAATATCTTATTTATTGATGAATTAATTCAAATTGCAGATAAAAGAATGTATGCCCATAAAAGACGGGCTAAAATTGAAAAATTTAACAATAAACCAATTAAGTATTACTAAGTATGGCTCTTAGGGCATCAAAAAAAGAATCCAGTCCTTCAAAATTATCCCCTACCCCCTGCCAGACAGGTGCTTTCCCCCCTCCCCTGGCATCAATAAGCTGGAGTAAATTCTGTTTGTGTTCAGAAAAAGGGAAATCAAGACTCCCACTTGCAAGAATCCATTGAAAGTTTAAACCAGTTTTATTTATTAAACAAATTAAAAACTTACTATCTGTTTTGACAGAGTTTACAATATTTCTTAAAAAACCTTTAGATTCATTTTCAAATATATGAGAGAAAAATAGTACATCGTTATTTTTTTCAGCATTTCTAAATATATCTTTTACAGTCAGATTTATATATCGGTCTTCCAGTTGACTGTTTACTCTTCTATTTTCCTGAATACTATTTAACATATCTTCAACTTTTAAAAGAATTTCAGACTGCCTGGCGGAAAATATTGAAGATATAGTTGAAATGATTAATGCCTTTTCCTCATAATCTTTTAAAACTCTGTTTCCAATTTTCCAGCTTATTCTGGCATGTCCCCGGATTTTTTCTACAGATAGATACTTAACACACTGAATCTCTCCTGTACTTTCGGTATGAACACCTCCACAGGCTACCATATCAAATTCCCCAACACTAATAATCCTTATCTCTCCGGAAACCTTTGCCTGTCGTCTTAAAGAAAGTTGTTCCAGCTTACTATCAGAAACCCATTCAGATTTCAGTTTGATATTTTCCGATATAATACCATTTGCCAAAACTTCAATTGTTTTTAGATCTTCTTTAGATATATCAGACTTATCAATTTCAATTGTTGTAACATTCTCACCCTGATGAACAGAAACTGTTCCATATCCTAATTTATGTAATGCACCGGATAAAATATGCTGTCCCGTATGCTGCTGCATATAATCAAAGCGATGTTCCCAGTCTATTTTACAATCAACTTTACCAATATTTGGAAGAGAAACCAGTCGATGAAAGACCTCTCCATCTTTTTTTACAACATGTTTAACTTGTATACCGTCAATTAACCCTGTATCAGAAGGCTGTCCTCCCCCTTCAGGATAAAAACAAGTTCTATCCATTATTACATCCCAAAAATTCTCCCCGGATGAGACCTTTTCAACGGAAAGAACTGTTGCTCTAAAATCAACTTTATATGGATCATTATAATAGATAAGTTCTGTTTTAAATGTCATGTAATCTCTCCGGATGAGTATAAATATTCATGCGGTTTCCCCTGGCAAAACCACAAAGTGTAATTCCATAATATTCTGCAAGCTCTATAGCCTTATCCATAGGGGCAGAAACAGAGGCAATTAAATTTACTCCGGTTTTAATCATTCTAATAACAATATCAGAAGATATTCTGCCTGAAGAAACAAATATACCATCCTGAAATTTTGTTTGAGATAGAAAAACTTTGCCAATAACCTTATCTACAGAATTCCTCCGGCTTACATCATCAGCCCAGAATAATATTTTATCTGTTGCAAAGGCAGCCATGTGGACTCCACCTGTTTCATGATAAACAGAAGGCAGCTTTTGAAAATCTCTCATAAGATTAAGAATTGTATCTACCTTATACTTTCTTGTAATTATAGTACTGGGCAGAATTTTTTTTTCTTTAATACTATTAAATGCTTCTTCCACCATTTGTCTGAAAGATTGACCAGAAAAAGTTTCATTAGAACTTATAAGCCAGGATCGGCCTTCCTTTCTTATTTTCAGTGCAGCTTGCGTTTTTAAATGCCCTTTAACAAAAAGAAGCCCATGGATAAGATCGTTAATTTCCTGGTCCAAAACAGGGGTCTGATAGATAAGCTTTTCATTAAGATAAAGATTAAACCATTCTTCACTTATTACAGGATCTGTTACTTTTTCTGATATACCATTTTTATATCTAATAATTTCTTTGTTTGATATTATCATATTCCAATTAGTTCTAAATCTGCAGTAGTATTGATATTTAGAAAGGACTGAAGACTTATGCCTGCAAACATAAGATCACTCTGCTGGATAACAATCTTTGGCATTCCTTCAATAACCCCTTGAAGATGATACTCTTCCTGTGCAAAAGCCTCTTTCCAATATGGAAGAACACTCTTTGGATACAATCCCAAAAAAGGCTGAAACTTTCCATTAACGTGTATTACTGTAGCTTTTTCACTGTCCCTTTTTTCCCATAAAAAGTCTAATACTTTCTTTTCAAAAAAAGGAATATCACAGGCCAGAAGAAGCAGCCAGTCACTTACATATGGCATTATAGAAATAATACCACTGATAGGAGTAGAAACCTCAAGAAGATCTTCTATAATTCTACAACCTGCAAAATTATATGCTTCCGGCTTTTTTGTGAGAATGTTTATATTATCTGTAATCTCTGATGCATTATGAATGGTCCACTCAAGAAGAGACTTCCCCTCATAAACGGCACAGGCCTTATCACTTCCAAACCGACGGCTTCCACCCCCGGCCAGAATACCGGCAATAACCCTGCCTTTCGCTTCCGATTTAAGACTCATTAGCTGTCATTTTCATTGGCTCTACCTTACTACTTCTACTCTGCAGGCAGCAACTTTTAACTCCGGTATTTTGGATTGTGGATCCAGCACATCATTGGTAAGGACATTTACAGGAGATTCACTAAAGTGAAAAGGAATAAATATAACACCCTTTGCAACTCTATCACTCATCTTTGCCTTTGCCGTAATAACACCTCTTCTGGAAGAAATCTGTAATTTATCTCCATCAGAAGCTCCAAGATCTTTAAGATCCTCTTTACAAATTTCCAGATACCCTTCAGGTGCAAACTCCCGTAAAGGAGTAGAACGTCTTGTCATTGTAGCAGTGTGATAATGATACAGCATACGTCCAGTAGTGAGAATAAACGGAAACTCTTTATCAGGCTGTTCTGCAGGAGGTATAAAATCTACAGGAGTAAAAAGTCCCAGACCTCTGGAAAATTTCTCTGCATGTAAAAATGTTGTCCCTTTGTGCTCCGGTGTTGGACAAGGCCATGAAAGATGTTCTGTTTCCAGGCGTTCGTAACTAATTCCACCATAAATAGGTGTAACCTCTGCAATCTCTTCCATAACAGCATTACTGTCAGTATAGCCCATTGGATAACCTGTTCGGGTCGAAAGATCACATAGGATTTCCCAGTCCCCTCTGGAATTACCAGGGGAGTCAAGAGCAGGTCTTACCCTTAGAACAGATCTGTCTGAGTTGGTAAAAGTTCCCTGTTTTTCTGCTGCACTTGAAGCAGGTAGAACTACATCTGCAAATTCAGTAGTTTCTGTAAGAAAAATATCCTGAACTACAAGAAAGTCAAGCTTTGTAAGAGCCTCTTTTACATGATTTAGGTTAGGATCGGACAACATAGGGTTTTCACCCATTACATACATTCCTTTAACCTTTCCATCCGCTGCATCATTCATCATCTCTACAATAGTAAGACCATCTTTATCTGAAAGGTTGGGAACATTCCAGGCTTTTTCAAATTTTTCGCGGGCAGCAGGATCAGCTACTTTCTGATAACCTGAATAAACATTTGGCAGTCCGCCAAAGTCACAGGCACCCTGAACATTATTCTGACCTCGAAGAGGATTCATACCAGTAGAAGCCCGTCCAATCTGACCTGTTACCATTGCTAGATTTGCCAGGGAAAGAACATTATCTGTTCCTGTAACATGCTGGGTAATACCCATGGCATATACAATTGAAGATTTTTCGGAAGTAGCATAAACTCTGGCAGCTTCCTTCAGGTCATCCGCTTTAATACCTGTAATTTCTTCTACTTTTTCAGGAGTATAGGAAGCTACAGCCTTTTTAAGTTCTTCAAAACCTTCTGTTCTTTCCTTAATAAACGCATCATTGGCATATCCTTCTGTAATAATTACATTGATCATACCATTTATCCAGGCAACATCTGTTCCTGACTTCTGGCGCATCCATAGATATGAATCACTTACTATATCAATCTTACGTGGATCTATTACAAGAATTTTAGCACCCTTAGCCGCTGCATTTCTAATATATGTACCTGTTACAGGATGAGTTTCTGTAGCATTGGTTCCTGTAATAAGGATACAGTCTGCATCTGCAAACTCCTCTACAGGGTTAGTCATAGCACCAGACCCAAAAGCCTTACCAAGACCGGCAACTGTAGGAGCATGACAAAGACGGGCACAGTGGTCAACATTATTTGTTCCCAGGGAAGCTCTGAAAAATTTCTGAAAAACATAGTTATCTTCATTTGTACATCTGGCAGAAGCAAGTCCTGCAAGAGCATCGGAACCATAAGTGTCTCTTATTCCAGTCATTTTTTCTGCAATTAAATCCAGAGCTTCATCCCAGCTGGCTTCTTCTAAAACTCCATTTTTTCGAATAAGAGGAGTAGTTAATCTGTCTTTATTAGTTATAAATTCATAACCAAACCGGCCTTTAACACAAAGTCTGCCGTTATTTGGTTTTGCATTAACACCACGAACTCTTACAACCTCATCATCTTTGACCCACATCTCCACCTGACAGCCTACACCGCAGTAGGTACATGTAGTTATAACTTTTCTATCAATATCCATTGCCCGAATCATAGAAACAAGAGGTTTTTCCACTAAAGCACCAGTAGGACAGGACTGAACACATTCACCACAACCGTCACAGGTGGAATCTCCCCATTTAACAAAATCAGGAGAGGGGTACATAAAAAATCCACGCTCTACAAAGGAAAGAACTCCCTTTCCCTGGATAACAGTACAGGCAGTTATACAACGTCCGCACTTAATACATTTGTCCGGTTCGTAATTCAGAACAGGAGAAGTATAATCCGATTCCAGCTCAGGTTTTACAGCCAGGTAGTTAAGCTTTGCAATCTCTTCACTTCCAAGCTGATACTTATAGGCAACATCCTGAAGATCACATTCACCACTTTTCTGACATATTGAACAATCATAATTATGATCAGAAAGAATAAACTCAAGATTAGTTCTTCGAACACCTTCGATCTCTTCATCAAAAGCAGTCACATTCATCCCTTCTTCAACTTCTGCAGTACAGGCAGTTTTAAGACCCTTTTGTCCATCAATTTTTACAATACACATCCGGCAGGAACCCGTTGGAAGCATATGCTCCATCCAGCAGAGATTGGGTATATCAAAACCATTATCCTTTGCAACTTTCAGCAGATTTGCACCCTTTTCAGCCTCAATTCCTCTACCATCAATTGTAAAACGGACCATTTCACCCACATCAAGCCTCCAAATGTATTTATACCTATTTTTATGTATATTGAGTATAGACTATATGTTTTTGGTTAGCAACAGAATATGGTATTTGGGATGGAATAGGGATATCTATTCAAATTTAAGAAGGGAAAGTCTTCCCCACACTGCAAACCCGCTTTTCCAGACAGCTTTTTCCGGTTCCATCCCTCCACCGGGCTGCCTGGGCGGTTTTTCCGCTACCCCTTCTGTTGTAACAGGTAATGATCCATGCATTCTCCTTTGGAATCCGATTCAAGGGTTGTTTTTTAATAACTCCAGTTTTTAAAGCCGAAGATTGTTTTTTTATGTGGTCCCTGGTATTGTTTTCAATGTTTATATGGGGGAATTGATTATCTTACCAAATAAAATAATATTTTAATTGAAATTTTAGATGATCAGTGTACTATTATATTAAGTTAATATTAATAAGTATTAATAGTTTCTATTATTGATTTTGGATAAGAGTAGTTATGTCAAATTTCTGACTTAGCATTTTTTTTGGAGTATTCTCGCCATCCATGGCTCGATAAGAAAGGATTTGTATGAAAGCAGTTAGAGAGTTAAATAAAGAAATGCCTTACTTATTGAAAAGAGGAAGATTAGAACAACGAGACATTCTTTTCCTCTTTGGAAAAGTGAGAGAAATATTAGAGAATGAAGGAAAATATAAATCACAGTTTCCTCAACTAAATCTTTTCTGCAATTGGTGTTTTCACTCAAAATTATCAGCATCAAAAACAATCTATAATTACTTACTCAAATTGAGTACATCAATATCAAAGGAATCTCAAGTTAAGGATGGCGAAGATAGTAGAGAAAATACAAGACGATTTATAAGCATTGGTACTAATATCTTAAATATACCAGAGTTAAGAAAAGGTCTAACCACGGTTTTAAAAGATCATCATATTGATACGACTATATCAACAAATAAAAAATGGTGGGAAGCCTGCTTACAAATATTGCTAAATGAAATTTCTGAAAAACCTTTAGAGTTTCCTCAGAATGTCATAAATGGTTCTAAGAAAAATAAATCTGCTTTCAAAATATATGAAAAAATACTTCAATTACCCAATTCTTTAAACCATGATAAAATTATTCGTTTAGAAGTAAGGATTGATGAAAAAGAAAAGAAATATAAAATAGACTTAACTGCATTGTCAAAAGTTGTATTTTCTTTAGAATTACACGGACAGGAAAACGACAGTGCATTCTTAACTTTATAATTCATATTATTGCTTCAAATTACATCCGTATACTTTGAAGAGATAATTTAAAATTCCGTCAGAAACTTGACATAACAGCGAATATACGGTTCCGATTCGCTACACCCAAATTGGCCTTCGGCAAACTTCGCATATTCGCGGAACGTCTATGAGAAAAGTCAAGCTCCAATATCAAATTCATCAGCAAAACTTACCCCCTTCTTTTTCAGAAGTTTAATATATTTCGTCATCTTCTTTTTATGGTTTTCCGGATCCCTAAAATAATGATACTCCTCCTTCTTTAACATCTGATATATTTCTGTGATTA
>DAOWEB010000405.1 GCA_030638735.1 Spirochaetaceae bacterium
TGCAAATATAAAATTCCTGCAATTTGGTGTAGTGAAACGGAACCAGGTCTTCGCTGTTAGGCGCAGTAAGAAAAATGCTGCACTTATTTTCATTATTTTCTACTCAAGTATTCAAGAACTTTTATTAAGTTTTGATTGCCTGATGAGTTTTCTGTGACTCTTAATATTGGACAACTCAGATTATCAATCCAAGTCTCCTGTTGAAGTCTGCTCCTGATATCTATTCCTCCATTTTCATAACTGGATGCCCATTCGATAAATTTATTAAACTCTTCGTATTTATCATTCCCTGCTAATATCCTATCTCCATATCGGTCTTTTTCCCGTCTTTTTAGCCTTTCGATACGTGTCTCATCTGGTACAGATAAAAAAATAACTAAATCGAATAATGGAATTAGAGGGTTCCCCCAATCAATAACAGCTCCTGACAAAATCCACTGATCTATAGATTCAAGTTCTTCTCTGAGCAGGGATAAACGAGTTTCTCTTGGCCATGGTTGTGTATATTTATTTTTCCAAAAAAAATCATCAGAATCAAAGTGTTTGTGGGGTAACACTTTAATTAAATTCATGGCAAGTGTAGTAGTTCCTGAGCCGGATGCACCTAAAATATGAATTTTCTTAATACTTCTTATATTTTCTGACATTTCCCTTTTTCTTAGTCGGGTAAAAGGAAGCCCTCACAGGCTCCCTCTCCCCTAAGAACCGTACGTGAAAGTTTCCCCTCATACGGCTCAAGCAATCTTAACTCTGATAACAGAGCAGCTGTTGTTAACAGCTTTTGCTATTCGGGTTTGGAGTTTACTAACCTGTTTTCTGATTCTTATCCAGTTTAGATAGTCATAGAGGATATAGTCATATTTCCGGTTTACGGTGGCCTCTTTTCCGTTAAGAAAAGCCGTTGACCCTGCCGTATTCATAAAGTTCCTCTCCTTTCAAGCAATAGATCACCAATCGGAAGTCTGCATTCTTTCGAATTGGGACAAAGTTTGAATCCCTATCCTCTGCGTTACACAGAAGGCGTTTGCTTTTTCCGATCTCCTCTACCCGCGCCAGTACAAAACTTTCTTTGCAGAAAGTATGCTCTTCTGTAATAGAAGAGAACCTGTTGGGCTTATCTGGTTCCATTAAACGACCAATTCATATCGGTTTAGGATCGATCTTTACTCCGGAAATCACTTTGTTCATCTGTGGAACTGCACGAAAAAACCTTTCCACCGGATTCCGTTGCCATTTTGGCTGAAGCGTATTAGCCTCTTCCGCTCCTTACGTTTTACGAAGCTTACAATCATTCACATATGTTATCCATGCCGATACATTTACCCTGGCAATCATCCGATTTAAGGCTATCAGAATATTTGCTTTTGTCCTCTCAGCTTAAAACCTCTCCGTTACCAGAGACGCAATTGAGAGTAGGGTTACTCCAGATGAATAGAGTAGTCCGAAAGTTGATATATAATATTATGCCAACCTGGACAGCTCGTTTAATAGCTTGCAGTTCCCAAAGTGGTGTATTTAAGAACCTCCAGTCGCACTTTCACTTAACGTTTCAGAAATATATGACTTTGGCTGAGGAACGATGCCAATGTGGCATAGCCCGAGCATAGCGAGTATATATTTCTTGTTATATGACGATTTTTCAGGTCTTTGCATATTCAATGAGCTCTTTTCTATTCAGTAAATCTTTATACAGATCTGCTTTCAACTTTTTAAGATTTGAATTTATTGAGTCTTTAATATTCTGAAAGAGTAGTTCTTCAACACCTGTCATGATGCTTATATCAAAATCAGAATCTCTTCTTCATTTTCGGATAAGCCTGAAAAGGTGTGGAGGGTTCATTACTCTGCCATTCTGATGTATCAGGAATACTTTCAATAGTTCTTAAAATCTCATACGTAACCCATTTTGAAAAATGCGGCTTTTGTTTGTATTCAAATAATCCAGAATTATTACAGCTTGATAAAAGAAACTCTATTATATTCTTCACCCTCTGATCGTTTTTATCTGCACCTATCCTGCTACATAACTGTAGTGTGAGCAATGGATCATATTTGGCAAAATATGTAAAAAATCCCCGAGCTGGTTCAAATCCTATGATCCGTCCATGGTCATGCCCTATATTAGCTGTATCCTTTGTCTCCCTGGCTAAGAGCATATCCAGGGCTTTTTTCACAGGCTCTGACATTCTATATTCAGGATGATAAGATAATGCCAGCAAAGCCCCTGTTGTATTGCTTCTGCATGCCCAACGTGAATGGGGCATACGCCTATAACCTGCTAAATACCCGTAATTATTTCCAGCCCAACCTGTAGGCCATGCGCCATCAGGAAGCATTTTTTCAAGAAGCCAGATATATGAAGAAGCGAGGACAGGATAAACTGCATAGCCTATTGCTCCAAGCCCTCGTAATGGAAGTGCAGTCTGCAGGGGGACCCAGGAGTATTCTTTGCTACGACTCATTGCATCTGCTGCCCGAAGTGGCCATGATCCATCTTTGCTCCGTAGTTTAATAAGATAATCAGCAGCTTTTTTTATACATTCATCTTTTTGCGTAAAACCAAAAAAGGAAAGCTTACACAATGCTACTGATGTTAATACAATAGGAGAAGCCGATATATGATCTTCCTTGGATAATCTTTCCCAGGATCCATTTTTTTGCTGAAGAGATAGAAACTCATTTAATCTCTGATCAGTGCAAAAACTTTGCCTAAGCTCTAACAGTTCCGGATCATCTTCTTTCTTATTGAAAATATTTTTTAGTACCAGATATCTCAAAATAGGTGATGGATCTGTTAAAAGAATTGATTCAATGCTAAGCATATTTCTCCATTATTTCTTTGATGTATGGTGCTGTGGGCGTATCAATGTTTAAAAATGATGAAGGTGTACCTTGTGCGATTACTTTGCCGCCACGAGGCCCTCCACCAGGACCGAGTTCAATTAACCAGTCGCAACTTGCAAGAAGCAGAGGATGGTGCTCGACTACAATAATTCCATTACCGTCTTTGACCAAACCTTTAAGGGTAGTAATAAGTCTTTTGATATCATTCATATGTAATCCAACTGTAGGTTCATCAAGAATAAATAGCCTGTGCTCCCCTGCCTTCTTCTTTAAAAGATGATGCGCTATTTTTATCCGTTGAGCTTCCCCTCCCGAAAGCTTGCGCTGATCTAATTTTAGATACCCCAAACCTGCTGTTTTTAAGGCTGAGAAAGCTTTATGTAGTGGCCCACTATCATCCCAGATATGTGAAACTTCATCGACAGTTTTTGAAAATATTTCAGGTAAGGTGTAACCTCTGATCTTTAAATCAAGGACTTCAGCACGATAAGCTGTGCCCTTGCATTCAGAGCAGGGAGTATACTCATCCGGTAAAAAGCTCATATCATACTTGAGCATCGCTTTCCCTTCACAGGTTTTACAGTAATATGAAAAGATTGTCTTATCCAGGCCGGATATTTCGAACTCATCGGATTCTGTATAGGCTTTTTCCAGAAGAACTTTGAGGTTTATAAATTTTAACAGGGAGAGTACTTTTGCTTTTTCCTGATCTATAACAAGCGCTTTAGCAGGTAGATTTTTAAGTGAACGGCACCTGCCTGGCTCCATATCCTCATAAGCAACAGAGGTAGTTATCTTTTTGGGAGCATTAGCCCGTGCAATTGTATCAATAATAAGTGTGCTTTTTCCAGATCCAGAGACACCGCATACACCTGTCATTATATCTTTTGGAATTTCAAGTTTCTGTATACTAAGATTATTTTCCGATGCGCCTTCTATAACCATTGGACTTGCAGTAGATTTTCGTACAGAAGGGATAGAATACCCATTTTTATTAGTAAGCCATGCTCCGGTTATAGTGGAAGCTTCTTTTAACTTATTTCCAGGACCTGAATAACAGACCTTCCCTCCATGTATCCCGGAACCGGGGCCCATTTCTATTACTGTGTCAGCTGCTTTAATTACATCAGGCTCATGTTCAGTTACAATTAATGTGTTATTTAGCTTTTTCAAGCCTTGGAAACAATCAATGAGTGAGCTTACTTCACTTGGATGCATGCCTCTGGTAGGTTCATCAAGAAGCAATGTAATTCCATTGAGTTCATTACTAAGAAGAGATGCTATTTTTGTTCTCTGGGCTTCCCCCGCACTCAGCGTATGGGCAAATCTATTCAGGTGTATATAATCAAGTCCAATACTTTTTAAAAAACTGGATTTCTGTAAAATATTTTTTAGGCTATTTTTAAGAGTATATTTTTGATTTTCACTAATATCAGGAGCATTCAGGTTCAGCCCCTTTTTAAATCCTGATATAAAGTCATGAAGCTCATATACCGGCAAGCTGTTTATTTGATGTATATTTTTATTAAAAATGTTTATAGAGAGTATCTCCTTTGAAAATTTTGATCCCTGACATTCAGGACAAACTTCAGTATCAGTATATGTTCCTCCAACATCCCAATCACGGATCCATGAATAAAATCCCTCAAATTTCTGTTTTGAAATATTCTCATGCCCTTTCTTGTTTTTGTAGTGAACTGTAATCTCTCTGTCTGCACCAAATAAAAAGGCATCCTGCTGTTCTTTTGTCATATCCTGCCAGGGTGTATTAAAGCGGTCAAATCCGAATTCTTTGGCCAAACCCTCCAGAACATAATACCCTCCATTAAAAGGTTTACATAAATATCCTTGCGGGAAAAAACCGGGAGAGTACATAGCCCCACTGCATAAAGGTTTTTCAGGATGAATGATCAGTTTTTTAGGATTTAGGATATATTTACTTCCAATTCCATGACAGGCTCTACATGCAGAACCATATGTATTTGGAGAAAAACGAGCAGGTGTATAGATTGCTTCTTTATATGAACACTGTGAACAAATTAAATAATTATTTTTTCTTTCAAGAATTGTGCTGCACTCAGGACAGCTGCATTCTCCCAAGACTGAAAATAAAATACCAAGGTGCTTATCAATCCCAGTGACCCTGCCCACAGTATTTCTAAGATTATAAAGCATTCTTTCTGGTTTAATTGAAAGGGTCAAACCTAGCCCTGTAATAGTGCTGCTCCCCTGTTGCAGCCTTTCCTTGATGTTCTGTCTCTCATACATTGTAAGACTTTCAAAAAATCTCTTTTTGGCATTTGCTTCAATAACATCATTTACTAAGCTTGATTTTCCGGAACCTGAAACTCCGCATATTACAGTAATGCTGTTTTTTGGTATTTTTAATTCTATATTTTTTAAGTTATTGCAATCCGCATTTTTTATATGTATATAGTTTTGTTTTTTTAAAGATTTTTTTAGAGTACCAGGTTCTAGATCTTTTTCACTAGAAAGCATCTTCCCGGTTAGCGATCCTTCACATTTTTCAATTTCAGAGGACTTCCCCTGAAATACAATGTTACCGCCATCAGGTCCTGCTCCGGGTCCCAGGTCAATAATCCAGTCAGCATAGCGCACAATATCAAGGTTATGCTCTACACATACAATAGTTGCGCCATTGGAAAGAAGCTTATTAAATATATTAAGAAGAAGACCAACATCTTGGGGATGTAAGCCTGTTGTAGGTTCATCAAATAGAAGTAATTCATGTTTTAATCTCTGCTGCCCAAGATGTTTAACAAGCTTTATACGCTGAGATTCCCCGCCTGAAAGGGTCGGAGAAGGTTGCCCGAGCCTCAAGTATCCCAGGCCCATATCAATAAAAAACTGCAGATAATGGAGCAGCTTAGTTTTAAATTTTAGAGCAATACATGTATCCCTGGAAAAGATTGAATATAAGTCTTCTATCTCCAGTTCATACAAATCTAAAATTGAATACTCACTATCTGCTATCTTGATCCTAGTAGAAATAGCTGTTCTGCTAAAACGCTTACCTGAACATTCGGTGCATTCAATGTTGATTACATCCATATACCTCAAAGCAATTTCATTAAATCCAAGGCCATTGCACTCAGGACAGGAACCTTCTTTGGTATTAAACGAGAAGATCGATTTACTCATTCCAGTTTTATCAGCATAGATATTCCTGAGTATATCAGAGCATTTTGTATAGGTAGCAGGATTTGAGCGCGCATTTTTTCCAATGGGATCCTGGGTTATATATATAGGTCGGAGAAGATTAGCGCTCATCTCCTTGCAATTGATAGGTTTTTTTTCTATTAGAGACTGCAGAATCACTTTTTCTACTAGCGTGCTTTTACCTGAACCCGATACGCCTGTTATAACAGTAAATCCTGCTTCGGGGATCTTGATATCTATGGTTTTCAGATTTCTGCTTTTTGCGCCGGAAAATAAGAGATACTTGCTAAGTTCTTTTTTAATTCCTGGAACGACTACTGTCTTTTTACCGCTAAAAAAAAGCCCCGTTGGGGATGCGAGGTCCCATAGTCCTTCTACTTTATTATTGTAAAGAAGCTCGCCTCCATGATGTCCTGAACCTGGCCCGATATCAACGGCTTGCGCTGCTTTTGACAGTGCTAATTTATCATGCTCTATAAATATTACCGGACCAGGCATACGGGTAAACAGGGAGATAAGTTTTTGAACATCTGATGGGTGTTGGCCTATGGTCGGTTCATCAAGCACATGGAGCATATCTTCTAGCTCACTCATAAGAGCAACTGCTATTTTAAGCCTTTGTGACTCACCTCTTGAGAGCGAAGGGCATGGTCTGTTCATGCTAACAAATCCGAGATTAACCTGTATAAGACTTTTGAGGATGCGGTTGATCTCTGAATAGATACGAACTATAGGTGAAGCCTTATTTCCTGAAGATAGTTTATTAAAAATTTCAGCTGTGTCTTTTACTGATAATTCTAATAGTTTTGAAAGCGTCATTCCCTGCCATGTAACATATGCAGCATTTTTGTGTAAGCCTGTATGGTTGCAGATTTCACATCCTTTCCCCTTACAATCAAAACATGGAGTATTAAAATGCAAGGGTAGGAGATCAGGCAGGGGATTACCGCATGATGTGCATATATTCAGTAAAGCGTATTCTAAACATTTTTCATTTTTATGTATTCTAATGGAACCTGCTCCCATTTCACGGGCAACAGTTATTATTTCATCAGCACTATTCTTTTTTTTATTAATAAAATCAGCAAGCTGGATTTCTATAGTATGGGGTTGAATCGGATCTAATCTGGTGCTTCGATTAAATTTTTTATTGTCGACATATAAGATATTATCGTCTGATATCTCTTTTAAAAAAGTATTGTGTGAGCCAGGAATATTTTTTAATAATACAGCAGTAATCTTGGTATCCAATGTGCGGTTATCAATTATATTTAAAAGGTCATGCGCTTTTAGAAATGTAGTTTTTTCTCTACAGTATGAACAAGATCTACTCCCAAATTGTGTATATAAAATTCTAAACAGTGGATGGAGTCCTGAAGCGCTTGCTATTATTGAATTAGGATTTCTATTTAATAGGTTCTGGGACAGAGCAGTAGCAGGCATAAGTCCTGAAATGGAACCAAGTTTGGCAGGCTTTACAGCAAAGACTTCCTGCTTATTTGAGAAAACTTCAAGATAACGCCTACGGGATTCATGGTAGAGCGTGTCAAAAACAAGTGAGGTCTTACCAGATCCAGAA
>DAOWEB010000124.1 GCA_030638735.1 Spirochaetaceae bacterium
AGACAACGATCGTGTAGTCGCTTCCCTGAAACCCTCATCCATGGTGATAAATGCCACAGGTCTTGGAAAAGACCGGCCAGGTTCTCCACTTACTGATAAGGTGGTTTTTCCGGAGAATGGAATTGTATGGGAGTTTAATTACCGGGGTGATCTGATCTTCCTTGACCAGGCAAAATCTCAGAAAAAAACAAAAAATCTGACCATACACGATGGATGGATCTATTTTATCCATGGATGGACAAGGGTGATTGCCGAAGTATTTCATGTGGATATTCCAACCAGCGGTCCGGAATTCGACAAATTATCAAAAATAGCCGCAGATACAAGATCTTAAGTACAATTATTAAGGAGAAAGCAATGAAACATCCATTTTATATAGAGACACCAATCCATTTCGATGATAAAACCGGAATAGGAGATTGCGGGAAACCAGCTCTTGAACGCCGTTATTCGGATATGAAAAACATGTACCTTGATGAAGAATCCCGAAAGGCAAACGAGGCGGACAAAAATGACCTGATCTACCGTTTCTATGACCTGGGCGTACCCGAGAAAGAGGGAGATCTTGCTTATGGAACCAGCATTGTATATCCGGGTAAAGTAGGGAAAGAATACCATATGACTAACGGACATTTTCATACCATTCCCGACACTGCAGAGATCTACTACTGCCAGGCCGGCCACGGCATTATGATGATGGAAAATCCCGAAGGGGATATCCTGTACAAGGAAATGAAACCAGGCCAGGCCGTTTATGTTCCCGGAAGATATGCTCACAGAAGTATAAATGTAAGTAATACTGAAACCCTGATTACATTTTATGTCTTTAGGGCTGATGCAGGCCATGACTACGGATCAATTAAAGAAAAAGGATTCCGAAAACTAGTAATAGAAGAAAGCGGCAGCTGGAAAGTAATTGATAACCCACGTTGGAATGATTAAAAGGCTAAAGGAGATTTACATTATGAGCAAAGGGAAGATTCTTATTACCCCCCGTTCACTTTCTAAAAACGGACATCCTGGACTGACAGATCTGAAAACTGCTGGTTATGAAGTATTGACTCCTTTCCCCGGCCGGATGCCTTCCGAAGAACAGCTGGAAAAAGTTCTTCCCGGCTGTATTGGATATCTTGCAGGAGTGGAAAAGGTCAGTGCCGGGCTTCTTGAGAAATGTCCGGACCTCAGGGTGATCAGCCGGAACGGTGTAGGTATTGACAATGTAGATAAGAAGGCTGCTGAAAAGATGGGTATCTCCCTGAAAATAACTCCCGGAGCCAATTCAAGAGGAGTAGCAGAACTGACAATCGGTTTAATGTTCAGCCTGATCCGCTCTATTCCACAGACAAATAATTCCATTAAATCAGGTAATTGGGATCGTCTCAAAGGCATGGAAATCCAGGGCAAGACCCTGGGCGTAGTCGGTACCGGGATGATAGGACAACAGGTAATCTCTATGGCAACAGGGATGGGAATGAAAATCCTGGCTTATGATCTTTATCCAAATGAATATCTGGGCAACAGAGATGATGTTAAGTACTGTTCCATGGAGGAACTGCTCTCAGGAAGTAACATTATAACCCTCCACTGTCCGGCGGGAGATACACCACTGATAGACGAAATAACTATTGCTCAAATGAAACAGGGAAGCTATTTGATAAACACCGCAAGATCGGGTCTTGTTGATGCCCCTGCCCTCTTTTCAGCTCTGGAATCGGAAAAGCTAGCTGGATATGCAGTGGACGCCTTTGATAAAGAACCACCGGAACCAACTCCTCTGCTTCAGCATAATAAAGTAATAACAACTGCACATATTGGTGGTTTTACCACGGAGAGTGTGGATCGGGCTGCTTTTGCAGCTGTAAAAAATCTGCTGGATGTGCTGGAATAATAAATGCTTCAACCATTGAAATCGTTCTCTGTTAGTTGCGAATTTCACAGAAGTTCTTTGATTATATCTCCCAGCTTTTCCACTGCCGGTCGAATATCTTCTGTATAACAGCCGGCATCCAAACGGATAAAACTGTTGTAATGATCATCCTGTGAAAATAGTTCTCCCGGAACAATTGAAATTCCCTCTATTATTGCTTTGTTATAAACATCCAGTCCCGAGACATTACCGGGTAATTCAATCCAGAGAGTATACCCCCCTTTAGGATCAGTCATTCTTGTTCCTTTAGGAAAATAACCATAGACATCCCTGCGGAGTTTTTCCATTCTTACTGCGGTTTCCCTTCGTAATTTTCTTAGATGTCTGTAAAATCCACCGGATTCCAGATAGTTGGTCAGCAAAAGCTGTGGAATGGTGGAAGTGCAAATATTGACCCCCATCTTTATCTGGATGATACGATTCTTAAATTTCCCCGGAATAATATATCCTACTCGAAAGCCGGGAAAAACCGTTTTAGAAAAAGATGATAACAGGAGGGTATTACCACTTCCGTCAAATGTCCGACAAGTTGTTGGACGTTTCCCTGAGTAATATAGATCTCCAAAAACATCGTCCTCCAATAGAGGAATATCAGCTTCTTTCAGGATTTCCGTAAGTTTTTTCTTATTACCATCGGGGATAGAACTGCCTGTAGGATTACTGAAATTACTAATGACAACACATGCTTTAATATTGTTGTGTTTAATGACATATTCCAGAACTTCAAGATAGATTCCATTTATGGGATCAGAAGGTATTTCAATTATCTTTAATCCCAGATTACGAAACATAAGAACCAGATTAAAGTATATGGGAGTTTGTATGGCTATTGTATCCCCGGGTTGTGTAATTGCACTCAAAGATAAGTACAAAGCTTCCACACAACCTGCTGTAATTATAATTTCATCAATGGACAGGGTCAGATCACTGTCAATAAGTTTACGTGCGATAGCACTGCGTAGTTCCACAAGCCCTTCAGTAGGAGCTTCAGTTAGACAGAGTTTTTTCTGTTCCTCCGATAGAGAGGCAATCAAAGGGTTAATGTCCTGAATAGGAAGTATGGATGGTGAAACAGCTGCTGCACCCAAAGGTACAAGATTGGGATCCATAATTTCTTTCATAATCTTTTGATAAATCATGTCTTCCGGAATATCACGGGTAACAGGTTCATAAAAGTTCTGACTTTCCAAAACCTGTAATTTCTGAATACTTATGTTTTTTACAAAAAAACCCTTCTGCGGACGTCCTTCAATAAGCTGCCTGGTTTCCAACAGAGCATAGGCCTCTATGACAGTATTTATACTGACATTTAAGTGATCACTCATCTGTCTGATTGAGGGAATACGTGTTCCCTCTTTGTAGAGCCCTCTGGCTATCATCCGTTCAATATCTTCCGCGACTTTTCTGTAAAGTGTATTCTGCTTCTTCCTGTAATGAATGGCCATATTATTAGTATAACATAAAAGTGTACCCTGTCAGGATACACTTTACAATATTCCAAAGGGTACAGTTTATCTTTTCACAGGAACTGTACCCAAAAAGAATGTCCGGTTCTGGTTCTGGTTTTCTAATCTGCAATTTAGTAAATTTTAGAGCAGAAAGATAAATGGGAGGCAGATATGAAGAAAGGTTCCATAATGGCAATTAAAAGAAGAAAAAGAAAACTAATTTGCTGTAAAGGCGGTACTATCTGGCTTACTGTTCCTGGGGTAATAAGAGATATTATCCTGAATCAGGGAGACAGCTACAGAGTACTTACTGGCAAAAAAATTGTAATGCAGGCCATGTTGGATTGCAGTTTTGAAATTCAATAATTCTGAGTACTTCAGATGGCCGAATTTACTACTCGACGTTAGATTTTTTAAACATCGCATTAAGGACTTGCAGGGCACCGAAAGTGGTCCCGGAAGGACGGAACAGGTAGACCACATAAACTGGAAATGGCAAGTACTTTTACTCCCTTGGGTAAATCAGTTTACCATTTCCAAGATTATTAAGACTCAATTTTTTAGTGGTTCTTACAAATTCTCACTAAATATTCTGTAATTTAGTACAGAATCCAAAATAATTTGACACCATTACTTGACACCATACAAGTCCTGGTAGTAAATTAAACAATGAACAATAAACAACGAAAAACATTGATGGCGATATTCAAAAATCCGGTATCTCCATCAATTGCCTGGAAAGATATTGAAAAGTTGTTTATTGCTGTTGGGTGTATTTTAGAAGAGGGTCGTGGATCACGTGTCAGAGTTATGAAGGGTGATATCTTTGCTGTATTTCATCGACCACATCCCTCCAAAGAAACAGATAGAGGAGCTGTTGTTTCAGTTCGGTAATATCTTATGAAGATAGGAGTAAAGCCATGATGAAATATAAAGGATACACTGGTCACTTTGTTTATGATGAAGATGCTGATATATTTCATGGTAAGATAATAGGTATCAGAGATGTTATTACGTTTCAGGGTCGTAGTCTTGATGAGTTAAAAACTGCTCTGCACGATTCTATTGATGATTATCTTGAAATGTGTAAGAAGCATGGAAAAATGCCGGATAAACCATTTTCCGGAAAATTTAGTTTACGTATTCCTCCGGAATTACATGAACAGGTTGCAAGTGCAGCAATGGGTACACAAGAAAGTTTAAATACATGGATTACTGAGGCTATTAAAACTGCATTGCCGTTATATAACTCATAAGATCATAATCCTTAAACTGAAGTTCTCCCTTAAAGGCTCTTTGCAGGAGGCTATTTAAAATATTATCATTGAACAGCTAATCCCAGATGTTTACCTAATCCTTTTTCAAATATTCTAAACAAAGTTGATATTTGAATATCATTTTTAAACAACGCGTTAAGGACTTGCAGGGCACCGTAGGTGGTCCCGGAGGGACGGAACCCCGTAATGGCCAGGGTGGCATAGGCGAGTAGCAACGAAGTTGTGACCAGCCTGACCGCTGTCCCCGGATATTGAGTGATTGCCGGAATTTTAAAACAAATTATTCGGATTCACTCTAACCCAGGCAATTGTATCGAAATACCGGGGACAGGGGGAACGTCCAAAAGAATCTACTTTAAAGCATTAGCCAACAGATATTCTTCCGCTTCCGGTGACCACAGATTATTTGTCTTTGCAATAATATCTGCAAGGCCTGCAAAAAGAGGATTTTTCTTACCTTTCTCTCTGAAATCATCAAGAGCTGTGAGAGGAAGATTTATTTGAGTATAGATCAATTTTTTACCACCAGGTATATTTGGCAGATTTTTTGTTGTATCTACAACAGAATCAAGTCCACCTACATGGGTTATCAGCGCCACAGGATTTATAACTCCATCTGCCATCATGGTAAGAACCTCTTTCATATCATCTGTATTACCACCACTTGTTCCCACCAGATGATGAGCTGCATAATGTACATCATAAAAGTTTAAATTAGCATTAAAATCTGTATTTGAAGGGCCGGCAAAGAAATTAAGACAACCATCTTTCCCAAGAATTTGATCTCCCTGTTCAACAACGGGTTTTACAGGTGCCATGACAAAAACATCATCATAGCCCATATTATTTTCAGAAAGAGACATCATCTCTGAAACAGGATTATCCATATCTTTTGTATTTATATAGATCAGCTCCACACCATTTTTTGCAGCTTTTTCTACAGTGTAAATTGAAGCAGCTCTTTTTAAACGTGCATCATCTATATCTGTAACTACCAGCTTTGAAGGCCTTCGGTCACAGTTAAGTGTGTAATCGATAAAACCAAGCCCCATAGGACCTACACCTGCCAGAAGAGCCATCTGACCACCCTCGTTTATTCCCATTTCATGGATGTAGGTTCCCTGTTTAATATGGTAGTTTGCATGCATAGCTCCTGCTATACAGGACATTGGTTCTGCCAGTGAACCCATAAAGAATGCATCACTTTTAAATGGTAAAAGACAGCCCATTTCCATTACTTCCGAAGGAATAATAATATAGGTTGCATCTCCACCAATATACTGATAGGAGTAACCTGGAGCATCCAGACTTCCTTTATAATTCAAGGCAGGTTGAATTGAGTACTGCTGCCCCACTTTAAACTGATCCTTCCATTTACTTCCTATTTCCAATATTTCACCACAAAACTCATGGCCAATAATTATTGGATTATCAGCAACATTATCCGGAACACGTTTATGATCCGACCCCTGGTGCTGAGCTTTGTATGAAGACATACAAATAGAATCTGACACTATCTTTGCCAGTATTTCATTATCTTTAATTTGAGGAAGTTCAAACTCCTCCAGTCTTAAATCTTCTTTACCATATAATCTAACAGCTTTAGTTTTCATTTCTTTCTCCTTTTACCAAATAGCCTACAGTGATAACCAATAGGTTCCTGAGCTTGCCGAAGGATTAATTCAGCATTATCTGACCACCGGTGACAGGAACAGCCTGACCGGTTTCATATTTCTGATCCACAATATAGTAGACTGCTTTTATTACATCCAGACTTGTACATCCCCGTTTCATAGGAACCATATTTTCATAATGTTTTCGTACATCATCCAAAGTTTCTGCGCCAGGAACCTTCCCTGCTTTTAAATACTGAACAAAAAGCCCTCTTTCAGGATCTGACCACAGAGGTCCATCCAAAAAGTTTCCGGGACATATGGAATTTACTTTGATATTATCTGTTACCAGCTCCAGAGCAAAACTCTGTGTTAAACCAATTCCACCAAATTTAGCACCTGCGTAGGCTCCGTTTTTATTTGATCCCGATAAACCGGACTTTGAATTTATTTGAATTATATCTGAAAAATAATCCCCTGATACACTGTTCTGAAGAGCCATTACAGGGGACACAAACTTTGTACAGATAAAAAAACCTGTATAATCTACACTGGTTACAAAGTTAAAGTCTGCCAGACTCATCTCTTTAACACTGCCTGCTTTTAAAACACCAGCATTACTGATAAAAATATCTATTCCACCGGATGAAAGCACGATATTTTCCACCATTTTTGCAACAGACTCTTCATCTGTAACATTAACCTCTACAGCAAAAGCGGCAGTTCTTCCAAGTGTACTATTAATATCTTTGGCAAGATTCTCTGCTCCCTGAAGGTTCATATCTGCAATATATACAATAGACCCGGCATTGGTCAGCTGTCGGACAAGACCCTCTCCGAAACCCTGAGCACCACCGGTAACAACAGATATTCTATTTTTTACAATTCCCGATTGTGCACTAATAGAATCATCACCATTACTGCTAATTACAAAACTACCAACACCATCTAAAACAGCAATTACAGGATTTGAACCATGAGCATCAACATAACTGGTAAAAGCTGCTGCAAGTATTTCCTTTATTGCTGAATCTGTGGATTGAGACTTTATTTTATTCGGAATTATCAAGGCATCTTTTTCAATTTTCTCAATATTATCAAACCGAACAATACTTCCATAACTTCCATTAAAAGTCAGTCCCCTAAGAAGAGGTGCTATTGTTGTTTCAATTCCCATATTCGTAAACCTTTTTTATTAGATTATCCAGATTTTCCGGATTTTTCTTATCAATAATCCGACCTATTTTATTATAAAAAGCAATTCTTTCCTGCAATGGAAGATTAGTCATAGGATTTTTACTACTAAACAATGAAAGGGCTTCATCTTTACCAGCGAGTTTCTCGTGAGCAATCAATGCCCATGTAGAATCAATTAGATGCCTGTTTTTTTCTTCCAAAATTGGAGGGCAGTTAAAAATCTGCCTGGATGAGTTGATATCTACCCCGCTTATCTCCATAAAATCATGTTTCCTGCAAAGACTTTGAATTCTATCCAACTGGGCTCTTGTATTACGGGGAGGCATGTAAGTTACAGCTTTGAAACCTATCTGTTTTACCTCATCCATAAGCTTATCTAAAAATGAATCTTCAAAAGCCTGAGCCTTCTTATCTCCAGTAGGGCTTTCTGCAACATCTCCAAGATAGGAATATGCAGGGATGGCACCAATAGAATTTGCAAAATTAACAACACTGGATACAGAAAGGCATTCCTCTTCTCCCGGCTGTATAAAAAAACGAAGAAGAAAATCACCCTTCATGGTACCAAGAAGATCGTAGAGATAATGAGGATTATCTTTATCAGATAAAAATCCTTTAACCATTTTTGAAAGGGATATATTAAAATTATTTTCAAGAAAGGTAACTATCCGTTCACCCTTCCCTAGTTTAACTATAAGCTTCTCTGCCAAAGCAGCCAGTATATGCCGTTCTGTTATAGATCCACCAAATGAACTCATAGATCTGGACAACACATCTTTCTCAAAGTTTATCTTTTCAATTCCATAACCTGAGATCAGTTTATTAAGACTATCAACTTCCTTCCTGTCTCTTACATTTCGTTCCACATTTACAGGTGCCAGGAATTTTTCAACTTCCTTAAATTTGTCTGAAGGGACTCCCTGGACAGTTATATAGGATATATTTTTTGAGTCAGGATTATTTGTTCGTAATCCCTCTACAGAAGTGCCGGAAAAATTAACTCGAATTTCAAACCCTATTGTTGATGCTATCCCCATTACCTTACATGCCTCAAGCATCTCGTCTGCTCCGGAAATTGAGTCATGATCCATAAGCCCTACAGCCTGAAGTCCGTCTTTCCATGCAGCAAAAGCTGCCCCGGTCGGTGAATAAGGACTGAACGAAAAGGAAGTATGGACATGATTATTAACCTCTTCATTAGCAACCCTGGTAATTTTTTGTTTTTCAATTAGCCCTGCAATCTGAATCAGTGCAGATTTTCTATCTGCACTGTCTCCTTTATTTAATCTCTTTATCATAGATTTATATTCTAAAAGTTCAAACATCAGGTTCTTACACTCCCATCCTGTTTTTACGTATAAACTCTCCATCTGTCTGAACAGTTGTAACCTTATGTCCTTCCAGGGGAAGAATTGATTCGTGTATAGCATCTATAAACCATTCATTCTGAGGAAAGAAAAATTCCTCCATCTCTGCAGGAGGTGTTATCCAGTTTCTGGCTCCAACAACCACAGGCGGTGCATCCAGATAATCAAAAGCAAGCCTTCCAATATGGGAAGCAACTGTATGGAGGAAAGAGCCTCTCTCTGATGCATCTGATGCAAGAAGGACCTTTCCTGTTTTTTTAACCGAATCTATAAGAGGCTGGTAGTTGAGAGGATTCATAAATCTTAAATCGATAACCTCTGCTTCCAGACCATATTTTTCTTTAAGTATATCCGCAGTATCCAGTGCAGGATAGAGTGTTGCACCTATTGTAATAATAGTTAAATCCTTACCTGTTCGCCTGACAGCAGGTTCCCCTTCGGGAACTTCATAGTATCCTTCCGGCACGCCACCCTTCTCAAACATCTCGCCAATTCCGTATAGTTTCTGACTTTCAAAGAAAATAACAGGATCTGTACCAGTTAAAGCAAGGTTAAGCATTCCCTTTGCATCGTATGGAGTTGTAGGATACATAACTTTCAATCCGGGAATATGTGCAACCAGAGCTGTCCAGTCCTGAGAATGCTGAGCACCATACTTGCTTCCTACGGAAACACGAAGTACCAAAGGCATTTTTAAAACTCCTGCACTCATGGACTGCCATTTAGGCATCTGATTAAAAATTTCATCCCCGGCCCGGCCCATAAAGTCAGCATACATAAGTTCTACTACAGCCCGTCCGCCGGTCATTGCATAGCCTACAGCACTTCCGACAATGGCACCTTCGGAAATAGGTGAGTTAAATAACCGGTGATAGGGAAGAGCTTCCGTAAGACCTCTGTATACTGCAAAAGCACCGCCCCAGTCTCTGTTTTCCTCTCCATATGCTATCATAGTGGGATCTTCATAAAATCTGTCTATAAGAGCTTCAAACAGAGCATCCCTAAAGCTGTATGTTTTAGCTGCAGAATATTCTTTTCCGTTATCATCAAAAGCGTATCTGTTTCTTCTTGCAATAGCTTTGACACGTGAATTTTCCTCTTTGGGCATAAGAACTTCAGGTTCTCTGTCTTCAAGTTTTAGTTTTTTCTCATTGGAAAACATTACAGATTCTATAAATGAACCATTTACCCGTGGAGAAATATCATCATTTATAGCCAGAGTCACAGTACTTTTAATTTTATTAACAACCTTATCTTTTAATTCAGAAACTTCTGACTCTGTAATAACCTTGTTCAGAAGAAGATACTCCCTGTAACTTTCAAGGCTGTCATTTTGTCTGAAACTTTCAACCTCTTCCTTTGATCTATAGGAAGATGCATCTGATGGGGAATGTCCTGTAAGTCTGTAGGTTATAGTTTCCATAAAAACAGGACCTTTACCTGCTTCCAGTAATTTTTTCTTTCGTGTCATTGCCTCTGCAACTGCAAGGGGATTAAAACCGTCCACCCTTTCTGCATGCATATTATCAGGATTAACACCTGCACCAACTCTTGCTGCCATTCCGTAACCCATGGTTTCACCATTTGTCTGTCCACCCATGCCGTAAAAATTGTTAAAGATATTGAGCATAAATGGAGGAGCACCACCCAAATCAGCATCCCAGAGTGTTCTGTATTGATCCATTGAACTTAGGGCGAGACCTTCCCATACAGGACCACAACCAAGAGCCGCATCTCCGATATTTCCTATAACTATACCAGGTTTTCTGTTTATCCTTTTAAATAGAGCAGCACCTACACTGATATCACCACTTCCACCGACTATGGCATTATTGGGCATAGAACCAAATGGTGCAAAGAAGGTATGCATGGAACCACCAAGACCGCTGTTAAAACCGGTTTCTCTGGCAAATATTTCTGCAAGAGCTCCGTATAGTACAAAATTCTCTGCCAGATCTTTTAAAGATTTTCCAGGAGCCTCCTTTTCCACAACACCAAGAAGACGTCCAT
>DAOWEB010000036.1 GCA_030638735.1 Spirochaetaceae bacterium
CAGTATCCACCTGCTGTCCGGTTGATCCCAGCTGTAAAAATCTACTGGAAATGCTACTAATTTATTATTTTTAACAGCTTTTAACTCCTGCCATTCAGAGGAGTTCTTCATTGATTCAAGTACTACTTTAATATCTTCTTTATAGGCAACTACATAGATTTGATCAGGGTTCCATGCAGCAATTTGTTCTAAATTTATTTTACTCCATCCTCCGCCAGGATGGCTGTCTGTCCAGACAGGGATACCACCAGCCATTTCAACCATTCTGGATTGTATCCATGTTCCGGGAGGAGTATTAAAGGCAGCAATCCCGTCTCTTGTTGTATGATAGATAAAAAGAATATCCGGTTTATCTGTCAGGGATTGAGTTTTATTGGTAACAAATTCCTTTTCTACCCTATAGTACTTTATTAATTCTGCTGCCCTTGAAGGGTTTCCAAAAACCCTTCCCAGCATCCTAATATCCTTTTCATAGGCGACCGGGGTTTCAAGGTTCATATATAGTATTGGAATATCAAGTTGACTAACCGGATCTCCCAGGCTTTTTTTAAGGTAATTTTTCATTATTACCAGATCCGGTGTGGTAACTGCGACCTGTTCCGGTCCCACATTATGGTCCAGAAATATCTTTGTCTCGTACAATTGATCTAAAACTTTTACAAATTCTCCATTTCTCTGGTTAGTTTTTCCTACTCCAACTATCCTCATCGATGCTTCAGGAAACATATAGAGCACATCGGCAATCATATTTGAGGCTTTTCCTACAAATGTTATCCTTTGAGGAATTCCTTCCAGTTGAGCTGTATTTCCAGTTGTGTCTTCAATTGCCAGAGATGTTTCAACCTCTCTGCTTCCAACAGCTGACAGCATGGTTGAAATTAAAAAAGAAAATACCAGGATATATAATAATTTGTTCATTGTTTTTTCTCCATTGTATTATTAGATGTATAATGGATTGTATATCAGGTGTACTGGACCGTCAACAGGATATTTTTAGATTTGCTATAACCAGTATTTAGTAGTATACTAGTAGTATGAAAGTCAAGACATCAATCACACTATCTAATGAAGTAATGGAAACTATTGATCAGTACATTGGTGAATATCGAAGCAGATCTGAGTTTTTGGAGATAGCTGCACGTAAATATATTGCTCAGTTGATACGAAAAGAAGCTGAACGAAGAGATTTAGAGATAATTAATCTAAATGCTGATTCCCTCAATGCAGAAGCAATGGATGTACTCACTTATCAGCTTCCTATATGAGACGTGGTGAGCTTTTTAGGGTCAGGAATCCATCATCTCACGATCCGAAAAAATTCCGGGTGTTCATTATAGTAAGCCGTCAGATTTTAATCGATTCCCGATTTTCAACAGTTATTTGTGCTCCCGTTTATACAGTGTACGAGGGTCTTTCAACTCAAATTTCTGTTGGAATTGAGGAGGGGCTAAAGCATGACAGCAGTATTCATTGTGATGAGCTTATAAGTCTTCCGAAGTCAATATTGACAAACTATGTTGGGAAGTTATCCTCTGAGAAGATATATAAGCTTGAAGAATCGCTTAAAGTTGCCTTGCAGCTGAATAATGAAGATTAACTATGATTTTAAGATAACAGCAGAAGAATTGTTGAATTTATTACAGGAGATAACAGAATGGAAGCAGTAATGGTCTACGATAACTACACTACAAATGAGAAAATTATTCATGGCTGGGGATTTTCCTGCCTTCTCGATGGGCATATATTATTTGATGCTGGAGAAGATGGTGAAAAACTTCTGGAGAATCTTGATTCTTTAAATATTGATCTTGAGGACATAAGTAAAATTGTTATATCTCATGATCATTGGGATCATCAGGGTGGATTATGGGCTTTATTGGAAAAGCGCCCAGGGATTACAGTCTATTCCTGTCCTGGATTTACACAGGAATTTAAAGATAAGGTCAAAGATCTGAATGGTAATCTTATTGAACTGGAAAATTTAACAGAAATTTCAACGGGAATATATTCAACTGGAGAAGTAATTGGAACTTACGATGGGGATCCCATTAGTGAGCAGATTCTACTCTGCAATACAGAAAAGGGTATGTCTGTTGTTACAGGCTGTGCTCATCCAGGTATTATTAGTGTTGTGGACAAGGCTATAGATCTGTTTCCTGACAAGAGCTTAAATACACTTATGGGTGGGTTTCATCTATCTAAAAGAAGTGAAAAAGAAGTAGAAGATGTGTATGGGAAACTGAAAGCATATGGTTTTAAAAACTATGGTGGAACTCACTGTACAGGAGATTTTGCCAAACAGTTTAATACCTTCGAAATTGCAGCAGGAAGCAGGATAGAATTATAGAATGATAAAAATGGTAGTATTTACAGGGAACCCTGGACGTGAGTATGAGAAAACCAGGCATAATATTGGCTGGATGGTGTTGGATTCCTTTACCGGTTCGGATAGTTTTACCTGGAAAAAAAAGTTTAATGGCCAATGGACTGACTATTTTACAGGTTCAGATAAAATTATATTTTTAAAACCGGAAACTTTTATGAATAATACAGGTAAAAGTGTTCAGGCAGCAGCTCATTTTTTCAAAATCAAACCGGAAGAGATAATAGTAATTCACGATGATCTGGAACTTGATTTTGAAAAGATAGTGCTTAAAAAAGGTGGGGGTACTGGTGGTCATAATGGCCTTAGATCTATAAATCAGCATCTTGGTACCAGTGAATACTATCGATTAAGACTTGGTATCTCAAGGCCGGTACATGGAAGTGTCAGTTCTCATGTTCTTGGTCGGTTCAGCCCTGATGAGGAGATTGGATTACAGGTTTTTATACCCAGGACTGTAACGGTCCTGGAAGATATTTTGAGTTTGCCTATTAAAGAAGTTATGAAGAAATATGGATCAGGAAGATGATTCTATTGCTATAATATTTAATTGGTTTTATGTATTCGAATGGTTATCAAAAATTTGTCTTATTTTTGAAAGGTTTTCAATAAAAAGATCTACAAAAACAGGATCGAAGTGTTTCCCTTTTTCTTCTTTAATAAAATTCACGGCTTTTTCAAATGGCCAGGCATCCTTGTATGGTCGTTTTGTAGTCAGGGCATCAAAAACATCTGCTATACTGACAATTCTACCAAAAACTGGGATATCCTCACCTTCCAGCCCCCTGGGATATCCTGTTCCATCGAATTTTTCATGATGAGATATTGCAATTACTGCCCCGGCTTTTAAATATTTACTACTTGAATTTACCAGTATTTTATATCCGATTGAAGTGTGTTCTTTCATTGTCTCTATTTCTTCAGGTGTTAATCTACCAGGTTTTAAAAGGATAGAATCGGGGACTCCCAATTTACCTATATCATGAAGAGGAGCTGCCATATAAAGTAAATCCCTCATATCCTGACTTAGGCCGTATGATTCTGAGAGAATAAGTGAATAGCTGCTTACTCGGGTAATATGTGCTCCAGTTTCTGCATCTTTATATTCAGAAGCTTTACCAAGGACATCAAGGGTCTCATTTTCCCGGATAAATACTTCTTTTTTTGCTATGGCTTCATCTATTGCATATTTTTTCAACTGTGAATATGTAAGATCAAGATTATATGTCATTTCATTAAATTCAAATGCCAGTTCCCCAATTTCATCCGGGTATTCAATCTTTATTTTACGGGAAAATTTTTTATCTACAGCAATATCATGAATTGCTTTTCTAATTCTTTGAATTGGACCCAGAGTAATTTTTAAAGCCATAAGGAGGCCTAAAATAATAATTATCAGTGAAATAGCAAATATCAGGATCTGAAAATATGTCAATTCCCATATTTCTTTTGTAAATACTTTTTTATTCTCAATTATGAATATTTCCCAATTAAACTCAGGGATATATTCTGAAAGTCCTATGTATCTGTGATCGGAAATTGTATATTCAAATAAATTACTGTTTAGATATGGGATACTATTCTGTACTGTCTTCCATTCTTTTTGATTATAATTAATATCAGCTGTGGAAAACATAAGAACCCCGTAGTTATCAACTGCAAATATGTATTCCGAATCTCTTCTTATCATTCCTCTGGCGTATGATTCTATCGATTGTTCTACTATTTTTGTATAGACAGGATTATTGGAAAAACCACTTTTTTGCAGATTTACCCACTGGCTTGCTGCATAATTATTTAGTTGTTCCATTCTATATCTCATAAACTGACTGGAAATATTAAAGATATTTTTTCTGGAAGAGATTACGGAAATATAAGAACTAATTGTAAAACTGCATATCAAAAGAGGAATTATAATCAGCAGTATCTTTCCTTTTATGCTAAATTTTACAGTTTTGCTCATTTTTACTCCATTTCCTTGTAGATAATACTAATAATGTAGCCTATTTGTATCTTTTTGCAAGAAATATATTATTTTATTTCTGATAACTTTGTACTATACTCTTGAACATGAACCAGTTAGAAGAGTCCAATGATTTACTGTTGGAAACAGAAATTATTTCCGGTGAAGAAAAAAAGGAAATATTGGACAGAATTAATGAAGGCTTTATAAAAAGACATGAAAATATGTATGATTTGGGTCAGTTATCTGCAAAATCCAGTGGTTTAGTCTTACCTTTAGTAATTACTGTTACTGCCATTATTTGTACTGTCTTTATTTTATTTTTTTCAGGTGTTCTTATTAATGGAAAGAAACAATCTTATTCCACTAAAGAGTTTTCAAATATCTCAGGCTCCGAATGGGGTGTTTTGAGGGTTTATATGGAGGAATCTGTTCAAAAACTGGAAAGTAAAGACATTGAAATTATTAGATACAAAGATGAAATAGTTACATATGATATAAAAATAAATACTTTAAAGGAACTTCTCAGGATTAAAACGGAAACAGAAAAAAGGCTGGCTGACGAAAGGGCAAAATTAGTGACAGAAGGAATTACTGAAGAAGATATAACCTCAAAAATTACTGTTCTTGAAGAGAATATTAAATCAGAATTAACACCTGCAATGATAACATTTTATAATCTGAGTATAGATGATATTAATAATCAAATTGATAAGGTTTTAGAAGATAAAACAGAAAGTGAAAAAAAATTAATAGTATCCCTGGATGAATATGAAATTCTTGTGACAGAGAAAGAACGACTTGACGAGGATATTCAGCAAAAATCAGATAATATTTCTCAGGTATCAGAAGCCATGGAAGCAATGAAAATTATGACTGAAGTTGCAATTCAATATGAAAATGAAAATATCTTTAGAACTCAGATTTATAAATCGTACCAGGAAATATTTACCAGTATAAATGAAAAAGAATACAATAGAGCTATTGAAAAGATAGAGGGTTTACAAGCATTGATCAAAGATGGATCTCGGGCTGAAACTGATTCTATCCTGTTACAGTATTCTCTGCATATAAGTATATTAGTTAAATTAAATGATTATATAACTAATTACCTGGTTACCGGAAAAGGTGAGAGTTCCGGGGATTCTGAAATTGTAATTATTTTTGAAAGAATATCTGCTTTAACAGAAAAAGTTTTAAATAATTCCGGTGTGGATGAGTATAAATTAGCTGAAAGTGAACTGAGGACATTAATTGCATCTGTTCCTGGTCTTGAAAGTGCCTTTTCTATTCTTAGTTCTATTGATAAACAGAATATGGCTGTAAATGATAGTTTAGTAGAGGAAATAGAGGAAGTAGAAAAAGCTGAAGAAAAAGATCTTACTCAAGCTATTGTAGAGGAGATTAATAGTTCAGAAGAGCTAATTTTACTAGGGTTAATCTCATTAATTCAATTTGACCAAATTAGTATTGAGTTACTTGTTGAGATAGATATAAAAACAGGAACTAAATTTTATATATTTAAGAAAGATGATTATAACACTGAAAGAGTTCTTGGCTCGGGTACAATAACAGATATTTTAGAAAATAGTGTATCTGGAAAATTGGAGTCCCTTTTTATCTCCTCCAGTAAACCGGAAGCAGATGACCTGGTTTATATTAAACCAGTTCTAAACAGTTGAAAATTAATAAAAAATCGTTTATATCTGATTTCCAAATTTTAAATGTATTATAGATTAATAGGGAATTCACGATATATAGTATTATAAGCCTATAAAATTAAAATTATTTCAAATAGGGGAACTGTCCATTATTGCTATTCAATTTAATAAAAAACAACTATCTCTATTAATTTTTTTACTGATTTTCAGTAATTTTGTGATTTTTTCTCAAACACTGGATAAAGAACCCAATATTCTTGTTTATATACATTCAGAAGATATTGATTCTGATATAAAAGATATTATTAGTAAATCAATATCCAGAGGACTAGGTATTTCAGGGTTCAATGTTATCAATATTGAAAATGATACAGCAATAACAACACTTTTGGAAACAGCTGAGTGGATGGGTGCTTTTTTTGTAATTGAAGGTTTATATGCTCTAAAGGATAGTATCGTTTCATTTGATATTACCTGTTACAGTGTTTGGGATAGAGAAAAACTAATATCTGTCTCAAATAAAAATAGATTAAGTCTTTCTACTGATCAATATATAGAGGATGCTTTAGCAGAAATAATTCCTGTAATACGGAATAATTTATATATTGTCGAACAAATAATCCTGGCTGCAGAAGAAGAACAGAAAATAGTTGAGGAAGAAGTAATAGAAAAGGATCCTGTCATTAAAATTGAATATATACCGGATCAAAAAGAGGTAAATCAGCAGGCATTGTCTGAGAACATCCTATTTGTGGAAAAATTAGAACCTGATAATGAAATTAGGGAGATAAGGGAAGAGACTAATGTTAGAAAGTCTCCTGGCCCTTTTACTATTATAGTTGGGGGTGCTCCATTTGTAACAACAGGAGTGGCTACAGAGTATTTTACCAGGGGGATAGATTTTACCTTTTTTGGAGGCTATAGAATTATAAATTCAGTGGGTTATCTGACTCCAGGGATAGTTATTTCTATGGATTACTTTGTAGCTGAGGGAGGAGAGTTATCTTCAGAAAATATTCTTATTTCTCTTGGACCTGAAATTAGGGTAGGCATGAACTTTAACTATATTGCAGATATCTTTTTCAGGTTTAGTTTAGCCGGAACAATTTTTATGATGGATGCAAATAACACCGGGTATAAAAGCATGCTGATTCCTTCCTGTTCATTGGGTTTGGGAGTTAATTATTATTTTAGGGAGAACCTGGGAGTTTCCATTGTATCCAACTATTCTTTATTTTTAGAATCTTCAACAGTTATTACAGGATTTATACCTACTATTGGTGTAAATTACAGGTTCTAGGAACTATAATAATGAGAAAAAATCAAATAACCCGAAAATCTATTCTAATCCATTCTAGTTTTTTTATAACTTTAGTTTTTGCAATAATCTTAATTGTAAACTGTTCCCAGCCATTTTCATTTTCAGATGTTCTTAATGGATCAGAAGATTCGGAAGGGGGTGTTCCCGGATCTTTTCCGGATATTGACTATATTGTTGATAGTATTTCAAATTCTCCTTCAAGTGTGGATGTGAACACCTCTTTATCACAGAGTTTTGATATCAGGAACCAGGGTATTGATACCGGTGCTAATGCTGTCTACTGGACTGCTTATTTATCTGTAGACCAAATTCTGGATGGAGGAGATACTCCGCTAAACAGTGGATCAATATCAGCCCTCCAGGGAGAATCAAATGGAGATTTGGTTAGTATTACAGGTCTATGGCCTGTATCGGCTGGAGTTTATTATATAATAGTTAATGTATCTGCCGGAGATGATATTGATCCCTTTAATAATTATCTGGCAAGCGACTCTTTTACTATTATTACTACCGGTACTGATATCGACTATTTTGTGAATAATATCAGCCGGGACTACCCGACAGTCACTTCCGGTAGTCTCTGTTCTGAGACCTTTGACTTCACAAATATTGGTGGTGGTGATGGGGCTCTTGGTGATGATATATCCTGGACTGCATGGTCATCGGATGACAATTCCTTAGGAGATGATACAGAGATAGGCTCAGGAATACTTTCAGCTTTAGATGCCGGGTTTGGTTACCTCTCTGTCCCAATTTCCGGTACCTGGCCAAGTACTGCTGGAGATTACTATATTCTTATTGATTTTTCAGCCCCTAATGAGGATATTTCAGAAAATAATACTACTTACAATGGACCTTATACAGTTAAAGATCCTCCGGACTATTCAATAATATCACCAAGTTTTCTAACCGAGGGTAGTCCCCGTACCATTTTAAGTAGTACTAGTAGTGATTATCAATTTGAAATAATTGAGATTGATAATAATGATGGCAGTGAGCAAATAGCATGGGAGGTTTTTGCTTCTACAAACGCAAACCTTGATGGAAGTGATTTCCCTCTTAAATCAGATACTTTGTTGCCCTTTGCAGCAGGAGCGTCTTCAGGATTAATTTCTTTCGCAGATATAGACTGGCCGAATTTTGGCAGTTATTATTATATTATTATCAGTATTAGTGCCGGGGACGATAGTAATTTATTAAATAATACCTTTGTTTCTCCTATAATTTTTGTACCTGAGTATTATCTGGAGGATGGTGATATTAATTCAGATGTCGGTCCAACTTCTGGTTCATTATCTTTAGTATCGGACCTTGGCAGTACATTACAGAATAGTTTACTTAATGTGGATGAACTTATTAAAGTAGAAGGTCTTAAAGATGCCACTGGTCAGTATGATACCTATAAATTTGAAATTGACTCTTCTGTGACAAGTGTTGATATACAGCTAGAATGGACCAATGGTCTGGATGCTTTTGATTTCTATTTTTGGGGTGAAGATAATTCAGAAACTCCTTCAATATCTGCTTCAGAAGATATTGAGCCGGCAGCACCTCCTAAGACTATCAGTGGCCTGACTCCGGGGAATTATTATATAGGGGTTAAATCCCTGGGATTAGGAACATTAGGTGATACTTATACATTGATAATTAATGGAAGAGAGTGATATTTCTCTGACATTAATTCTCTTTTCTAATATAAACTTAGTGAGAGGCTGTTAACAGTTTTTCCAAGATTGTTTCAGCTCTGCAGCACCCTATTTACAGTTTCCAGTAATTCTTTCATTGTAAATGGTTTACTGAGGTATTTATCAGCACCTAAATTCCGGGTGCCACTGAGATATTTTAGGGATCCACTATTACCACCCCCTGAAATTGCTATTATTTTTACTTCAGGATAAGTTTTTCTAAGTTTAATAATAACTTCCTGTCCGTTCATTTCGGGCATATAAATGTCAGTTATAACAAGTTTGGTCGGGTCATTTATATATAGTTCTACACCGATTATCCCGTTATCAGCTTCTGAAACATTATGACCTGCTCTTTTCAGCATTTCTGTAAGCATTTTACGAAAGCTGTCATTATCATCAATAATAAGAATACTTGCCAATATGCTCCCCTTTTTTAACAATAATATAGCTTGTTAGATTTTTGGTAAATAAATATCGAAGCTGCTTCCTTCCCCTGGTTTACTGATTACATCAATAAATCCATCATGACTTTTAATAATTCCATAGACTATGGAAAGACCCAGACCAGTCCCTTCACCTCTTGGTTTTGTTGTGTAAAATGGTTCAAATATATGTTTAATGGTTTTTGAATCCATTCCTTTTCCAGTATCGTTTATGACCAGCTTTAGGAAATTCCCCTTTTTTACATTCATAGTCATTGCACGGTTTTTTCCAATAAAGGCTTCTTTTAGAATTATATCAAGATTACCACCTTTATTCTCCATAGCCTTGGCGGCGTTCATTCCAAGATTCATAATTACCTGTTGGATCTGACTGGAATTTGCAAAAATAGTGCTGGAATTAGTTTTTTCTTTATAGTTAATATTAATTTTTGAAGATAGTGAGGATCTAAGCAATGGAAGTGATTTTTCTATTAGAGTGCTTAACTGTTCCGGTTTTCGATCGTCCTTATCCGGAATGGAGAAGTCCATTAGATGCTGTACCAGCTCTTTGGAACGGTTTCCTGCCTGCAGAATTTCCAGAAGATAAGCTTTATTCTGACTGTCAGAGGAAATATTATTCAGGATCATTTCACCATAACCAAGTATTATGCCCAAAAGTGTATTGAAATCATGGGCAACTCCACCTGCAAGGGTTCCTACTACCTCCATCCTGCCTGCCTGCAGAAGCTTTTCTTCCAACTGTCTTTGTTTTGTAATATCAGTAACAATTCCTTCATAATGGGTAATGCTGTTATTGGAAATCCTGCGGATAAAAGTTTTATCCTCAATCCACTTGATTTGACCATTTTTTGCGGTAATTCTATAAGGTGCATGCATAATGGTTTGAATCTCCTTCATACCACTATTTTGGATTACCTCATCCCGGACTCTATCAATATCATCTCTGTAAATAATATCGGTATATGAAACTTTTCCTTCCATGAACTCAACAGCAGAGTATCCTGTCAATATATCAACATTCTCTGATACAAACTCAATAGGCCAGTTATCCTTATTCTGCCAAAGGAAGGCAACACTATGGCTTCTATTAATAATCTGATAAGCCTCTGATGATCTTTTTTCTGCTGTTTTTTGTGTAGTAATATCCTGATGTGTTCCATACATCAAAAGGGGTTTGCCGTCTTTTGTCCAGGTTGCTACCTGACCTCTGTCCAGTATCCAGATCCATTCACCATTTTTATGTTTCATACGATTTTCACGTTCATAATAATCAGAAGCTCTGATAAAATGTTCATTCAGTAGTATTTCAGATTTTTTCAGATCATCAGGGTGGATAAACTCCTTCCATGTATCAATTGAGACAGGAGATATTTCTTCAAGAGTATATCCTAAAATTGATGCCCATCGTTCATTAGTAGTCATCTCTCCTGTTTGAATATTCCAGGACCATGTACCTACATTTGCTCCTTTGAGTGAAAAATCAAGCTCCTTTTTTTGAGATATCAATTCCTGAGTTTTATCTTTTAATTTTTTAATTTCTTTTTGTGACTTAAAGAGTTTAATAGTCATTTCCAATAAAGCATTAAGTGAAGCAGGATCTGATTGTTTTAAGACATATCCATAAGATGAAATTTCCTCAACCTTGTCCAATTTTTTTTTATCTGTATCTGATAAAAGAAATACTATAGGAATATCACGTATTTTTAAGATTTTTCCGGAAGTTTCAATACTGTTGAATCCAGTATTTAGATCTATGTCTATAAGAACCAGATCAATATACTTATTTTCAGTAAAGATATTGACAGCATTTTCTCCACTATTTGCAGATAAAATTTTATAACCAAATCTATTTAGTTCTTTCTTTTTAACTGAAACCCAATTTAGTTCTTCATGAACCAGAAGTAATGTTTTATTAGTATCTATTCCCATGAAATATTTTCCTCTATCTCATGATATGGATTTAGGAGAAGATGTCAAATTATTTTTTAAAAAAAATATGTGCATATCGCCAGGCTTTGGATGCATTGCCGAGCAGGAAGCTTGCTTCCGACCAGGCAATCGTAAAAAAGGCCACACCGCAAAAGCCTGGCGAATGATATGTATTGACATTAGGCGACAATAGCAGTAGTTTTTTATTATGCTTTTTGAATTCAGTATAGAAAAAAACAACTGGTTGAAAGATAATAGAGGTATTTCCTTTGAGACAGTAATTACTTATATAATGGAAAATAAAATTATAGATATAATAATTATTCCAACCAGAGATAATCAATATATGTATGTTTTCAAATATGAAGGACTGATCCATGTCTGTCCGTTTGTAATGAGTAAAGAGAGTATTTTTTTGAAGACAATTTTTCCAAATAGAAAGATTTCAAAACTTTATGAAGAGGAGGATACATGAGTATATACACCCCAGCGGATAATGAAGAAAAAGATTTTATGGATGAGATTGATCGGGGCGAATGGATTCCTGTCTCAGCTGAGAAAAGAAGGGAGCTTTTGGAGCTTTCTAAAAATGTGGCTATTGAATCACAAAAAAAAGTGAGTCGAATGAATATCCGGCTTACCGAAAATGATATGTTAAAACTGAAAGTAAAAGCAATGGAAAGGGGGCTTCCCTACCAAACACTTGTTACTGAATTGATACACGAATATGTCGCAAAATAATTGAGAAGCAGTAGAAGGCTGACTTTCTGTAGATATGTTCTTATATTTATAGACTGAGTCCTTTCCAACTCCAAAGATTTTAGCTAAACGCCTGGCTGAATGAAGCTCTTCAAGCATAAGGAATTCGGATTTGCGGGACCAGAGAAAGTCCTGAATATACGCTTTTCTTGTTCTCATACTTTAATAGTCGGCTGTATTAGAGTAGACAGGTGTTTTGCATGATAGAGAGTAGTTTATATAAGAAATTCAGGCGGTGCTGGTGTGTAGGGGCTAAATTTTGCGTCTGGAGACAATGAGCCAGAGGATCTGTTTATCAGATTTTAGCATGAAGAAACTCTTGAACTGCTGGGACAATGCATGTGCTGAAACTTTCTTTAAAAGTCTTAAAAGCGAATGGATCTATGATATAAATTCAGTAGCAGATTGAATGCAAAAAATGTTCTGTTCGAATATATAGAAATATTCTATAATCGTCAGAGAAGTCATTCTTTTCTGGGATATAATATTCCAGAAGGATATGAACTAAATAATGTGGATTAACTAGCTGTCGCTATATTGGGCAAAGTCCATTTTAGAAATCTTCCAATTTGCAAAAGCTAAGCACTTTTTGAACTGTCGTTACTAAAGTTTGGCGAGGGAGACACGATTATCCAATGCGTATTCGAAACAAAATAAAATCTTTTGATCCACGGGAGCTCCAAGAAATCTCATTCGGCCTTGTCGAAGGAGAGAAAGATGAGCATACCCTACGGAAAAGTCTGATTACTACCAAATCTATCAATGATCTGTTGCGAAGCCATAGAACGTTTGTCGTAGGTCCAAGGGGTTCTGGAAAGAGCGCGATCACGAACGCTTATAAGAACCACCTCTTCCCGACCGATCGAGTCGACTACAAGCGAATTCACTTCATTACTATCAACAGTGCGTTTACGTATAACAACGAATACCTTTCCCCTGCCAAGTTCCACGATAATTTACCCGTATCGTCGTATGTCGTTTCCTGGGCGCTTTATCTCGCCTTTACCCTTGTAGGAGACATTTTCGAGCAACACAAACACTCCACAGCTTACCAAATCGCAAAAAAGAAACTGAACCGGATCAAATCGATAAGAAATCGATTCGATCTTTATAACATTAAAGACTTTGTTAATAAGATGGGACTTCAATTAAAGTTTAACGTCCTCGGTAACAACGTTGGGTTTTCCCCTAAACTACCAGAGAACACTTTGCCAATTGAGATTGACCTAAATGATGTCTTTACGGCAGTCAACGAGTTCTACATGTCATCGGGGCTCTGTGTCATTCTAACCATAGACCGAATCGATGACTTCGTCGCTCGTGAAACCCAATCCGTACAACAGAAATACATTCAGGGCCTATCGGACGCGATTGAAGAAATAGGTACATTAACAAACATACAACCGATGCTATGCCTACGATCAGACCTGTTTGAACGTGTTGACCTCGCAAAGAGCTATGACAAAGTCGAAGATCGAGTCCTTGAGCTTCGCTGGACGAGAGAGGAACTGCTTCGTTTCATTGTTCGACGGTTAATCGCCAACAAATATATTAAAGATAACTTCTATCCGTACCTAAAATTAGTTCTTCATCAAGAGTCGCGTCGTGACCATCGTTCGCGTTTCAGTGCCATCTTGGAAGATTGGCGTAATCGTGGTGAGCAAAGAGTGACGCGAAATCTTGATGAACGAGTTGTGACTCGTTTCCTTCGACTTTTCTTCCCTGTAGAGATTTCTATCAAGATCGACGATATCGATAAGTCCTTGTCGTTCACGGATTGGCTATTCACTTGCCTCGCGGATCACAAAGGCTATATCAGTCCGAGAGTAATTGTAAGTTTCTTTAACAAACTATTCAGTCATCAGTATGAAAGCTATCAAGGTAGCGTTGATCCATACCAGACCGTATCCTTTTTGGAATCATCAAAAGTCCGCGGCTTCGAAACTCTTGGTGTGTTTACGAAAGAGACGTGTATGAAAGCACTTTCGGACGTTCAGAGGGTCTCTGTGAAAATGGTCCATCGTACTCTGAAGGAACCAATTCTGAAGAAGTGGTTTAAGAGTATTAACGAAGTTGCTGCATCAGGTGGTGTGATCAGGAAGCGGGACATTCCTTTCATAGACAAAATTGTTCACGCGCGGCAATGGCAGGAGTTAGTAGTACATCTCGAGAGTATTGGGTACTTAAAGGAAGTCGAAAATCAAGTCTATACTGTCCCGATCCTATACCAACATTCTCTTTTCGAACGTAATGAGTGACTATACCGCAGTCAGAGTTTGTATGATGGGCTTTAAGGTTAATATCCTGACTATAAGGGCACATACTGTCATTTGAGGTGTGTACTTTTTGGGTACATTTTTGGAATCATTCTCCCCAAAATAGAATAATTTCTTGTAATTAATAAACCTAAATAATAGCTATTTTTACTTGTTTACCAAGAGCTTTAGCAACTTTTTCCAGGGTCGATAATTTTACATCTTCAGAATGGTTTTCCATACGGGATATTACACTCTTTGTTGTATTAATCCGCTTTGCTAACTCTTCCTGAGTTAGGCCACTATTAACTCTTATTCCTTTTAAAAATGCACCGATTTTGAATTCATCATAACCTTCCCAGAATTCTTCTTTTGATATTTTTTCTTTTGAAAGCCTTTCATCTAAATAGTTATTAAGATTCATTTTTTCCTCCTGAAATAGTCTTTTTTATAAGTACCTGCCTGTTTTATTTCCTTGGCAGGAGTTTTCTGGGATTTTTTAATAATACCATGAGTTAATACAATCAGGTTTCCTTTATCCCAGAATGAAAATATCCTATATGCATTTGAATGAAATTTTATTCTTATTTCCCAAATCCCATTCGAAGCTTCCAGTTTTTTGAAATAAGTTTTAGGTACTAAATCATTTTCCAGTATTAGCTGGAATGTCCATGCTATTTTTTTAACAACAGGTAAATCCAGTTTATCGAGAAAATCTTTCACTGGGATTTTCCCGGTTTCTGTTTCATAGAAAATGATTTCTCTATCCATATTAAGAAGTTAGCATGCATGTATACTGTGGTCAAGGAGAAATGATGAAAATTTGTATACTATTAGGATTAAAAACAGTCAGAAAAGTATATAATTATTTATAGTAAAAGTAGTTATGTATTTAGTTGATATGGAGGTTGTGGGAAAGTATTATGGAAGATATGGACTGAAACTGTTCATATAGTCAATATAATTGGATATTAGGATAATATACTGACTATTAAGACATATACTGTCTTTTGGGGTGTGCACTTTTTGGGTACAGTGTATTAACAATCTCTCTAATATCAGGGTGTTTTTTTATACAAGAGTGAGATGTGGAAGAATGCAGTAGTTGTTGAGGTTAAATAAGATCATTGATAATAAGATATAACAATGATACTACGGAACTATATATTAATTGGGAAGAGGTATTATTAGGAAAGGTTGATGTAATTAGGGGATTCAGTTCTTTCGGTAGTTCTGTTTCTGGTCTTAGTAGAAGTGGTAACAGCAGTAAGTATTTTACTAATGTCTATACTATGGATAATCTGCCTCAGCAGATTTTTAATGATTATGTTGTTATAAATACACTCCCTTCAACATCCAGTACAAGGGGCATTCTTAATAGGGATTTCTTTAGAAAATTCAGGTCTACTATTTTTATTAATGTCGGCAGGGGAGACTCTGTTATCGAAAATGCCCTTATAGAGGCAGTAAGTCTTGGGAATCTTTCCAGTGCCATGTATTATTAAGTACACACTAACAATAGGATGCTTTATGTTATCTTTACTTGTACAGACTCTGATATTTGCTTCCTCCGGTCTTCTTTCAATCGGATCCATTACCCTTGTAATTCTTTTGTTAATCTCTGATCGGGGATGGCGAAATGGACTTGCCTATGCTCTTGGTTATACAGGAGCATATTGTGTAATAGGTATTTCAGCAGTTAGTTTTGGATACCGGATGGTTCAAAATAGCGGGAGTGAGCCTCCTTTGGGTGTATCTATCTTTTTGCTTTTTCTGGGATTACTCCTTTTTGGGATTGCTTTTCGTAATAAGCGTAAACCCACTGTTGAAAATCCAGCTCCTCCCCGGTTTTTCTCCTTTGTTAACAGCCTGTCCCCACTCAAGTCATTAGGTTTTGGTTCAGCTGTTTCATTGATCAACTTCAAAAATCTGGCACTCTATCTAACTGCTCTTTCGGGGGTTATTCTGAGTGATCTGCTGTTGCAGCAGAAAATAATCATAGCTTTGGCAGCTGCAATCATCTTCTGTCTTTCAGTAATAATCCCGGTAAGTATCTACCTATTGTTTCCAAAACGTGCCGGTATACTGTTAAACATACTTAAAAATGCAATACAGAAACATAGCCATGTAATAGGAATTTGGGCTCCGGTTATTTTTGGACTGATATTTATATTTAAAGGAATATCACAAATATTATGACAAACAAAGAAACATTCATTATGGATTTTAAAGAGATTCGTGCAGAGAACCTTCCCCTTGTCGGTGGTAAGGGCGCAAATCTTGGAGAGATGGCCGCAGCAGGATTCCCAGTACCTCCGGGATTCTGTGTAACTACATCTGCTTTCCGGAGTTTTATTGCTGCGGTCCCCAAAGAGGAACAGATCTATTCCCGGTTGAATAGTGCATTGGATTTGGAAGATGTACGAAAAGCAGGTCGATATGTTCGGGAAATTCTCCTGAATACCCCTATCCCGGAGGATGTATCACTCGTTGTCTTACAGGCATGGAAAGAAACAGGTATTCATGAAGCCTATGCTGTACGTTCTTCGGCAACTGCCGAAGATCTCCCCGGTGCATCCTTTGCGGGTTAGCAGGATACATATCTGAATATTATTGGTAAAGATAAATTAATGGATGGAGTCCGGCGCTGCTGGGCCTCACTCTTTAATGACCGGGCAATAATATACCGCAGGCAGAATAATTTTTCCCATGAGGATGTAGCTATTTCGGTTGTCGTACAGCAGATGATCATGTCTGAAAAATCGGGTATTATGTTTACTGCAGATCCACTCACCGGACACCGGCATACATTAGCAATTGATGCCAGTTTCGGATTGGGTGAAGCTCTTGTAAGCGGAGCAGTTACACCGGACTCATACCGGGTGGATAAACGAAATTATTCTGTTATTGACTCAAGGATATCTGAAAAACTTATAGCTTTTTATCCTGAGAAGGAGGGGGGAATTCGTCAGGAGTCACTCTCTCTGGAACAACAAAGCCAAATTGTTCTTTCAAACAACGAAATACTGGTTTTGGCCGGGATGGGCTGTCAGGTTGAGTCCCATTATGACAGTCCACAGGATATTGAGTGGGCTGTTGCAGGAGGCAATATCTATCTTCTCCAGTCCCGTCCCATAACATCCCTGTACCCTTCAGATGAATTAGTTTCTCCGGACAACAGTCTTCATGTTTTTTTTAGTCTTGGGCATCAGCAGAACATGATACGTGCCATGGCTCCATTAAGTTTGTCCCTTTTTCCAATTATCCTTCCTGTAAAGTTGAATTCTGATGGATCAAATCCATATCTGAAATTCAGTGGAGGACGGATATTTGTAGATGTAACACAAGGGCTGAGACATCCTCTGGCTCGTCGTGTGCTATTTGGTTTACTCTCCCAATTTGATATACTGGCACCCCGGGCATTTAAACTTACCATGGCGCGTCCTGAATTTAAAGGTCCCCACGGTATTCACCTTTCATTTAAAACAATAAAATTTATTTATGGAATTCTTGCCAGAATATTGAAAACTCTCTGGTGGCGCAATCTGGAAGGTTTTACTTGCCAAATAAATGAAAGGATTGATATTTTTATAACGGAGACTGCGTCCTGCCTGGAAGATTATTCTCCTGGGAAGAAGCAGATACAAGTAATTTTTGATGTTATTCAGGATACTTTTCCTTTCTTCCTTAACTGGGTTCCTGAAGCAGTGGCAGGAAATATTGCAGCCCGTTTACTCACCAAAACAGCAAAAAGGCGGCTTTCTCCGGAAAAGGTCGAAGCACTTACTCTGGGAATCCCGGGCAATGTTGTTACGGAGATGAATCTTGCTCTTGGTGATCTGGCAGATCTGGCAAAACAATCTCCCAGTCTTGCAGAGTGGTTTACCCATCTGGATAAAGATGCCTTTTCCTGGTTGGACAAAGCAGAAAAAATTGATGGAAGTGCTCCTTTCTTTAATGCATGGAAGAATTTTCTTGATCATTATGGATCCCGGGGATCTTCGGAAATAGATATTATGATGCCCCGGTGGAATGAAAACCCTCTCCCTGTACTCATGGTAATCGGTGGAAACATTCTGAAAACAGAGAGCAGCCGTTCTCTGTTTGATGCCCAGGCAGCTAAACGGGAAAAAGTTTTTTTGGAGTTACTGAAAATAGCAGGTCATGGTCTGTTAGGCAAATTAAGGGTCAGGAAAATTAAACGTCTGTATCATGTACTAACTGAAACCGGGGGAATGCGGGAGCATCATAAATTTGTACTGATCCGGTTATTTTGGGTAGTTAAACAAATTATGAAAAAGAATGCCCTTAGACTTGTTCAGGATGGGAAGCTTACCAGTAAGGATGATCTCTGGTTTTTAACCTCCCGTGAGCTTTTGGAAATCTGGAATGACACATCCATCCATTGGGATGAACTTATTAATAGGCGAAAAGATGATCTTGATAATTTTCAAAAACTGACACCACCCATGATTCTGACCAGTGACGGAGAAACTCCAATTGTCCGTCATCAGGTGGATGACGCTCCTCCCGGAGCACTTCTGGGGAATCCAGTGTCACCGGGGATTGTCGAAGGCATTGCTCATGTCATACTTGACCCCTTGACCGAAACACTTCAGCCCGGAGAAATTCTTATTGCTCCATTTACGGATCCTGGCTGGACACCCCTCTTTATCAATGCTGCAGGGCTTGTTATGAATATTGGAGGTGAGCTGGCCCATGGTTCCGTTATTGCCAGGGAATATGCAATTCCAGCAGTTGTTGGTGTGCCTCAGGCCACTGTTGAAATTAAGACTGGCCAGTATCTTCGTGTGGATGGTAACAGGGGAATTATTGAAATACTGTAAGATATTAGTAACAAATAAATTTGGAGGTGGTGGGAATCGAACCCATGACCTCGTGACTGCCAGTCACGCGCTCTAGCCAA
>DAOWEB010000245.1 GCA_030638735.1 Spirochaetaceae bacterium
CAGCAGCCTTACAGACGATGGCTTGATGAAAATAAAATTGAACTGAAAGGACTGTTCAGAGTTCCTGACCCTGTTCCTGAAGTCCCCGACGATATTATTAAATTGCAGAAGGTTTTTGGTTATACCTTCGAAGAAATTGATAAAGTTATTATTCCTATGGCAGTAGGTGGCAGTGAACCCATAAGTTCTATGGGAAATGATGCTTCCCTGGCGGTTCTGTCAAACAGACCTCAGCTTCTATACAGCTATTTCCGTCAGGTTTTTGCGCAGGTTACCAATCCTCCTATCGATCCTTACAGGGAAAAACTTGTAATGTCTTTAATGAGTTTTATAGGCAGAGAACAAAATCTTTTAGATGAGGGTCCTCTTCATTGTAATCAGCTTAAACTGGATCACCCGGTACTTTCCAATGACGATATAAAAATTCTTAAACGATCAAATACTGAAGGGCAGACAGCAGGAGTAATTGATATTCTATATACTCTTGATGATGAATCAGGGGGGATAAGGGGGGCCGTTGATGCAATATGCAACCGAACTTCAGAATTAATTGATGAAGGGAAAAGCTTTATTATTTTAAGTGATAAAAATACTAATAAAGAGCAATTACCTATTCCTGCTCTTCTGGCGGTATCTGCAGTAAATCAATATCTTGTAGAAAAAGGACTAAGACAGAAAGCAGGTCTTATTGTGGAAAGTGGCGAAGTAAGGGATGTAATGCAGCTGGCTACACTGATTGGATTTGGAGCCAGTGCAGTTAATCCCTACCTGGCGTTTGAGATTCTAAAAGATCTTATGAGCAAAGATAAAATACCTGAAATTGTAAAAACTGAGATTGCATTTGAAAATTATATAGAAGCCATGAAAAAAGGTCTTCTGAAAATAATGTCAAAGATGGGTGTATCAACTATAAGAAGTTATAAAGGCTCTCAAATATTTGAAGCTCTTGGTCTCTCGGGTGAATTTATAAACAGATATTTTCCTGGCACTCCTACGAGAATAGAAGGAATTGGGCTTGATCGTATTACTGCAGATATTGAAGCCAGGCATAAAGCCGCCTATGAGCCAGCACCTGGGGAAGAGAGCCTTCTTGATTCAGGAGGGATTATTCACTATAGAAAATCCTCAGAAAAACACCTCATGAGCCCGGAAGCTGTTGTTTCTATTCAAAAAGCCGTAAGACAGAACTCAAGGGGAATGTATGATATTTTTGCAAATGAAATAAACAGTAAAGCAAAAAATCTTTGTACTTTAAGAGGGTTGCTTGAATTTAAGGAAAGAGATTCCATACCTTTGGAAGAAGTTGAGGGAAAAGAAAATATTATAAAAAGATTTGTTTCCTCTGCAATGTCTATGGGTTCAATAAGTAAGGAGGCTCATGAAACTATTGCAATTGCAATGAATCGTCTTGGTGCCATGAGTAATTCAGGAGAGGGCGGTGAAGACATTGCACGATTTATAAAAAGAGCAAATGGTGATTCAGCTTCTACATACGTAAAACAGGTTGCTTCAGGTCGATTTGGAGTAACAATAAATTATCTGGTAAATGGAAGTGAAATTCAGATAAAGATGGCTCAAGGGGCAAAGCCAGGAGAAGGAGGCCAGCTTCCAGGCCATAAGGTAAATAAAGAAATTGCTTCTATCAGATATTCGACACCAGGGGTAACACTAATTTCACCACCTCCGCACCATGATATATATTCAATTGAAGATTTAGCACAGCTCATTTTTGACCTTCATAATGCAAATCCTATGGCAAGAGTTTCTGTTAAACTTGTATCAGAAGTGGGTGTTGGAACTATTGCTGCTGGAGTAGCAAAGGGCAAGGCAGATATGGTTCTGATTAGTGGTCATGATGGCGGTACAGGAGCTTCTCCATTATCTTCAATTAAACATGCAGGTATTCCCTGGGAAATAGGTCTGGCAGAAACTCAGCAGACACTGGTTCTTAATAATCTAAGGGATAGGATAAGAATACAAACTGATGGACAGCTTCGAACTGGAAGAGATGTTGTAATAGCTGCTTTACTGGGTGCTGAAGAGTTCGGTTTTGCTACCATTAGTTTAATTACTCTTGGGTGTGTTTTAATGCGTAAGTGTCATAAAAATACCTGCCCTGTTGGAGTTGCTACCCAGGATCCGGAACTTAGAAAAAGATTTGCAGGGAAACCGGAACATCTTATAAATTATATGACCTTTCTTGCAGAGGATATTAGGGAAATAATGGCTTCTTTGGGAATTAGAAAGTTTGATGATCTTATAGGTCAGGTTGACTTACTTAAAACTGACGATGCTTTAAATCACTGGAAAGAGAGAGGTTTGGATTTTACAAATATCCTGACAAAAATAAATATTCCTGACGGTGGAAGTTCTTATTGTAAAAAAATCAGTATAAACAAAGTTGAAAATGCTCTTGATTTGGATTTATTACCAAAACTAAAACAATCTCTGGAAACCGGTGAAAGTTCTGATTTAAGTCTTGAAATTAGAAACAGGGATCGAACATTTGGAACAATTATTAGCAGCGAAGTTGCCAGACGATATGGTGCTGCGGGACTTTCGGAAGATACTA
>DAOWEB010000117.1 GCA_030638735.1 Spirochaetaceae bacterium
AACACCTGCTGCTCTGACACCGTTATGGAATAAACGTATTTCTTCCACACCACCTCCCTGGTCAGTTGCTGTTACTTTTACATTGACGTTGCCGTCTGTAATTTTGTGATCGCCCTGTGCATTTGTGATGCTGCGGAATGTGCCGTCTGTTCGTTCGACTTCAATTGTTACTTCAGGTGTTGGAACAATGGAATCAGCCAGACTGTTATTTCCAACCAGTTTGCTTATGTCTTTTCCTGCAATCTTTGCCTGGATTATGTCCGGTCGGTAATAGGTTTCGAAGAACTGATCAATTGAATAATTTCTTAAACCCTCAACAATACAAATACTATTTTTCGAAAAGGTCTCATCCCCCATAAAGTAACCTTCCGGTGACCAGATTAAACTGCGGTTACTTCGGTCGGAAATCAAAGAAAAGATCTCTTCCATGTTGTTTAAATCCCATAATTTTAAAATACCGTCGAAAAATCCTGATGAAACAAGGTATTTGCCATCCGAAGAGATTTCCAGGCTTATGATAGATAGAGCGTGGCCTTCCACATTTGTCATCAACTGACCGTTTGAAACATTCCATTTATTAATGTTATTTCCATCTGTTGCCAGTAGAAAATGATCATCCGGTGAAAAGATTAAGGATTTGTAAAAACCAGTCCCCTCAAATGTCCTTATGAGGTCTCCAGTAAACGCATTCCATAGTTTTATGGATCTATCATTGGTACGGGTACGAGATGCAATATACCTTCCATCGTGGGACCAGATAACCTCGACTACCTGTTCTAGATGGCCTTTGAGGCTTCTTATGATTCTACCATTGGTAGTGTTTACTATCTGTATAGTATTGTCAGAAGTACCTGAAGCAAACCGGTTTCCGTCAGGAGAATAGGAGGACTTTCGCAGGTTATAGGAAACTTTATCAAAGGTTGTAACGATTCCACCCGTTGCCAGATTGTAAATTATAACAGCTAAAGAACCCATAGCACAATTAAGTGTAATAGTCTTTTCATTGGGAGATAATATTAAATATCCACTTCCGGGAGTATCTATCTCTTTGATAATTCTCTTTTCGATTATGTCATACTGAATAATTTTGGTTTCAGACCTTTTCTCTGTCATGGTAAATATATAACGGCTATCAGAAGAGAAGATCATGTTTTTAAAACGCACATTTTCCACAGTTCCCAGACATTCACCTGTATTTGTATTCCAGATTTTCATATCTCCATCGGTAGTAGCCAGAAGTTTTCCATCTGCAGAAAACTCCATATTGGTCATTGCATATTTACTTCCCCGAAATGTTCTGATCAGACGTCCAGTAGAAAATTCCCAAAGCCTGGCAACAGAATATTCAGAACCTGAGATTAGATATTTATTATCAGGTGAAAATTTAACCCGTTTCACATTATCGATACCACGATTAAATGTTGTAAGAAACTTAGCATCACTTATTCTGTATTCACCGTAGTGTGGTATAAAAACCGATTCACCGTCAGGAGAAATTCCCATTGTTCTACGTCCCACGCTCGGGCCTAATAGGTACAGAAAATCGCCAGTGAAAGGATCCCAGACTTTTACCTGATCACTATATACACCTGTAGTCAGGAGTTTATTTCCATCAGGAGTAAATGCTACAGCATTCACATCTTTATGATCAGAAACCTTACTTATCTGCTGCCCGGTGACTGCATTCCAGAGAATATGGGTATTATCCTTTGCACAGGAGGCAATATATTTCCCATCCGGTGAGTATGTTGTGGCTGTGATATATTTTTCATGCCCGGAAAATGATTTTTCAATATTACCTGTAGAGACATTGTAGATCAGTATAAGAGGTTCACTCTTACGATTATTTGTAAATGATTCATTATGACGGTATCCATTGGTAAGGATATAGCGACCGTCAGGAGAGAATTCTATTGAATATGGAATCCCTGGAAGATCAAATGAACGAATTAAATTGCCTGAATCAATATCCCAAAGGGTAATATCTCCATAAGTTGGTGCACATACAAGGGTTTTTCCATCCGGTGAAATAGAGAGTGCTTTAACAGGGTCTTTATTAAGATCTATTTTATGAATTATATTCCCGTTTAGAATATCCCAGATAATTATTTCGTTGCTGCCGGAAATTATCTTTTTTCCATCCGGAGTAATGGCAAGATCATAAACAATGTACGAATGCCCCTGGAATGTTCTTATTGCACGTCTGCTGGATTTATCCCAGAGTTTTACAGTTTTATCCTGGGAACCGGTTATAATATAATTGCCATCCGGAGAATATGCAACCGAGTAAATCGACCTTGCATGAGGCAGGGAATAAATAACTTCCTCACTTTCCGAACTTATAGATTCTGCCCAGGTGCTGAATGAATCAGCAAGCTCTTCTGTTCGTTTCATAGCAGCTCTTATTTTGTAATAATCAGGCTCATAACTATCAGCAAACACGGAAATTGGAGTCAAACTTATAATCAAAACAAAGTAAATGATGAAATAAAAAAAATTAACAGAATAATTTCTATCAGTCACGGAAGGCCCCTCTTTTAAATAAAACTTATTATAAAACTCTCAAAAAAACAGACAAACACAAAGGAGTAAACATTATTCAACTATAACTATTTTTAACCATCTTATAATAGAAGTCAATTAAAAAAAATATGGAAAAAATTGTGATTAAGCATCAAATAACTACAGATAATTACAGTGTAGTGGGCTGAAAAAATACCGATT
>DAOWEB010000154.1 GCA_030638735.1 Spirochaetaceae bacterium
AAAAAAACCTTGCTTGTGAAACAGTCGGTTTTAAGGTATCCTGTAGACATGCAGTCAGGGGGATAATATGGCACCAAAAATAGTATATGTTACTGGATTCAGGCAGCATGCCGGTAAAACGGTTACAAGTATTGGGCTTATTTCACTTCTCCGAAAATTTATGTCCCCTGAAAAAATTGGGTATATTAAACCTGTGGGACAGGAACTTATTCAACTGTCTGCTGGGGTTAAGGTTGATAAAGATGTAAAAGTCATAGAAAAATTTTGCGGTATTCCAGATATGAAACTTGAAAATCTATCCACTGTTCAACTGGGGTCGGGCTTTACAAAATCTTATTTAAAAAGTGAAGATAAATCTAAAATTTCAAAGCAATTTGCCATGGATATTGAACAATCTTTTGAATCTATGTCCAATAAGGATATTATTATTGCAGAAGGAACAGGGCATCCTGGTGTTGGTGGAATTGTCGGTTTATCAAATGCACATGTTAGCAATCTTATAGGAGCAGACATACTATATATTTCTGGTGGTGGTATTGGAAAAGCCCTGGATATGCTGGAAGTCGATCTTTCCTATTTTTTATATATGAAAAGTAATGTCAGAGGAATACTTTTCAACAGGCTTATACCAAATAAAATTGATACTGTAAAAGAGTTTATTACAGAAAAACTTCTTCAGGAAATGTATCCTGATTTTAAAAACCCTTTGAGTATTTACGGCTATCTTCCAACTATTGAGGATCTTCCAAATCCCTCAATGGCTGTTGTAAAAAAACATTTAAAAAAAGCTGAGGTCCTGGGAGATCCTGAAACTGATCCATGGCATAAAACATGCAGATCCATAAAAATAATCAGCCTTCAGGAAGAATACCTTGATCTGGAAAAATTTCTCCATAGTGGTGATATAGTTGTAATTGCAGCAGGATCAAAAGGAAGAATTAAAAAAATTATCAAATACAGTGATAAATTATCCAACCCCATTGGTGGTATAGTAGTTTCCTGCATAAATGAAAACAGGGGATTAAAACCAGAGAATATAGATAGAATAAATAAATCTAAAATACCTACATTATTACTGACAGATAATACAGAAACTGTAGAACGAAAACTGTTTTATACCTTTGAAAATGCAAAAATTCAACTCTATGACAATAAAAAAATAATTGAGATTGAAGATATGTTTAACGAACATTTCCAAATGGATAAATTTATGGAACACTTTCTGAACTAAAAATCTAAAAGGAAAACAGATGAATAAACATGTACAACTAGGAATGAATTTTCTGCAAAACTATAAAATAGATTCGGAACAATATGATATTGATGAAGTTTGTAAACTCTTTTTAGATGAGATGAAAAAAGGTCTGAATGAAAGGAATTCATCTTTAATGATGATCCCTACATATATTGACACAGAAACTACCGTGCCTCTTAATGAACCTGTTATTGTCCTTGATGCAGGAGGAACAAACTTTAGAACTGCAACTGTTATCTTCGAAAAACCAGGAATCCCTACAATTACTAAATATAAAAAATTCCCCATGCCAGGCACTGGTAATGATGAAAATATAGGTAGACTTGAATTTTTTGATAGAATCGCAGGTTTTGTGGAGGAATCATCATCTGACAGCAATAGAATCGGATTTTGTTTCTCCTACCCGACAGAAATTTTCCCCAATGGAGATGGAAAACTTTTACATTTTACAAAGGAAGTGAAAGCTCCTGACGTAGTAGAAACAATGATTGGGAAAAATCTCCTTGAAGCATTTAAACGAAAAGGATTACAGGATCAAAAAAATATTGTTATCCTAAACGATACAGTGGCAACACTCCTTGCAGGCAAAGCCCAGGAAAAAATGTATTCATCATATATTGGCTTTATTCTGGGAACAGGAACAAACTGTAGTTATATTGAAAAAAACCTGAATATAGGAAAGGTCCATAATCTAATAAAAGAGGATAGCCAGGCTATCAATATAGAAAGTGGGAAATCCGGACTTTTTAAAAGTGGTATTCTTGATGAAGAGTTTTTTGCTACAACAGACAAGCCCCTTGAAGGAAGATTTGAAAAGATTGTATCCGGAGCATATCAGGGACCACTGGCTCTTATGGTCTTAAAAAAAGCTGCTAAAGATGGATTGTTTTCAAATAGCTTTAAAGAAAGTATTATCAATCTGGCAACTCTTGAGCCTGCTGTCATGGATGGATTTTTAAATTATCCTGGAAATATTGTGAACCCTCTTGGTAAACTTTGCACGACGGAATCAGATAAAATTATACTTTTTACAATAATGGATCAACTTATTGAAAGAGCAGCAAAACTGACTGCAGCGCAGCTTGCCGCTGTTGTTTTAAAGACAGGAAAGGGAGATGACCCAACCTATCCTGTATGTATTGCAGCAGATGGAACTACGTACTATAAAACCAAAGGTTTAAAATTCAGAACCGAATACTATCTTAAAGAGTACCTTGAAAATACAAAAAACAGATATGTGGAATTCTGTCATCTTGATGATGCTCCACTAATAGGTGCAGCAGTGGCTGGATTACTAATTTAGCCAAATAACTCTGTTATCATAGGCACTGCAAAAGCCTGGTTATTGTAAACTATATTTCATATCAGAAGTATGTGTTGGATAAGCCCAAAGTATGGTTTTTAATTCTTTTGTTGTATGACCAAATTTAACTGCTAAAGCAAATGTGTTTATAACCTCAGGAGCATTGTGCCCCAAAATATGAACACCAAGAATCTTATCTGTTTTATTTTCTATAATTACCTTGTACATTGCAGCTTTCTGACCAATTCTTTTTGATGATGGCCATGAAGTCTGATCCGACTTTTGTATTCTGTAATTCAGCTTTTCCTCTATTGCTTCTTTTTCAGAAATACCGATTGCTGCCATTGGAGGCAGTGAAAATACTGCACTGGGAATATTGGAATAGTCGGGAACAATGGAAACTCCATTTAGAATATTTGCTACAACTATTTCAGCCTGCATATCTGCAACTGTTGCAAGGTTAGGCCCTGAAGCAGCACAGTCACCAACAGCAAAAACATCAGAGTTAGAGGAAGATTGCAGATATTGGTTTACTCCAATCCCTCTGGATCCGAAATCTATATTTCCTGCTTCCAGATCTAAACAGTTTAAATCAGGAATACGGCCGCTGGCATTTACAACCAGATCGGCAAAGAAAACCTCACCGCCTGCTGTAACTTTAAATTCTGAATCAACTTTTTCTATCTTCTCTACAGGGTGCTCAGTTATTAAAGATAATCCATCTTCTCTCATTGAACCTACAAGAGTGTTAACAAGATCAGGATCAAATTGTTTAAGAGGCTGTGCTGAACGGTGAAGAATGATTGTTTCAGCTCCTGCCATATGAGCAACACCGGCTAACTCAAAGGAGATATATCCCCCACCAATAAAAATAATCCTTTTAGGCATTGTATCCATATCCAGAAAATATTCACTGTCAACACTCAGCTCTCCACCAGAAATACTGAGATTAGCCGGGACAGAACCTACTGCCAGAACAATTTTATCCGCTTCCACCGGAACATCACCCACAAGAACACTATTAGTTCCCATAAAACGAACATCACCATGGAAAACATCTATACCGGCATCAGTAAATCCCTTTTCAGAATTTGCTGATACTTTCTCTGTAAAATCCCTCTTAAGATTCATAAGATCTTTCCACTCTACTTCCGGGGCTTGAACAACTCCTTTACCTACCAGATTTTTTGCCAGATGAATAATCTCTGTATTTGCAACCAAATATTTTTTCGGCTGGCACCCTCTTTTGGCACAGGTGCCTCCAAAACTCCTTCTATCTGCTATTGCAACACTTTTTCCTTCTTTTTTCAAACCATGCGCAACCGTGTAACCGCTTGTTCCAGTACCTATAACTAATATATCTGTTTTCATAACACTAAAAATAAACATAGAAATCCATTGAATCAAGAAATTACTTGATTTTTTTTATCATCTATAATTATTATCTATACATGACAAATAAAATTTCAAAATCAGATTTTAGAATTGCAGCTTTCCCTGCCAAAGGATGGCTTAAAATATTTTTAATTGTGATGGGTCCACTTATAGACAGAATTCTGGGTTTCCGAAAATTAAAAAAACTATTTGACCGGTATAATCTCGAAGGATTGGAAAAAAAAGCATTTGTGAAAAGAGGACTGGAGATGCTTCAGGTAGACTATAATGTTAATAAAACCCTTTCCTCTATTCCAGTTTCAGGTCCATTAATTATAGTCAGTAATCATCCATATGGAGGAGTGGAAGGTGTAATACTGGCAGATTTTTTATCTGGTATAAGAGATGATGTAAAATTTATGGCTAATTCAGGTCTCAGCCTGGTTAAGGAAATGAATGATTTCTTTATATTCACAAATCCTTTGGTAACAAATAATTATAAAAATATTTCATCTATCAGGGGATGTCAGTCCCATCTTGAAAACAATGGACTCCTTGTTCTTTTCCCGGCTGGAAAAGTATCCTACTTCAGAAAAGATAAAAACAGGATATCAGATGGGGAATGGAACAGAATAGCTGCAAAACTCAGTGTAAAACTGAATATTCCAGTACTCCCGATATTTTTTGCTGGTTTCAACAGTAAATTATTTCAGACTATGGGTAAAATTTATTATCGATTTAAACTTCTTATGCTTACCAGAGAAATGATGAAGATGAAAGGTAAAACTGTGCAACTCTATTTAGGTAATCTCATAAAACCTGAACAGCTAAAAGGCAGCAGCAGGGAAATTACAGATTTTTTAAGAATACAAACATATTTGCAGGATCCCAATTTTATTTTTAGAAGACAAATAGAATCGGATAATAAAGAACTTCCGGAACTGATACCAGCAGTTCCCTTTGAACTCATAAAGGATGAACTTGAACAACTTCCAGAGAAACAACATCTTCTGAATTTTAAAAATTACTCTGTATATTACGGCTACTATGCACAACTTAAAAATACAGTCAGAGAAATAACACGGCTTAGAGAACTAACCTTCAGAGAAATGGAAGAAGGAAGCGGAGCAGATAGGGACACAGATCGATTTGATAAAACTTATACTCAACTTTTTATAATAAATAATGATACAGAAGAAATAATTGGCGCTTACAGAATGGGGCAGATAGATCTATTACTTAAAAACAATGACATAAAAGATATTTACCTCTCCAAAATGTTCAATTTCAAAGGAGAGTTTTATTCTAAAATAAAATCCGGTGTAGAAATGGGTAGGTCTTTTCTTATCAGCAGTGAACAAAAATCTATCTATGGATTTTTCCTTCTATGGAGGGGAATAGGAGAATTTATGGTTCGAAATCCAAAGTACAGATATTTATACGGTACTGTTTCCCTAAGCAATATCTATGACCCAAGATCTATAGCTTTAATGCACAGGGTTCTGGTTGGAGAAAAAAACAAAGTAGAACCGGTTACTGATATTGATATTCAACTTCATCCTGAAGTTGAAGAGTACTTAACAAAAAATAAACTAAATTTAAAAGAGCTTGATAAATATGTAAAATTAATTGAACCTGATGGAAAAGGACTTCCTGTACTTGTACGACAGTATGCAAAGCTTGGAGCACAATTTGTATCAATTGGCAGTGATATAGAATTCAGAAGAACTCCTGGAATGTTATTAATAGTAAATACTGGAGAAGCACCTGCTAAGACGATTCAAAGATACTTTGCAGAAGGGACAGAATCATATTTAAATTATAAACCTGTCACTTAAATTTTCATAATTATCTACTCAAAAATTTTTTAATGGATTATTTTCTATTTTATAGTATATTAAATTGCAAAAAATCATTAGATAGTACAATAAATATTTCATTTTTTAGGATTTACTTAGATTCACTATCATATTTTTACTTATTACATAATTTTTAATTGCATTTTTCAAGTTTTCAGTATATTATGGTGTAAAGATTTTTAAATTTAAAGAATGATAAAACTATTTTATTTTTTATCATTATATAGGAGAAATCATGAGCAATTCAACAAAACTCGACCCCACAAAAATGGAAGATTGGCAAGTTGCTGCAGAAGCAGAAAAAACTATGAAAACTGTTTATCAGCTGGCAGAAGAACTTGGACTCGAAAAGGAAGAACTTCTTCCCTATGGTCACTATCTGGGAAAACTCGATTATCAGAAAATAATGAAGCGCCTGGAAGACAAACCAGATGGTAAATATATCGAAGTTACAGCAATTAATCCTACCCCCCTTGGCGAAGGAAAAACAACAACAACCATGGGACTGGTAGAAGGCCTGGGAGCTTTAGGTAAAAAGGTATCCGGTGCCATAAGACAGCCATCAGGTGGACCTACATTTAACGTAAAAGGATCTGCAGCTGGTGGTGGGATATCACAATGTATTCCATTAACTGATTTCAGTTTAGGTCTTACAGGTGATATTGATGCTATAACCAATGCTCACAACCTTGCAATGGTTGCAATGACAGCAAGAATTCAGCATGAGTTTAACTATGGTGATATTACCCTTGGGAAAAAAAATCTAAAACGTCTTAATATTGATCCCCGAAACCCTGCTATTGGCTGGGCAATCGATTACTCTGCCCAGGCATTAAGAGAGATTATAATGGGTATTGGTGGTAAGATGGACGGCTTTATGATGAAGAGTGGTTTCCAGATTACTGTTTCCTCAGAGCTCATGGCTATTCTTGCTGTTGCAAGTGACTTGAAAGATATGAGAGCAAGAATTGGGAAAATGGCTGTTGCCTATAACAAGAAAGGTGAAGCTATAACCTGTGATGATCTGGAAGTTGCAGGAGCAATGACAGCCATTATGGTTAAGACTCTTAATCCTACTCTTATGCAGACTATAGAAGGTCAGCCTGTTTTTGTACATGCAGGACCATTTGCAAATATTGCAATTGGGCAATCTTCAATTATTGCAGATAAATTAAGCCTTAAATTATCAGACTATCATGTAACTGAAAGTGGATTTGGTGCAGATATAGGTTTTGAAAAGTTCTGGAACCTGAAATGTCGATATTCAGGACTCACTCCAAATGCATCGGTTATAGTTGCAACAATTCGAGCTCTAAAAATGCACGGTGGAGGACCAAAAGTTGTTCCTGGAAAAACTCTTGATTCAGCTTATGTAGAAGAGAATCTTGACCTTGTTGAAAAAGGTCTGGACAACCTAATGGCTCATATTGAAACAGTTAAGAAAAGCGGTATACCTATTGTTGTTTGTATTAACAGTTTTTATACAGATAAACAAAGCGAAATTGATCTTGTAAAAAAAGCTGTTAAAGCAGCAGGTGCAAGAGTTGCAGTTTCCACTCACTGGCAGTTTGGCGGCGAAGGTGCAAAAGAACTTGCTGAAGAAGTAATTGCAGCATGTGAAGAAAAACCAGACTTCAAGTTCCTCTACGAAGCTTCTACCCCGCATAAAGAAAGAATTGAACGAATTGCAAAAGAAGTTTATGGTGCTGATGGTGTAACCTACTCTGCAGTAGCAGAAGCAAAAATTAATAAGATTCAGGAAGATGCAAACCTGGCTCCTATGGGAACCTGTATGGTCAAAACTCACCTTAGTCTTTCCCATGATCCTACACTTAAGGGACGACCTAAGGGATGGATTCTTCCTATTGAAGACGTTCTTGTTTACCAGGGAGCAGAGTTTATTGTTCCTGTAGCCGGTGGAATTAAACTAATGCCTGGTACAGCTTCAGATCCTGCATTCAGAAGAATTGATGTAGATGTTGAAACTGGTAAGGTAACAGGTCTTTTTTAGGATTATTAAAACATTGGTAGGGGCAGTGTCTGCCCCTACTTTTTTATTATTTATTTAAACCCCAATTCTTTTCACCTTACACTCTATTTGGAAATTAACCATCTTTTCAAAAACTTCAATCAACCCTTCACTAATTAATGAAGAATCACAAACCTCAGCTTTCTGAAGCTCTTTAAAAAGATAATATGATGATTCAATAGTAGAAAGACAGTAATCTTTCGGTTGAGTCTTTATAGAAAATTTGGAACGATATTCGCTGCTGAAAGAAAGCTTAGGTAAGATCTGCAAGGAAGAACTTAGATACATCATCCGTCTGGCCTCTCTCCAGGTTCCATCAATAAGAAAGATAAGCAGAGTACGACCATCCATTACTTCCTTAAAATTAAAGCTTTCTGCCCTATGTGCATCTTCTCCGGGATAAAGTAGCATTGAGTAAAAAGAGGAATTGAAAATCAATTCCTGGGTTCTTAAGTTATTATCAAATGACTTATCAACAATAATTTCTGAGTTTTTCAGAGAAAGGCTGGCAAGACGACCAGTACCTGTTCTTTGTTTTTTTGCTTCATGGGGATGCATTAAAAATACAAATTTCACTCCTGTGTCTATGGGAGAGATATCTCTACAGTAACAATTCCCTTTCGGGCGAAAGCACTTTAAACAGCGCTCAGACATAGGATCTCCATTTATTGCTCAATGCTAATCATTAATCATTGCTTTAAATTTCCGGCCTTTTATTTTACCATTTTCCAGTAGAGAAAAAGCACGTTCTAAGACATCTCTTTTAACAGCAACAAAAGTAATGTTATCCTGCCTGTCGATCCTGCCAACATCCTCTCCGAAAATCCCATCCGGTATAGTTAAAGCTCCAAGAATATCTCCAGGACTAATTTTATTTTTACGCCCGCCATTTATAGATAGTGTTATAAAAGATGGCTCCATATTGGATATTTCAATTTTTGCAGCAAGATTTATATCTTTAGAATTAAAGGAATTGTTTGTAAACTCATTTATTTCATTTAAACGGAATTCTTCATTGGGTTTTACAAAAGATACAGCAAGCCCTTCTTTTCCAGCCCGGCCTGTTCTTCCAATTCTATGAATATATGTCTCAGTTTCAAAAGGAAGATCATAATTAACAATCATTTCAAGGTTTTCAATATCAAGTCCCCTGGCGGCCACATCAGTAGC
>DAOWEB010000013.1 GCA_030638735.1 Spirochaetaceae bacterium
CTCGGCAAAGAGATTATGAGAAATAATAGTAATTTCATAAATCAAAAGGCGATGATTGAAAGTGCTAATTTACTATTTAAAAAATTGAAGATTGATATTAATCCAACTACAGTAATGAGTGATTTGAGTATAGCGCAAACCCAGATGGTGGAAATAGCAAAAGCAATTTCCTACAATGCAGATTTAATAATAATGGATGAACCTACTTCTGCTATTACAGAAAATGAAGTCAAACATTTATTTGAAATAATTCAAATGTTGAAAAGCGAAGGGGTAACTGTAATATATATAACACACAAAATGGATGAAGTCTTTAAAATATCAGATGAAGTTACTGTATTCAGGGATGGGTGTTTTATTGGTACTGAAAAAATAGAGGATATGACCAATGAGAAACTGATATTTATGATGGTTGGCAGAGAATTGGAAAAAATGTACAGCAAGGGGAAAGTACATATTGGAGAGCCTATTCTATCTGTAAAAAATCTGTGCAAAGAGGGTGAATTTGAAAATATAACCTTTGATCTGAAAAAGGGGCAGATTCTGGGTATTGCAGGATTAATGGGTGCAGGGCGATCGGAGATTATGGAAGGTCTATTCGGAGTGAGGAAAATTGATTCTGGAGAAATATATATAAAAAATAAAATGGTAAAAATAAATTCCCCTCACGATGCAATTAAGAATAAAATGGCTCTTTTATCTGAAGACAGAAAACTTTCGGGTCTGTTCTTAATCCTTTCCGTAACGGAAAACATAATTATTGCAGCAATTAACAATTATAAGAATAGATTTTTCCTGAATAAAAAAGAAATCAATAAAGAATGCGACAAGCAAATCTTAAACCATAATATAAAAACTCCTGGAAAAAGTCAGATTATACAATATTTGAGTGGAGGAAATCAGCAAAAAGTATTAATTTCCAGATGGTTGCTCACCAGGCCTGATATATTGATACTTGATGAGCCCACCAGAGGAATCGACGTTGGCGCAAAATCTGAGATTTACAAAGTAATGAAAAACCTGGTACAAAAAGGAATCTCCATCATATTAATCTCTTCAGAACTACCTGAAATTCTCCATATGAGTGATCATATCCTTGTTATACATGATGGGAAGATAGCCGGAGAATTTGAAAGCGAAAATGCGACACAGGAAGCAATATTAAATTGTGCATCAGGAAATTAAATAGAAAATCAGGAGCAGGAAAAAGAATACAATTTCCTAAAAGCTTGTAACACTGTCAAATATTTAATTTAAATTTCAATTTGTCATTGAGAAACAGTTTTCTATAATTTACAGCTCTTAAAAGCCCGTAGAGTTTACTCCCCCAAGCGCAAACGGCTCTGAACAGGGCCGCTTTAAGTAAAATAAATTGAATTGATCTATCATGTCAAGAATCAGTTAAAAGATTGAATTTTTCTACCAGGCTGATCAGTGCAGTTACAGAACTTGTTAATGAGGGATACCTGGTAAGAAAGCAGGGTTACGGTACATATATTCAGAAACCCATAATTGAGAATAATCTGGTAAGAGTTGGTCTTAAAGGTTAAGACCAACCCTTCCCTACAGAACCGGCTCGTACCGACCAGGTAAGCCGCTCTTCGATCAGCAGTCGACTTGAATACTACATCGCCTGAGAGTTACACAATGTGTAATCATTTAGAAAGATTAATTCACCACTTTCTAAACCAGTCCAGATTTATTATATATCTAACTTCCCTTCTTTCTGTAGATTGCCGAGATATGAAATGGCCAAAATACTAGCTTCAAAAAAGATTAATCTTTTAATTGCAAGTAGAAATGAGGCTAAGTTAAAAAGTTATGTTTTGAATTTTTCCGAGGCTTTAGCAAAAGAGCTTGAGGATTATAATGTTACAGTCAGTTGTTTATCTCCCGGTCCTACTGATAAAAACTTTTTTAGTGATTTAGACAAGAGTAATGTTGAAAATCCTTATTTGCATAAAAAATCCAGACTTTCTGTGGAAAAAGTTGCAAAAATGGGGAGAATGAACAACTCGATACGTTATTATTTGGTATTGATTATTATAAGTTTCTTTATAGTTGGTTTGAGAAGTATAAAATGAGATTTGATGATTGATAAATAAACTGCCTTAACGGCACCTGACCGGGAGCTGTCGTTTTATCTATATTGCTAGATCTACTTCTAAGATATCCAAGCTCTTTCTTTGTTCAAATCCGATTATATCACTGGGAGTATGTGGCGAATCTGCATGCAAAAGTCTATATTTGAAAGCCTTGGTAACAAGGTAATCCTCGTGAGCCCTGTACTTTTCTTCACTTTCATATATTTTCTTATATGCTTCATAAAGTTTAAAAGCCATCTTAATTGAAGAATCCAATACTGTAATATTGGAGCTCTTAACTACATAACCATAAGATGTAATTTTTTCAGTCTTTTCAACAACTTCCGGGTCAGTATGACTGGACAAAAATACAACAGGAAGCTCCTTGTCTTTCAGGATTAGTTCAGCTGCTTGAGTTCCATCAATTCCACAGCCCAAATCAATATCCATTAGAATCAAATCAATTTCTTCATTCTCTTTAGATATTCCAATAGCTTTTTCTCCTGTATTAACGGTCAATACATTATAGCCATACCTCTCAAGTTCTTTCTTTTTGCACAAAGCAATCAATACTTCATCTTCAACGAGAAGCAATGTCTTTTTATGATTATCATTCATAACTAATTTGCCTCCATAATTAGGAAAGGGTGGAATAATTACCTCTTGCCAATTTCAAGAATTTGCTGTTTTAATCCCTCCATTCAGCTCAAATCGGTCCCAAAATTCAAGACCCCATTCTGTGACACGATCACCCCAATCATCTCTGAGTTTCTGAAGTTTGGAGTAAAGATCAATAATCGTTTTGGAAAAAGTGATATCATCAGCAAGATTCCTGATTTCTTCCGGGTCTTCTACAAGAATAAACAAAACATCTAAAACAATGAAATTAAAAACCTTTGTTTTCATGAAAACAGATCCTCCATTACGATTGCAGCAGATGGTTTCCGGTGGAACCATCCTGGCTTTTCAATCCATGCTACTTGTCAAATTAATATACATTCAATTTCTCCCGGATACGAAGGCTTTTACATTTCAACCATATCATCCCTTTATTCCCGACGTAACAATACCCTGGGTAAAATATTTCTGAAGACTTAAAAATGTTATTAAAAGGGGTAATACTATTAGTGTTGTACCAGCCATTAGAAGGTGCCAGTCAACCGTAAACTCATCCCGGAACTTGGACAGAGCAAGCTGGACAGTATAGAGCTTATCATCTGTCAATACTATAAGGGGCCATGTATAATCATTCCAGGTGGCTGTTGCTTTTAAAACAATAAGAGATGCGAATACAGGTCCGCTTAAGGGTACATATATTTTGATGAAAGCCTGGAACCGGTTAAGACCATCAATTTTTGCAGCATCATCCAGGGCTGATGGAAAGTTTAAAAAGAATTGTCTGAACAGGAAAACACCAAAAGCACCTGCAATGTACGGGGCAAGCAGTCCCATATGAGAGTCGATCCAACCTATACCTCCCTGACCAAATATATTATTACCCCCGGCAAAAGGAACATATTTAAGGACAACAAATACCGGAAGCATGGTAATTTGAGGTGGAACCATAATTCCAACAAGGGCAATCATAAATAGAGTGTTTCGCCCCCGGAATCGCAGACGTGCAAAAGAATATCCCGCAAGAGAATTGATTATTACACTTATAATTACAGACAAAGCTGTAATATAAAACGAGTTAAAAAAATATCTGGCCCAGTTTCCACGAAGCATTGCCTGAGCATAATTTGTAAACATAACTTGTTTCGGGAATAAGGAAAACTCAATGGCACGTATCTCGTTCATAGATTTTAATGATGTACTGACCATTATAAGAAATGGGTAAACCATTACTATGCAGATTATACCAATTAGAACAGAAACTATTATTTTTTGGGTAAGATTTTTTTCCATTTGTATTATCCTATAAATCGGCACCCTGATTGCCGTATTTGAAATTTAGAAAGGTTATAATTGCAATAATAATTACACCAACAAAAGCTATGGCTGAGGCATATCCCAAAAGAAAATCAAAAAACGCCCTGGTATAAACCTGGTGAACAATAGTAGTAGTTGAATTCATTGGTCCTCCATCAGTCATAATTAGTATTTGTTCAAAGACATTAAAATTATTTATTAAACCTGTGACAAAAAGAAAAAATGTCACCGGTTTCAACATTGGAAATGTAATTTTAAAAAACTTCTGAACCGAGGTAGCTCCATCGATAGTGGCAGCTTCATAAAGATAGTTCGGAATTCCCTGAAGGCCGGCAAGATAAATAATTATATAGTATCCAAGGAATTTCCATATACTCATTACAATAATGCTGGGGAGAGCAGTCGACACATCATGAAGCCATAGAATTTTAGAAAAACCGGCAGATGACAGGATCTGGTTAAATACCCCAAAGCTTGGTTCATACAACCACAACCAGACCATAGACATGGAAACCATAGATGTTATATGAGGTAAAAAGAAAATTGCACGGTATGTCTTTTGTAAAAAAATCTTTGTATTCAGCAATATCGCAATGATAATTGCTATGGGCATAGTAAGTATAATAGTAAATAATGTGTATATCCCGGTGTTTGCAAGAGCACGAATAAAGAACTTGTCTCTAAAAAGTATTTTGTAGTTTTCCAGTCCAATGAAGTCAATATTAACCAAATCAAACCGGGTAAAACTCAAAATAAAATTCATCATTACCGGGACGATTCTAAAGAAAAAGAAAAAGAGGAAAAAAGGCAATATTAGCAGATAAGCGATATTGTCCTGTCCAAAAGTTCTCCGTTTTACTAATAACACTGTTATCTCCCCTCGATTTGTTATTTATTAAAAGAATCCACAAACTGTGTATTTGTGGATTCTAAGATTTTATGAAATTAGTTTATAGTGTTGTGTTACGGATTGAATGTTTTCATCTCTTCCAGAACATTCTTCTCGAAATCTTTCAACGCCTGTTCGGGAGTCTTTATCTTATTTATTGCCTCTTCATAGGTTGTGCGCCAGTATTTATAATAAATACTGCTCCATGGAACGATAGAGGCTCCCTTTCCGTATTTCATGTGCTCTGCAATCATGGGATTTTCCGGGGACTCAACCATATACTCAGGCATAAGTGATTTTCTCGAGGGCGGCAGCCCGATGAGCTGAAACCGCTCTATAAATTGTTCTTTCGACATCATAAACTTGACAAACTCCCATGCTTCATCCGGATGCTTAGTATCTGTTCCAATTACAAAAAATCTGTACCCGTTAAATGCCCATTTCTCTTTTCTATGCATCACCGGTCCGATGAACATTTTATCTGTAAATTCCGGATCCGTTTTTGTAATATTAACATACATTGGTAACATAATATTACCCATAGCACTTCTATTATTTACAAATGGGTGGTTTTCAAAATCATGCCAGTCGTGAGGAAAACTGACATTCTCATTCCACAGATCTACTGCAAACTGTAATGCTTCTACTGCTCCAGGATCAGTCCATGCCGGTACCTGATTACTCTCATCAATTATCTTCGAGCCGTTCTGCCTCATAAGAACCTCGATATTCACGGCGCCTTTGCTTATAGAAGGCCAGTCAATTCCTGCCCGTACAAGATCGCCGTTGGAATCCCTGACAGAAGCTTTTAATGCTATATTCATAAGATCTTCCCAGGTTTCTGCACCCTTTGCGGGAAGCCCTGCTTCTTCTAAGTAGTCTTTTCTATATATTTTCATTATTGGAGTAGGAAAGTATCCAAGTCCAATCAATTTATCCTGATATCTACCCATATTGAGTGTTGCATCCAGAATATCATCCTTATCTTCCCAACTATTAAAATAATCGGTAAGATCCATAAATTCTCCCTTTGATCCTCTGGGCCCCATGAATGCAAGGAACGAAGAAAAAACATCCGGATAGGTCTGGCTAAGTTTTGCAGCATTCAGCTTTTGATTGATGCCGGCCATATCCGAAGGAAGAATGGATATCTCTACCTTTATGTTCGGATTTAATTTCGAAAATTGGTCTCCTACTTGTTGGAAATAATCATCCTGAGTAGAACTTCCTCCGGGAATCCAGAAATGCAGAGTTACCGCTTCATCAGTTCCTACTGCAGGTGACTCTTCATCTTGTCCCCCGGCCCACAAAAAGCAGGTACTAAAGACAAATACCAGAATAAAAAATACAGTGATTTTGTTCTTCATAATTCTTCTCCTTTTATTTGTAGGAATTGTGCAGCAAATATACCCGACAAACAATATCCTAAAAGGAGAAAAGAATGTTACTAATGGATAGAAAGGCCCCTTTGACAAGAGTCCATGGTCTGATGTAAATACAATAATAGTGTCTTCCATTAAATCCATCCGTGTAAGAGTGTCCACTATTCTGCCAATGTTGTGTCAATTTGTAATTATATAAAATCAAATAACTACAGTACATGCTCTGCAATACTAAAATGATATATTAGAATCATACACACTTGGATTTCCGTGTAGACCTTATACGTCTTATTTTTATAAAAAGAAAAACAATAAGCGGTGCAATGACAAATACCAATAAAATGAAATCCCATTTGGGCAGGGAGACAATACGTATTTGTCGATCACCACCATTTATGTAGTTGCCGTTTTCATCAAGCATCTGCAGACTGAAAACTTCGCTTCCTGTCTGAACTGGAACATGAAAAGCCTTCAACCCCGGTTCCTTGTCCTTATATTTCCCTTCCGGATCATACGGGATAATAGTATACCCCAACGCAGATCCCTTTATCTGCTCAATGGAAAATGATTGTTCCAGTAGAATTTCCATACTGCCGTTTTGTTCTTTTAGTTCAAGACTTGCATCCGGCAATTGTTGTATTCGGACCCATTTAAGTAA
>DAOWEB010000338.1 GCA_030638735.1 Spirochaetaceae bacterium
AGAGACATCAGGGTTTTCAAGTTTTCGATTTGGAATGGTTTTATACAAAGATTATTTTGAAGAATATGTTACAAAAACAATCCCTTTTCAAAATAATTTAAATTATATTCAATCCTTTCTTAACAATATACGTGTATTTGGTGGACGTGATATTCCGGAAGCTGTAAATGAAGCCCTTTATGAAGGCATACATAAGTTTGACTGGAGTGCAGAAAGCAGAGAAATTATTCTGATTGGAGATGCTCCTCCTCATCCAAGACCCAGAGGAAAGGTTACATTACAAATGGTTTCTGAAGATGCAGAATCAATAAATATAAGTATAAATTCAATTATATTACCCCAGTAGGGAACGCAGATCTGCGTTCCATACAAGGGCAATATGTTGTTATTATTTACAATATTCTGTTTGGATATAAATACACCATCTTAATCCAAAATATTTCTACCTCACATCCATAGACAATCCCCAATAAATAAATAAAATACCACATATGAATAAATCTATGCATCCAGCTGATTGGCTTCTGTTAATGTTATTATCTTTCCTTTGGGGAGGTTCTTTCTTTTTTAATGAGATAGTGCTTAGGCAGCTTTCCCCTTTTACACTTGTTTTTGCAAGGGTTTTCATGGCTGCTGTTTTTCTATGGGTGTTTATTATTTTTAGTAGAGGACGCAGATCTGCGTCTCCTACTAAATTTTCCGGACAATTTGTAATCGTTTCTATGGTTCTTGGTTTTTTTAATAATTTTGTTCCTTTTAGTCTTATAGTCTGGGGTCAGCAGTATATTGAAGGTGGTGAAGCTTCCATTATAAATGCCGCTGCTCCTCTTTTTAGTGCTATTTTAGGGCAGTTTATTAGAGGTGGTGAAAAACTTACCAAAAATAGAATTATTGGTCTTATTGTGGGTTGGTTTGGTGTTTTTCTTCTTGTTGGACAATCAGGTTTTTCAGAATCTGGAAATATCCTCTACGGCAGGTTAGCAGTGTTGGGTGCTTCCCTTTGTTATGCTTTGGGAGCTTTATATGGGAAACGGTTTAATTTTCCTCCTATGGTACTTTCAGCAGGAATGTTAAGTGCAGCAGCAATTTATTTACTTCCATTTGTTATTTTTTTTGATGAGCCATGGGGAATCCATTTACATACAGGAACTCTACTATCTATGATTAGTCTTTCTTTATTTAGTACTGCTTTAGCATATCTTATATATTTTAAATTATTAGCCAGGGTTGGTGCCACAAATCTATTGCTGGTTACTTTTTTGATACCCCTTACTGCACTCATTCTTGGTATGGTATTTCTTGGAGAAACTCCAGGGTGGAGAGCCTATTTGGGATTTGGAATAATAACAGCAGGGTTACTTATTGTTGATGGACGATTTGTTCGGAAAAAATAAGAGGCTTTCCCGAACGTATGTATGGAACAGGCCTGGTCGGAAGCAAGCTTCCTGCGCGGCTATGCGGCCTTAGCATGCCTGTTCCTTACGGGGATTCGTTTTCTATTTCTTTTAGAATCTTTCTTGATAGAATCATTGGCCAGCCGGGAAGGACTGAAGCTCCCTCACCTGAATACCTGTCAAGGAGTTCTGTGAAAAGTAATTTTGCTCTGTCTGTATCTCCCTGTTTAAAAGCAATAAATGCTATTTCATATTCAGCTTCTACAAGTCTCTGAATATCCTCAGAGTGGTGTTTAACAAACACTTCATAGTAACTTAAAGCTGTTTCATAATCCTTATTATTTGAAGCCTCCTGAGCCAGTTGAAATAACTCGGCAGGATTAAGTGTCTCATCAACCTCTGCAGGTGTGGATGTACAGGATGTAATAATAAGAATTGCCAGTATAATGGCTGTTAGTTTTTTCATTTTTGTCTCAATTATGAATAAATTTCATCTTTTATTGGAAGAGTTTTCTTCAATTCTTTAATGAAGTCTGCAGGATCTCCCATGGGTTCATAAGAATCACATGAATCCAGTGATCTTCTTGCTACGGTAAAGTATTTATATACTTTTTCTTCGCCCAGTTTCTTTTTCCATTTCCCAGCCGTACAACGGACTCTCAGATAGTACTGGTTTCCACCGTCCTTACTGCTTTTTACAAGCTTACAATGAATACAATTCGCACAAAATATTTTTTCTGTTGCATTAACTTTTATTTCTTCCATAACGGATTCAGCATTTAGCATGCATATCTCCTTCTTTAGGGTGTTTATAATACTATGATCGACTTTTAATTGTCAATTGTTAGGGGTTCTTCACAACTTTCTGGCTATTTGCTATAGTCCTCAACATGATAGCAACTATAATTAATTGTATTACTGTAATAATTGGATCCTTAATTGGGATGACCCTTCATCGAAAGATAAGCCCGGAAATAAAAGATGTTGTTTTTACCAGTGCAGGTGTTTTAACTCTTGTAATTGGTATGCAGATGGCTTTTGAGTCCCAAATGATCCTTTATGTAATTATTTCTCTTTTTTTAGGCGGTATTTTTGGAAGCCTGTGGAAGATTGAAGATCATATTCTCAATATGGGTTCTTTTCTGGAAAGGCATTTTACACCTGCTGGTAGAAAAAACAGAGGGCAATCGCAAAATAATTCAGAAGATTCTGATAAATCTTTTGCTCATGGTTTTTTAAATGCCTCTGTGCTTTTTTGTGTAGGTGCTATGACTATTGTAGGTGCAATTAAAGCAGGAGCTGAAGGGGATTATGATCTGATACTGATGAAATCTGTTTTAGATGGATTTATGGCTGTAATGTTTACTGCAGCTATGGGTATTGGAGTTATATTTTCTGTAATAACAATTCTTATATATCAAGGAGGGCTTACACTCCTTGCTACATGGGTTGGTCCTATGATAGGTGAGAGTGGTTTGACCGAGCTGTCCGGTCTGGGTGGTATCCTTGTGCTTATGATAGGAATTAATCTGTTAGGTCTGAAAAAAATAAAAACGGCCAATTTTTTACCAGCTTTGCTAATAATATTGATTTTTACAACACTGGAACCATGGTTTCTACCGTTTTTCACGTAGGGAACAGGCCTGGTCGTAACTTCGTTACTGCTCGGCAATGCAACCTTTGCATGCCTGCTCCTTACGTGAAAAACGTGTTTATTCCACAGGACATGGTTTTAAACCCCATATATCCTTTGCATATTCGGCAATGGTCCTGTCAGAAGAGAATTTTCCGGAAGAAGCAATGTTTATTATGGCTTTTCTGTTCCATTCATCCCTGTTTTCGTATACTAATGCAGCTTTTTGGTGGGCATCATCGTAAGACCTAAGATCTGCCAAATGCATATATTTATCACCTTCTTCCATAAGCATTTTACGGATTGGTTCAAAAATTCCCGGTTCAGAAAAACTGAAATAATCGTTAAAAATCATATCCAGTGCTTCTTTAATTTCTTTGTCTTTCAGGTAGTAATCCATTGGATTATATTTAGGTTTTAATTCTGCAACTTCCTCTGAACTTAGTCCAAATATAAACTCATTTTCAATACCTGCTTCCTGAACAATTTCTACATTGGCGCCATCCATAGTTCCTATGGTAATTGCACCATTACACATAAATTTCATGTTTCCTGTTCCTGAAGCCTCTGTTCCAGCTGTAGATATTTGTTCCGACAGGTCTGTAGCAGGTATAATTTTTTCTGCCAGTGATACTTTGTAGTCTGGTAAAAAATATACTTCAATTTTACCATTTATGGACTCGTCACTGTTTATAACACCGGAGACATTGTTTATAAGCTTGATAATAAGCTTGGCAATATCGTATCCAGGAGCGGACTTCCCTGCAAATATTGAAATCCGGGGGAAATAATCATTTGGATTACCTTTTCTTATTCTGTTATAAAGCATAATTATCTGCATAACATTAAGTAACTGTCTTTTATATTCATGCATTCTTTTAATCTGTACATTATAAAATGCCTGGGTATTAAGTTTTATTCCGTATTTTTTTTCTACACATTCAGATAGTCGCTGTTTTGCAAGAATTTTAGTTTTCTGGAACTTTTCTCTGAACATTTTATCTTCTGCCCAGACCTCAAGTTTTCTCAGTTGTGCAAAATCTGTAATCCAGCTATCTCCAATGGTTTCTGTAATAAGATCTGCAAGAGCAGGGTTTGCATGAAGAAGCCACCTTCTCTGGGTAATTCCATTTGTTTTATTATTAAAACGTCCTGGGAATATTTTTGCAAAAGAGGGGACCAGTCTGCTTTTTAGGAGTTCTGTATGAAGTGCTGCTACTCCATTGGTTGAATGGGAGCCTGTAATACATAAATTAGCCATTCTAATCTGTTTTGGGTTTCCTTCTTCTACAATACTTATTTCTCTTATCTTATCCATATCATCAGGAAAAAAAGTTATAGCTTTGTTTAAAAACCTGCGGTTTATCTCAAATATTATTTGAAGATGTCTGGGGAGCAGTTTTGCAAGCATTGGTTCCGGCCATTTTTCAAGAGCTTCGGGCATTAAAGTATGATTAGTATATCCCATAACAGATTCTGTTATCTTCCATGCCTTATCCCATGATAGATTTTCTTCATCCATGAGAAGTCTCATGAGTTCAGGTATTGCTATAGAAGGATGTGTATCATTCAGCTGGATGGCTGCATAGTCAGGGAATTTCTTCCAGGGAGCTCCTGATTTTCTAAAACGTCGTAAAATATCGTTAAGAGAGCATGCGACAAAAAAATACTGTTGTTTTAGTCGTAATTCTTTTCCGAGATAAAGTGTGTCATTGGGATAAAGAACCTTTGTCAGGTTTTCGGCCTGTACTTTTGCACTTACTGCTTCTACATAGTCCCCATCATTAAAATCCTGAAAATCAAATTCTTCTGCAGCTCTGGCACTCCATAGCCTTAGGGTATTAATAGTTTTTCCGCCATATCCTGCTATAGGCATATCATATGCAACTCCAATTACATCATTTGTATCTATCCATCTGTAAATGGTTTTTCCTTTTTCGTGAAAAGACTCAACTCTGCCTCCAAAAGAGACTTTTACATTAACATCTGGACGCTCAATTTCCCATGGATTGCCGTTTCTTAACCAGTCGTCAGGTTGTTCAGTCTGGTATCCGTTATCAATTTTCTGTTTAAAAATACCATAGTCATATCTTATTCCATAACCAAAAGAGGGTAGATTCATGGTTGCCATAGAATCAAGAAAACAGGCTGCAAGTCTTCCCAGTCCTCCGTTTCCCAGTCCTGCATCAGATTCCTGGTCTTCCAGCTCTTCCAGATTGTATCCAAGTTCGGTTAAAGCTTCTGATACATTATCTTCCAGCTGCATGTTTATAATATTGTTTCCCATGGCTCTTCCCATTAAGAATTCCAGGGAAAGGTAATAGGCTCTTTTTGTATTTTTATTATGATGGGTCTGTTGTGTTTTAATCCATTGATTTATCAGCCTGTCTCTGATTGTATATGATAATGCCATAAAGCGATCGTGATTTGTTGTTGTATATTCATCGACTCCAAGTGTGTACTTAAGATGTTCAAGGAATCCCTGTTTAATAGATTCTGAACTATTACCGCTTCTGCTGTCGTTTGTTGCTGTTTTCAAGATAATCTCCTATTAATAGGTATAGATTATGATTATATTTTTGATTTGCTCAATAGGAGGAATTCCCGTTTTTGTCATTTTATAAACTAAAAAAAATTGGAAAAAACTTTATACAAGTAAAAACCTTAGTAAGATTTAGAATATGTGCAACAATATAACCAGGTGCTTTATATAATTAACACCGAACCCGAAATGGAGCTGTGGGTGATCTGATTCTTGAAGAGTTTTTTTTGATTTAAATAAAAATTGTTAAAAATGGTTGTGTGATTATCAAGAGAAGAAATGATAAATCAGGGAGGTGTTATGAGATTAATAAGACCATCAATCGAATATAAAAAACAGATTTTAGAATATCGGAATGAATTTATTGAGAATGGTGACAATTTAGCAGGGGCATCATATTTACGACAATATGATGTATATGAAGATTGGATAAAGTTTATATCTGATAATGAAAAAGAAAGTACCAAACAAACTGAAGTAACTGCAAGCGTATTTTTGGTAATAAGAGAGGTTGATGATAAATTAGTGGGTATGCTAAACATCAGGCATACATTAAATGATTATTTATATAATTTTGGAGGTCATATTGGTTATAGCGTACGGAAATCTGAGAGGAGAAAAGGATATGCCGGGGAAATATTGAAACTTGCACTTAAAGAATGTACAAAATTTTATATTAGAAAAGTTTTGCTCACATGTGACGCAAATAATATAGCTTCTATTAAAATTATAAAATCTTGTGGGGGAATTTTAGAGAACGAAGTTCATAATGATGGTGAATTAATTCAAAGATATTGGATTGAGTTTTAAAGTCGATAATCTTCTTTGAGCATGTTATACTTTAATTTATAATTGATTATTACAGATCCATCAGTAATGCTGTCTCTTCTATTGAATCTTACTGATATTTAGTAGTTGTATTCAATACCTTTCAAAATTGTTTTAAAAGAATCGCCTGTCCATGGGCTCATGCGAGAAAGGAAAGAAGATTGTGAAATATGTTATCTGGGACTGGAATGGAACATTA
>DAOWEB010000190.1 GCA_030638735.1 Spirochaetaceae bacterium
CGATATTCCCGGTGGTCCTTATCTTTAAACGAATCCAAAGATATTCCGGCTGAAAAGTTTTTTCCTTCTGCCTTAATAATAACAACACGTATCTCATCATCTTCATCAAAATCTATAAGAGCACTGCTCAATTTCTCTGCAAACATTCGGGTAAAAGTATTCATCTCGTCCGGTCTGTTCAATGTTATCAATCCTACAGCTCCGGATCTGTCCACTAAAATTTCACTTGTATTCACGAATATCACCCCTTTGCTGATTAGAACAGCTCTTTATATTTTTCATAGTAAGTTTCCATTTTAATTAATAAGTGTTGATCCTTTGCAGGATTAAAAGATCTTGTAGAAATTGATTTTTTTAGAATATGTCTTATCTGAGGCAGAGTAAGATCCTGCTGATCCTTTTTTAACTGAATACCAATATTGCCAAAAGAAGTAGCTTCTTCAGGTCCGGCAATTACAATCTTTCCAGATATGTCAGAGGTAATTTGATTAAGATAATCATTTCTACAGCCCCCTCCGACAATATGAATAACATTGTATTGCTTGTCCGACAGGTTTTCTATTTTCTCTATACTCCGTTTATAACTGCATGCAAGAGATATATACGCTGAAGCCAGAACCTCTTCTATGGAAAGTTCTTTACCAGTATAGTCACATATAGCAACAGGCATATCCTGAGGATTATAAAAGCTCTTATCATTAGGATCAAAAACAGGAATTATACCTTTACAGCTGTCAGCCATTTTTACAAGTTCATCCCAGGAATATTTTTCTCCCTCTTTCTCCATAACTCTTTTAATATTCTGAAGAATATGCATACCAGTCGAATTTTTTAAAAAGGTTATTGTGCCAAGTGCGCCACCTTCGTTTGCAAAACCCTCTCTGTATACATCATCATTAATAATTGGCTCTTTCAACTCAGTACCAATCAATGACCACGTTCCGGAAGAGATAAAAAGAAAATCATCACTCATCGCAGGAACCGAAACAACAGCAGATGCAGTATCATGAGAAGGGATACTTACAAAAGGACATACATTTATCTTCAATGAATCCGCAATATTATACTTCAATTCACCGTAAACCTCTCCATGTTTTGTCAGAGAAGGAAGGAGAGATTTATTAAGCTGAAAATGATCAATAACTTCTGATGAGTATGACCAGTTTCTCATATTTAGTATTTGTGTGGTACTTGCAATAGTGGGTTCACCACAAATTACTCCTGTAAAAAGCCATGCAAGTAAATCTGGAATTAACAGAAATTTTTCAGCTTCTTTATAATATTCAGGCAGGTATTCTTTTATCCCAAGAAGCTGATAGAGAGAATTCATAGGGTGATCAAGAATACCTGTAGCTTTAAATATTTTATCCTTTTCATCTTTACTAAGATTATTAAGAACCTTTTCGCCAAAATCATTTCGATAACATAAAGGATTACCAAGAAGTTGTCCGGACTTACCTAAAAGTCCAAAATCTATTCCCCATGTAGATATACCTACAGATTCAACAGGTCCATATTTAATAAATGCTTTTTGAAGGCCAATCTGTAATTCCCGGAAAATATAAAGAATATCCCAGTAGAATATACCATTAACATTAATTGCCTCGTTAGGAACCTGATGAATTAGTTTTGTTTCTATCTTTTCTCCATCAAACAGACCGGACAAAACCCGGACAGAAGAGTTTCCGCAATCAAAAGCAACATAGTTTTTTTTGTTTTCCAATACATCACCCTCCAGTAAAATTCCTTACCCGGCTTTCTCCACACTAAGCTTTAAAAGCCCTCTCTGTTCAATTACAAAATGACTTATCATTGCACCTATCATTATCAATCCCCAGAAAGCAACAGTTAGAAAAGCACTTACACCGACAAGGTTTAGTCCGAGAGACATTACCTGCAGAATAATAAGAGACAGAACAAGCCCTTTCACACGGCCAAAACCCCCTTCGCTTTTTACTCCTCCGAGTACAGCTGCCAGAATTGTAACCAATAGGTAGGATTCACCATATCCAGCTTTTGCAGAGTTAAATCTGGACATCATAATTATTGCAGCAACTCCACTGAAAAGTCCGGATATCATATATGTCCTTATGATAACCTTTCCATTGTTAACCCCGGAAAAAAGTGTAGCAATGGAATTGGAACCAAACATATAGATATTAAATCCTGTTGAAGTATGATTCAAATAGGATGCCATTAGAAAAGCACATAATGCGAATATGATCAGGGGCATTGGAATTCCTAGAACCTTCCCATTTCCAATAAATCTTATAAAGTCCGGCATTCCTGAAATCACATAACCTCTTGTTATAATAAAGGCAAGTCCCTGCAGAAGCTTCATGGTTCCAAGAGTTGCCAGTATTGGAGGAATATTTATTACCGATATTAGGATACCGTTAAATAATCCAACTAAAACAGATACTCCAAGGGCAGCAATTATCGATATCATTATTATCCAAATATCAGCACTTGCAGGAGCTTCCGGAACAATCCATGTAGTAAGAATAAGAGCAGCAGTAATTGCAGATATATTGGTAGTTGCAATTATGGAAAGATTAATACCACCAGTAAGCATAGAGATCATCATAGCAAGGGATAACAGACCAAGTTCCGGAAGCTGGAATGCCATTCCCTGAAAAGTTTCAATTCTAAGAAAATGTCCAGGACTCAATATCGACATAAGAAGAATAACTCCAGCAAGAATAAGACTTAGAACCTTCATTTCACTGTCCATAGATATTTTTAATTTTATCATGAGCAAGCTTCCTCCAGTATATCAATTACAGAAGTTTTTCTGGATTTTATCTTACTCTGATATGAACTGAATCCAATACTTACAAGAATTACTACACCTACTAAAAACTGGAACCAGACTGCCGGAACTGCCATAAGGGTCATTCCGTTCCTGAGAATAGCAAGCAGAGCTACTCCTAATATTGCACCGAAGACGCTCCCCTTTCCACCAGCTAAACTAGCTCCCCCAAGAACGACAGCAGCAATTACATCCAGCTCCTTTCCTACAAGTGAATTAGGGGCAACTGTTTGAACAAGAAGAGCCTGTACGACTCCTGCAATACCCGCAAGGAAGCCCATAAATGAATAAACAAACGTTTCTGTAAGAAAGATATTAAAACCAACCCTTAAGGAGGACTTTCTGTCACCTCCAAGAGCATATATACTTCGTCCAAGAATAGTATATTTAAGAATTACTACAGCACTTATAACCACAATAATCCATATAAAAGTAACTACAGATAACCCATAAGGAATACCGTTGCTGTTGTAAAAAGTAAGAAGTCTTATTTCTGCAAATTTTCTAAACCAGTCGGGGAGAGAATAGATCCATTTCCCTCCTGTAAACACAATTAAAAAACCATAATAGATATTCATAGTTGCTATGGTTGTAATTATAGAAGAGATCCGGAAATAATAGACAAATAAACCGTTAATCATTCCCAGAAGAGTTCCAATAACCACCGAAATTGCCAAAGCTGTAAAAATATTTCCGCCAAAACGTATAATATAAAGAGCCATAACATATTGACCAACAGTTGCAATAGCAGCAAATGAGATATCTATTCCCCCGGATACAAGAACCAGAAGCATACCAATTGCCATAATGCCAATAAAGGAATTACTCTTAAGCATATCGAACATATTTTCTGCTGTCATAAAATTAGAATTTATTGAGGTTATAATAATGGAGAGTATTAGTATTATCAGAACTAAGTAAGTTTCATGATACTGAAACATTTTTTTCATTTTACACTCCTTTCCAGACTATCAAGAATCTCTTTTTCTGTTGCTTCAGCTGTAATAAATTCAAAGTTTATTCTTCCTCTATTCATGACAATAACTCTATGACAGCTGTTAAGTACTTCAGGAACTTCATCTGATATAATTATCACACCCATTCCTTCTGCAGCTAACTGCTTTATTGATTCATGAATACTTCCCTTTGCAGCTACATCAATACCTACAGTAGGACCGTCCAGAATAAGGAGTTTTGGTTCTGTCGCAACCCACTTTGCAAGAACAACACGCTGCTGATTACCACCGGAAAG
>DAOWEB010000336.1 GCA_030638735.1 Spirochaetaceae bacterium
AAGAATGTCCCGTGGCAATCCAAGACCAAGCGGTCTTGCAAGAGTTTCAACTTTGTATAAGAAATTATCCACAGAAAATGATAATTCTATGCTTGTATCCTGTGGTGACAGTGTTCAGGGAACAATTCTTTCCTATTACTACAATTTTATCGAAACAGATATGCTTAATCCTATGACTGCGATTTTTTCTGAAATGGGTTACGAAGCATGGTCTGTTGGAAATCATGAAGTAGAACAGGGTAACGAAGTTATGCTTAAAATTGCCAATGAAATGGCAGAAGCAGGTATTCCTGTTTTAAGTGCAAATGCTGTTTGGGAAGATGATCAGGATAAACCATATTATAAACCATATATGATTAAAGAAGTTAATGGTGTGAGAATGGGAATTCTTGGATTAACTACACCTGGTATTCCAATGTGGCTTGCAGATTCAACTCATGAAGATCATGTATTTCTTGATATGGTTAAAACAGCTGAAAAGTATGTAGCTATTCTGAGAGATGTAGAGAAGTGTGATGTTGTTGTTGGTCTTTTCCATTCCGGTATGAACGAAGCATATGGTATTGCAAATGCTGAAGCTGCAGGTGTTCCGGCACCAAATGCTTCTGCATTGGTTGCAGAGGCGATTGGTGGTGGTCCTGATGGAATTGATGTTATTATTACAGCACACTCTCATCAGCAGATTGATGATGAAAAGAATACCGAATACCGGGACGATAGAAACAACGTTGTAAATGGTGTTAAATTTGTTCAGGCTAAAAACTGGGGCGAAAGACTTGGTCATATAAGCATTTCAGTAAAGGGTGAAGGAAGTGACTGGGTTGTTAATGATGTTTCAATTGCAACATATACTATGGAAAATGTTGCCGAAGATCCTGCAATTATGAAACATATGGCTGGATATATAAATGGTGCTATGGAATATGCTAATACTCCTGTTGCCAATGCTACTGCAGATCTTACTTCTTTAAGATCCTATTATGAAGAAACTGCAATTGTGGATCTTATTCAGGATACACAGATCCATTTTAGTGGAGCAGATATAAGTATTGCAGCTGCATTTAATCCTAATCTGACAATTCCTGAGGGTGAAATAACTGTTGGAAATGTTGCCGGTATCTACATCTATGAAAACTTTCTCACTGCCCTTGAAATGACAGGTGCACAAATTAAGGCATATCTTGAATACTCAGCTAATTTTTTCAATGTAATTAATGACGGTAATGTGGACAGTACTTCTCTGATTAACCAGGATATTCGCGGTTATAACTACGATATGGCCCAGGGTTTTCTATATGATATAGATCTGACTATGGGAGCAGGGAGTAGAATAGTTAACATGAAAAATCTTGATGGATCGACCTTTGATTTAAATAAGGTTTATGCCGTAACTCTTAACGATTATCGTTATAATGGCGGTGGTGGACATCTTAAAGCTGCCGGTCTTATTACAGATGGTATAATCAATAGTAAAACTACCTATAAGTCTTCCAAACCAATGAGAGATCTTATGGTTGAATATCTTGAATACAAAGGTTCATGGGGATCGGAAGATGTTGAATCTAACTGGAAACTTGTTCCTGCGGCTCTTGCCACCAGAGCAATCGAAAATCAATTAGCTTTAAATTCTGAAGCTCGTTAGTAATTTCCAACCCGCCCTTAACGGGCGGGTATTTATTTTAATAATTGGTCATCTTGAATTATGAATAGAAAACTACATGTAATAATTGTTGCCATAATTGGTAATCTGTTTCTGGCAGCTTCAAAAGTTATACTTTCTTTTTTTACCGGTTCCCTTGCAATTGGTGCCGATGGGTTCCATTCTTTTACGGATCTGCTTGTTTCCTTAATAGTACTAACAGGTTACTTATTTAACAAAAAGCTTGCCAGTGATAAAAAGAAAAAAATAAGGAAAATTGAGAGTATTGTAACACTCATAATAAGCTTTTTTATTATTGGTATTGCAGTCGGTTTCTTCTTCCAGCTTTGGTTCAGGGATCGTGTTGAAGTTACAATGCTGCCTGTCGCTATAGCTGGACAGGGTGTTCTTATTATTCTTACATATATCCTTTTTAAATATAAAAACCTAATTGGAACTGAGGAGAAATCTCAATCTATTGTAGCAGACAGTCATCATACCAGGGCAGATATGCTTTCTTCCATTGGTGTCTTTATAGCCCTCCTGGGAAGTCTTATAGGTCTGGATCTGGACAAATTAGCTGCATTCGGGCTGTTTTTTATTATTTTTTATCAGGGACTGGAAATGCTGATTGGTGCATTAAGGGTATTTTTTGATAAAGAGGAAGGTCTTCCTGTAAACTTTAGATTACCTCTAATAAAAAAAGTTCACATTTTTATTGTCAATATTGTTACTTATGCTGAAAAAAAGAAAAAACTGGTTTTTACATGGATCATATGTTTTATTGTAATTATCTACACTTTTTTCAGTTTTACTGTTATTGATACTAATCAAAGGGGAGTTCTTTTCTTATTTGGAAAAGTTATAAATGAAAATATTGAACCGGGGTTATTTTTTGATCCTGCCTTCCCTGTAACAGAACTTGTTGTTATAGATAGTTCTTCTGTTCGAACTATGAGAATAGGCTATCGATTAGAGGAAGATGATCTTTCAGATATACTAATTCATCAATGGGAAACAATACATATATCAAATGCCTATAGTAATTTCAGTGAAGAATCTGAGGTTTTAACAGGGGATGGAAATCTTATACATGTTAGTTTAAACATAGACTATGTAATATCAAATACTCTTAATTTCATTCTTACTAATAAAGAGCCAGAGCTTTTAATGAGAGAATTAACAGGTGCACTTATAAGAAGAGAATTTGGTAAACATGATATTTTCAGTTCAATGCTCACAAGGAGAGAGAATATTGAAAACAATATTCAGAATATTCTTCAGAGTGAGTTGAATAAGTACAAATGTGGAATAAAAGTAGAAAATATTGTTCTTTTTGACCTTCACCCTCCGGAAGAAACAGCTGGTAGATATAGAAATGTTTTTGATGATGAAGAGTATTATAAAATACAAATATATAATGCAGAGGCTTATAGAGAAACCCAACTTCCTTATGCCAGGGGTTTGGTAAAGGAGATAGAAGCTAATGCACGTTCAAAATCAAAAACTATTATATTAAAAGCTAATCAGGAAATTTTGCTTTATAATGAACTGGAAAAAGCATATAAGGAAAATCCTGACGAGGTGGTTCTAAGAACTGTGCTTGGGAGTTGGATGAATTTGTTATCAGATAAAAGAAAAATTGTTTTTTTTAAGGATATTTCAGATGGGAAAGTCCGTCTCGATTTAAGTGAAGGGAGTTATTTGATTAAATGAAAAAACTATTAATAATTGCAGCTTTAATTTCTGCAGTGATCTTGATTCTTGGTTCCTTTTTTTTTACCGTAAAAGCGGACTCTTATGCAATAATTACTGAATTTGGCCGGGTGGAAAGAGTAATATCTGAAGCGGGATTAAATGTTAAACTCCCATATCCTATTCAGAATATTTATCGAATAGATAATAAAATACGTATATTTTCTCCTGTAGCTTTAGAAGTATTTATTCCTGATGAAACTAATGTTCTGAAAAATATAACCATAGGTTATTATATTATCTGGGAAATAAACGATCCTGTTAAATATTTTGAAACACTTAAAACTGATTCCTCAGCTGAGAATAGGCTAAGTGATAATATGCGATCTTTCATTTACAATACAGTAGGACAATATCAGCTTCAGGCTTTCCTTTCAACTAATAGTGAGGAAGTTCAAATAGATGAAATATCAAAAAAAATTACAGAAGCATCTATTCCTGATTTTGCCAGTAATTATGGAATTTCTATTATATCTGTTGATATAAAACGAATTATTTTACCGGAACAGAATAAAAGAAAAGTATTTGAGAGAATGGTGGCTGAAAGAGAGCGTATTGCTCACAGATATAGAGCTGAAGGTGAGGAACAAGCCAAAATAATTATTTCTGAAACCGATAGTACAAAACAGATAATGTTGTCCCAGGCTCGTTTGGAGGCAGCTGTAATGATTGCAGCAGCAGAAGCGGAAGCAGCGGCTATTTATTCAGATGCTTTTAAAACAAATGAAAAATTCTATCGTTTTTGGAATCTGCTTCGGGCATATGAGAAAATATTCGAACAGAACAGTACTTTTATACTTTCCACAGAAAATAAACTTCTTCAGCTTTTAGAAATGGATAGTGATCTTCTTGGGCTTGGTGAATGAACGATTTAAAGCGTGTATTAAAAGATTCAAAAAGGTTTGTTTCCGGTATAATTATTTTATTAATTTGTGCCTGGGGGCTTTCAGGTATTTATTCTATTTCACATGAAGAGGCTGGGATTGTAACAGTTTTTGGTCGTGTAACAGATGAAAAAATTGAACCGGGAATCCACTATCGTTTACCATGGCCTATTGGTAAGTTGTATCGTGTTAACATAAAGAAGCTGAGAATTATTGAAATTGGCCAGGCCCGTACAGGTTTTAAGGGACAGCTTTCCGATGATCTTCAGTTTAAAATAATGGATTATTTTGAAGGCTCTCCGTCTATTTTATATTTGGATTCCCGTAAATTTTCAAAACAGTTTATGACAGGAGATAATAATATAATCGATGTCCTTATGACAGTTCAGTATAGGGTTATATCTCCATGGGATTATTTATTCAGTTGTCAGGATCCGGATTCTCTTATAGCATTAGAAGCTGAAAGAGTTTTGAATTTTCATATTGCCAGTTCATCTATCGATAGACTTTTACTAAGGGATACTCTAATGGAATTCCAGATGGCAAAAGAATTACAGGAAATAGTTGATGTTTATAAAATTGGAGTAACTATACAGTCATTATTCTTTAAAGATGTGATGGTTCCTGAAGGTGCTGTAGAAGATTCATTCCGGGATGTAAAAAGTGCTGAAGTTGATCGTGGTAAAAGAATAGAAGAGGCAAAAAACCGATCCAATGAGATTCTTGCACAGGCAGGATCTGAAGCGAGACAGATTGTAGATATTGCCAGGATCGATGCAGAACGAATCAGGAATACTGCCTCTTCTGATTATGCTGCTTTTATAGATCTGGAGAAAGAATTACAGGAAAGAGCTGGTATATTTAATTACCATCTTTGGGTAAGTTCAATGGGTAAAATACTTGGGAATGCAAAAACTTATGTAATAACCGATGACAATGCATTGGGAACTATATATATAAGGAATAATTAATATACTTCTTAGTTAGTGTAATTTTATGGAATCAGGGTCTTCCAGCCATTTAATTGCTTCTTCATAATTAAGGAAAATATTTGTTTGAAGACCATGTTTAGATATAAACATAGTTGATAATTTAAACATATTTATTAGAATTTCACCTTTTGCAATAATTGCAGTTTTACCTTTGAAATAATGCTTAAAAGACAAAATAAAATCTGATATAGAAAAAATTTCACTTACCGTAAGTGTATATTTTACATCCCTAATATCTATTATTGAATTATACTCAGGTTTATATTCCGGATCTTTAATTACTGTATGAATTAGATCTTTAATTTCATTTAATTTATAAATACCTTTTGCTGTTACCATAACAAGGTGGTTAGTTGTAGAGATGTCTATACTGTAAACAACACGGCTTTTCATTCGGGGATTGTAGCATATTTTAAAAATAAAAAAAGCAAAAATATTGTATGATGATTAATTGAAATAAATAGTAATTCTATATAGTATAATAGAATAATGATTGAGAAACTGGTCGAGATAATACAAGTTATGAATCAATACTGGTGGATAGCAGCAGTTTCTGTTATTTTTATTCCAGTAGTTATTATTATTGTACCAATAGTAATTATTTCACTTCCTACTGATTATTTTTCAGCTAAAAAACGTCATTCAATAATACAAGCTTATATATTTCCTTTTAATATTATTGTTGTAGTTCTAAAAAATTTTCTTGGTTTTATTATACTGATTGTTGAGATAATTTTTATTTTTACGCCAGGCCAGGGGTTTTTAACAATTACAGCTGGACTAATGCTAATGAATTTTCCAGGTAAGAGAAAGCTTGAAATTGCTGTGGTAAAAAAGAAACCTGTATTGAATGTTATTAACTGGATTAGAAAAAAAGGAGGTAGAGAGGTTCTAAGTGATATCTACTCCGGATAAAGTTGAGAGCGCTTTATTATTGATATGCAGGAGGCTTATTTAAAACTGGTCCACTCCAAAGCTTTTATAAAAAATGGATCTGAGGCAAAAAGGCTTATAATAGGATTGCTTTCTGCTTCAAGAAATGCAACTTCCCCAAGGCAGGTATCCCTCCATTTTGTCCCTCTGTATACCTCTTCAATAATAAGAACATAAGTACCAGGATCAAGATTAATACCTGTAAAAGTCTGAGGGTCTCTTTTATCTGATAATTCCAGAGTATAGAGAACCGATCCTTCTATTGATGCAATGGATAAGGTGCTTATCCGGTTATTTTGAGTAAAATAATCCTTAAGTCCCTTCGAATCATCTCTAACCTGTGATTCAAAATAATCCCCTTCAAAAAGCCAGTCCTGCACAGGCATTCTTGTAAAACCATTTCTTAAAGTAATTCCCCATACTTTTTCTGTAAGCGTAAACTCCAGGGTTTCTCCTATTCCGTCCCTTTCTGCGTTTTCACACCAGGCAGTTTCTGTCAAACCGTCAAATGCAGCAGCAGGGGAGAAGTCTGCTTTTAAGATAACTCCTCTATTTGTAAAAACCGATAGATTATCAGGCAGGAATGAAGATGCAGTAATATCTGTAACAAATTCCTGAACAGCATCCACAGGCTGGGTTGTAAGTATTGATCTACTGTTCCACATTTTCTTTAATTGGGGTAGTTCATTTTCTAAATATTCATACTGTTCCATGTAATCTACTGAATATCCTCTAAGAGTGAACATGTCATCTCTATGGGGTTCATAATTATTTGACTTGTATAATTGAACTTCAGAATTTCCCCAAATAAGATCCAGCATAGGAAGCTCTCCCTGCCAGTCTTTGGGTTTAAGGAGATAAAATTCACCAATTGTACCCTTCCATGTTCCTCCAGTGCCTATTACATAGTTCCACAGGAAGGCATTACTCATTCCATCACTTCCGTGATAAAGATCATTGGTGTATTCAACTGTTACTACAGATATTTCTCCAGGTTTGAACCTGAGTTGATGGTTGAAGTGGAAGGTTAACCATGCTCCTTTTTTATCTGCATGACGTTCCAGCAATATTTTTTCGATATTTACTTCTTTATTGTTCTGAAGTATACGAAATTTCAGATCTTTTGGGATTTTATTGAGACTTATATACTCCCTGATATTGTTGAAATCAGTAATAGGTATGATTTCCGGATATGCTCCTATGAAATCATCTTCAGATCCGGTATTTTCAAGAGGCCGGGTTTCAAAATAATTAAGAGCAGGTATTTCCTGATCATATCCATATGGGGAGACAGGTATTTCAAGGTGGTCCTGGTTTAGATAGGTCTCAATTCTATACTGAACAGGAAATCCACATTCTGTTGTAACAGCTTTACTGGATGTGTTTTTAAACTGGAAAACTGCCTTTGTATATTCTCCATTAAATATTAGAATTTCTTTTATTAGTTCAATATCTGTATTATCATCCTCAGAATAGATGCTTCCACCCTCGATTGTAAAGGATTTATTCCAGCTTCCATCATCGGCAAAAATATTTAGAAAATTTGTTGTAATAAGGATGAGGACAATAATTTTAATATTATTTATCATCTTTTTCTCCAATGTATGCATTGGCGAGCAGGAAGCTTGCTTCCGACCAGCCTGCTTATAGAATACATCAAAACCGGAGAAAAAGATATAATGATAATCTAAGTAGGCTTTTGCGATGTCTATGAAATAGATCTGTTTTTGGCTGGTCGTTCGCAAGCTCACTGCTCGCCTATGCATCCTAAGGCTTTTTGCACCAGTTTATAGTTAATACATTAGAGAAGAAGTATTATTAAGTAGAAAATGTGATACAGTGCCAAAAGATTTAAGGTGTGATAATAATACCAAAACCAAGACTTATCCCATTTTCTTCAACACTATAGCTATCACCTGCTGAAAGACTGTCTTTACTGGTTGTCCAGGTTTTAAAATGGTAGTTGGTTCTTGCTTCGAGCTTTAATAGTTTATTTATATGAAAAATGAAATTAATATAGGGTCCATGTTCATATAAAAAAGATTCACTGAAATTTAATGGGATATAAAATGAATATGCCAGACTTGCATTCCATACGGGTTTTCGATCAATTAAATAGAAATAACTGAAACCTGGTTTGAGTAAAAGAGTTTGATGGTTGTTAAAAAAATTATACTGATAGCGAATTTTAAAAGAGCCTACTGCTTGTCTGTTAAGTATATAAGGTATGATAAAACGAGGGGTTACATCAAAAATTAAACTATTTTCAATTCTGGTTACCGAATCATTCCATTCCCATCCGGGGTTTAAAGCTACCCAGTCATCATCATGTCTGACTCCTCCCTGCAGGAGGTAAAATGCTCCAATTTTTAGATTTTTGTGTAATCTGTAATAACTGCCTGTTA
>DAOWEB010000101.1 GCA_030638735.1 Spirochaetaceae bacterium
AGTGACAGCTACTTTAATATGAAATATATGGAAGAAATGGTGTTTCCGGAGTATTAGGATTTAGCTGTTTAGGCTGCCCTTCGACAAGCTCAGGAACCAAAGAAAAGGGAGAACTGGAGACCGAATGACTGAAAGTTATAAAATATTTTAAAATCTTCCGTTCTCCCGTCTCCCGTCTTCTTTCTTCCCTTTTCTACCCTCCTGTGTTATTATCCAGGTATGAATATACGGCCAAAACTTGTACTCCTGCAGCTGGCAGCTGTAACTGGATTTATTATAGCTCTCTCAGTAATTTTTTTCTATTCCCAATCAATTATTAAACAGAAAAACTTTCAAATACATTCAGAAAAGGTTCTTGCAGGGGTAGAGCAGATTAAATCCAGGCTTGATAGGGTTATGGTTTCAAATGTTGATCTTTTTGATCAAAAATCTGATATTATTGATTCTGTAAATAGTTTTGGTATTCTCTTTAATCAATTCAGAGATAAATCAATACAAAAAGTTATTCCTGAAAAAGATGCTTTAATATTATCCAAACTTACTGAAAGGTGGATAGATATATATGAAACCTCTTTTCTTTCTCTTTTTAGTCAAATGGACAGGATTATTGTTAACCCCTATTCTGAGTCAGAGGGAAGCAGTGAGTTAATAAGAATTCGTTATAAAATGGTAGATGATGGAGATTTTGATAATGATTTTTTAAAGGAAATTTTTCAGCTTGAAGGAAGTCTTAGATTTGTGGGTATTAATACCTATACTTTTATAACAGATCTGGAAAATGAATTGGTGTTACTTAGTGAGTACACTTCGAAATCTATTACCCGTAGTATGATATTGGCGGTTAGTATTTCTATAATTACTGTTATATTCAGTATTCTGATTATAACTATTTTTTCCAGACGAATGGGATCGCGTATTATTCAGATTCGAGATGCAATTCAATCCTTATCAATGGGTGATTTTTCAAGGGAATTAGATATAAAATCCGGAGATGAGTTCGAAAATTTTTCAAATCATTACAATGTTTTTAAAAATGAACTTTGGGAAAAACTGGAATCTGTACTGGATTTTATGCTTGAAATCAGCGGGTCTATCTCTATAGAGAGTAACCTTGACAGAGTTCTTGAAATAGTAATTGACTCTGCCGTTAAAAATACAACTGCAGATGCAGGATCAGTATTTTTAGTTGATGAAAATGATGATTCAATGATTAAACAGAATATAGCTATTGGCTTGCTACCTCCTCTTTTTTATGTTCCCCCTGAGTATGCCAATAATATGGATAAGCTGGTTGAACTGGTTTTAAATACACCAATTTTGACAGGTGAAACTATTATTGGCAAAGCAGTTGAAACAGGGGGTAATTTTTTTATTAGAGATGTTCTGACTGAAGAAGATATGGAACAAAATCAGAAAGAAGGATCTCTTCTGTTTATCAGCTCTATCATGGTTGTTCCACTTATTATTGGAGGTAGAGTTCTTGGTACATTGGTACTTTCGAAAAACAGACCAGGAGAAAAATTTACAGATATTGATTTTAATCATATTAGAACCTTTAGTGATTATGCGGCATTAACTATTGATAATATATATAATTACCATGATCTGATTGAGAAGAGTGAACTCCATAGGGAAATACGAATTGCAGCGGATATCCAAAAGAATCTGCTGCCGGGAACTATTCCGGATACAAAAGGTTTATCTTTTGCAGCTTTTACAGAGGCTGCAAGAGGTGTAAGTGGTGATTATTATGATTTTTTTAGATTGGATAAGGATAAATCAGCAATAATTATATGTGATGTTGTAGGTAAAGGAGTTCCGGCCTCTTTGCTTATGATAATGATTAGAACTATTATCAGGCTGGCTGCTTCTCCCAGAAGGGATGCAGCTCAAATACTGACTATACTAAACAAAGCTATTATAGGCAGAACTGAAGCCGATCAGTTTGCTACAATGAGTTTTATTATTTATGATGAATCAAAAAAGGAGTTGGCATATTCAAATGCTGCTCATGCACCACTTCTACATTATCGAAGTAAATCGGGAACTTTTCTTGAAATAGATACACCGGGACTTCCTATTGGAATTGAGAGTTCTGTTAAATATGAACAAAAAATTATTACTCTTGAAAAGGATGATATTCTTGCCCTCTATACTGATGGAATTACAGAAGCAAGGAACAGAATTCATAAAGAGTATTCCCAGTTTTCTCTTCAGCGCGTATTAAAGAATGAAGCCAGAATGAAACCAGCAAAAATAATTGACTCTTTAAGAACAGATCTTAAAACTTTTGTCGGTGATTCCAGGCAGCATGATGATCAGACCTTACTGATTCTGAAGGCGGTATAATGTCCCTACTGAAACAAAAGAGACAGTGTTATTATGTTTAGATCTGTATCGGTTATTTGATCCATATGTGAATCAAAAAAGATCTGTTGTTCTTTACAGGCTTCCTGCATATATGACAGATAATGCATTCCAAGATCAGAATTAAATTCGTCTTCTGATTTTTCCTGATAGAAGTCAATAAGTGATGTTTTATTTATATCAACATTTTTTTGATCAGTAATTTTCTGTTTTAACTTTTTATATTCATTGTCCTTGTTGTATATCATTATCTGAAGTTTATTATCAGTTCCTATCGAATTTGCCGTGCCTCTGATTTTCCATGATAGAGTAAGAAATTCATTTCTACTTTCTAAAAATCGTATAAGCTCATTTCGTATAGTTGTATTATGAATAATTCTGCCAAAATCAATTTTATCTTTGTACAATCTTTTTGATAGTTTTTTTAATTGACTGATTTCTGCATTTATAGCAAACTCCATTATCATCAATGAAAGGTATTCTGCAATTTTTGATTTCTCCAGATATTTTCTAAGTGTATTTACAATATCTTTATGAAGCTGATTGTAATCCTGGTTTCCCTGTGATACGGAGAGTATGTACCATATTAATGAATTTAGAGAATCAAGGAACTTTTTACCTGTCTGTTTGGTTTTAGTTATTTCTTCACCAGTAAGATCCTCAAGCCCTGGAATAGAGCTAAGTGAGCTTATAATTATTTTATATTTAATCTGATCAATCATTTCATTATTTAAAGAAGGAATTTTCCCAATAAAGATATTACTTAGTATTGAGTTTTCATCCAGTATATTAGTTGGATTTGATCTGTTCCAACTACTTACAAAGGATGACTCCATGAATCTTTTTGTAATTATTTTAGAGAACCGGCGGTAAAGTATTCCATAGAATATTAGTTTTGAAATATCCATTATTTCACTGCGTTTTGCTGTAAATGCAGTTCTTGATAACTCTATCCGGGAAACATAATTGGCAATTATCATATTTTGAATAGAAGGAGCTGAAAATTCCTCCAGGCTCATTCCGTAGGCAAGGGTATTATTTGATAATCTCTTTTTGATAAGTTTTTTATTATGATTTCTGAAGAATGAAACACCTTCATCTGTAAAAGTAATTATTAGAGGCAGTGAAATATTTGACCTCTTCTTTTCACTCATTAGCTACCTGTTTGGTTTAGATCTATACCATGTTTCTTTTTTTCAAAGTTCTTATAGACCGCAATACAATTTTTTTTACTATTAAAAACTACACCGCCATCCCAATACTCAAGGGTAGCAAATAATGCATTTCCACCATCATTTTCATCACTCTTATCTGTTCTGTATGCAAAATACTTTTCCATGGCATCAAAGTCCTGGTTTTCAAAGCATTCGCTTCTTTTTTTATTGAACTCATTCCAATCTTCAAGCTGCTGGAAGCCTTCACCCTCATCTTCAACTATTACATGAGCAAAGCTGGTATCGAAAGCAGCCCATATTCTGACTTTTTTATTAATATCTTTATTATTTCCATGTTTTACAGCGTTTTTAATTAACTCACTAATTTGTTGTTCAAGTAAATTGATCTCTTTTATCTCTGGTGGGGCCTTTTGAACAATAACCATTGAAAAGAATCTTACCTGGCGAAAATCAGATTGAAATTCTTTGAAAAATAAACCATCTTTTTTGAGAAGTTTATTTTTATCATCTATAATAATTTCTTTATGGTCAAATAACATTACTGCACCTTTTTTGCTTGTTCAATCTGAAGAAGAGCTTCTTTTACAGATCCAACAATTGGAAAATATTGGGATAGTTTTGTAAGTTTTATAACTTTTTCAACAGATCCATGAACATTTGAAATTTTTAGAATACGATTTAATTTTTTAATATTACTATAGATATGAATAAGTACTCCAATTCCACTGGAATCAATATAATCAACTTTAGCCAGATCCACAACATAGTTTTTTATATCTTTTGCCAGCATTTTTGTGACAACATTTTTAAGCTCAAATGAGCTGTAAAGATCCATATCCCCAATAACTTCAATAATATAAGTTGAAGAGTATTTTTTAAGTTTAATTTCCATAATAATTCCAGTTTCTCCAGATACTGGAATTTATCATTATATCGTCTATGCGTCAAGGATTTTTAGTATTGACAATAAGATATAAAGTGACTAGTATCCACGAAAAGCTAGAGGCCTTTTGCGATATTCCTTACTACTTATTCTATAAGTAATTAGTTCTTCTTAACTGTCTGTTAAAATTAATATTTTGTAAGATTTGTAATTAGCCTGTGTCTTAAATATATCTAAATGAACGGGTGGAATTATGAACAAATTTGAGGAAATGGGTGTTGATCCCATAATTAACAGGGGATTAGTCGACCTCGGCTATGAAAATCCAATGCCGGTACAGGAACTTGCAATTCCAATTTTACTAAATAGTGAAAAGGATCTTCTGGCTCTGGCTCAGACCGGTACCGGAAAGACCGCGGCCTTTGGGATACCTATACTGCAAAATGTAGATATTTCGAAAAAAATAACCCAGGCACTTATTTTAAGCCCTACAAGAGAACTCTGTATGCAAATTGCCGGTGATCTTGCTGATTATTCAAAGTACAAAAAGGGTTTGAATGTACTTGCTGTATATGGTGGATCCAGTATTGATACTCAGATTAGAGGTCTTAAAAGGGGTGCTCATGTTGTGGTTGCTACTCCTGGCAGAATGCTCGATCTTATTCGGAGAAAGCAAACTAATTTCTCTTCTGTAACAACTGTTGTATTGGATGAAGCAGATGAGATGCTCAACATGGGATTCAGAGATGAACTTAATGGCATTCTTGCAGAAACTCCTGAAAATAAAAGAACCTGCTTATTTTCCGCTACTATGCCCAAAGAGATTGCTGGAATGGCTCGAAAGTATATGAATGATCCCGAGGAAATTACTGTAGGGACAAAAAATAAAGGGGCTGATAATGTTTCTCATATTTATTATATGGTATCAAATAAAGATCGTTATAAGGCTTTGAAACGAATTGCAGATATGAATCCGAATATCAATGGTATAGTTTTTTGCCGTACACGTAATAATACCCAGGAAGTGGCAGAATTACTAATTCAGGACGGGTATAGTGCAGATTCCCTGCATGGTGACCTTTCCCAGGCTCAACGTGATTATGTTATGCAGAAATTCAGAAGGAAAAATTTGCGAATGCTTGTAGCAACTGATGTTGCAGCAAGAGGAATTGATGTTAGTGATCTTACTCATATTATAAATTATGAGCTTCCGGATGATCCTGAGACATATATTCATAGAAGTGGAAGAACGGGTCGTGCTGGGAAAAAAGGTATTTCAATTGCTTTGGTTGGGCCAAGAAAAAGGCATTCTATTAAACATATAGAGAATAAATTAGGAAAGCAATTTACCCGTGCCACTATTCCAACAGGAAAAGAAGTTTGTGAAAAACAACTTTTGCATCTGGTAGACAGGGTTAATAAAGTTGAAATTAATGAAGAATTAATTGGTGAATATCTTCCTGATGTATTTAAAAAGCTTGAAAATCTGGATAGAGAGGCTGTAATTAAGCACTTTGTTTCTTTGGAATTTAATAGATTTTTAGATTATTATCAGGATGCAAGTGATATTGTTGCACCTGAGGAAAATGGTCGTAATAGAAATGGAAGGGGCCAGAGTCATGCTTCCAAACCAGGTGATGTCAGATTATTTATAAATCTTGGCAAGATGGATAAACTCACAGTTCCTGGTCTTATTGGTCTAATAAATGATGCAACAAGAAGGAAAAATATTCCTATAGGAAAAATAGATCTACTTAAAAATTTCTCATTTTTTGAAGTTAATGAGGCTCATGTTGATCTTTTAATTACATCTTTCAAAAAAGTTCACTATAAAGGCAGAAAGGTTAATATTGAAGTTTCAGATAAAGCCCCTTCATATAACCAGCGACCCTCCAGGAGAGGTGGTCATAGCGGCGGAGGTAGACATTCCGGAGGAAGACCCAACTATGGGGGAGGAAAACCCTCTGGTGGCGGTGGACGTCCTTCCAGAAGAAGATCTTTCTAGGGACAAATACCGTAGGGTTCAGGCATGCCTGCACCCTACAATGAATCAATCCTCTATTCGTTTTGCTTTTGTTCTTGCCATTGCCCAGAGAGTAAATTTTCTTACTCTTTTATCAGGATCATTTTTAAGAGCTTCCAGAATTTCTTCTCCGGATTTACTACTGAGTTTTTCCAGTGCTCTTATAACCTGTACACGTACATCCTTGTCAGGATCTCTGGCTGCGAGTACTATTCCTCTAAATGCAGATTTAGTTCCCATCATAGAGAGAAATTCTGCAGCGGATCGTCTTATCCCAGGATCTCTGTGGGATAATTTTCTTATTACATGTTCCACATATCCGGTTGTTTCAAGAATCCCTGTAATTGATTCCTTTAGAGATGCTATATCCTCTGCCAGAAGTTTTTTTAATGCCTCTTCGCCTGATTCTCCCATTAATTTAAAGACATTCATAATTTTATCTCTAAGAACAGGTGAGGCATCTTTCATATTATCGATTATTCTTATAAGAGCTTTCTTTGAGGGTTTTATGGCAAGAGCTTTTATTGCTTCTTCTTCCAATTCTTCATTTCCATCAATTAGTTCTATAAGAATATCAACAGCTTTATTTTGATCTGATTTACTTAAACCTGTTATGGCTGATTTTTTAACTTCAATAACCTCGTTTTCATCTTTTAACAGCTCAGAAAAGTTATTCAATTTATCCGGATTACCAAATATAGCAAGAGCTTCAGCTGCAGCAACCCTTACACGCTCAACAGGATCTCTCAACATATCAAAACCCTGATTCAGCATTTTACTTTCTTTATAATCTGCAAGGGCCCAGATACCGGCAATTCTTACATCCGGATCGGCATCAGATAAAGCCTCTTTTATTGGTTTGAGGAATTCTTTTTTTCTGGTTCCCGGAAGGCTTGCAATAACTGCTGCTCTTACCTTTCCATCAGGCTGTTTTAATAATTTGAGAACTCTGTTATCAAATGTTTCACCTGCAAAATCAGTCAGCAAAGCAGAAAAATCCTTTGCCTCCACAACGGGAAGAGTTGGGAGCTGCTCAATAATCGGCTGAAGGCAATAAGGCAATTTGTAACTGGCCAGGATCTGTAATGCTGTAATACGTACTTTGTGGGAGAATACAGCTCGCCCGGCTTTAAGTATTCCAAAAAGTTCCGGAAGGACAATATCCTCAGGTAATAAAGAAACTGCATCAATCAGAGCTTCTCTTGCAGTAAAATTGTTATCTTTCAGGAGTTCTGCCAAAATATTAAAACTTAAAAATTCGATGTTGGAAGGAAGGTTTTTAAGTATATAATTTACCTGTAAATCATTATATTTTACTTTTTTTAGCTCTTTGAGTAAAATTACAACAGCATTTTCATTGCCCCTTTCTTTAATACAATTAACAGCACTCTGCCATATCTTTTCATCATATTCAAAATTATTTTCAAAAACTTTTAATGCATATTTTGATATATATTTTCTGTCACCTGTCTCTTTCAGGAGCAATAGAGCTGTATAAAGGGCAGCTGGCGTATATGTTCCATCCCCGAGGAATCCTGTAATCTTAACTTCTGCAGCATTGGTAAGGAGTTTTGTTGTACGATTCAGGTTTGTGGTATCCTCAAAACTGACGTTTTTCAACATTTTACTAAGGGTGTTTGTTTCCTGTAGAAACATTGCCGAAGGAAATCTCAATTCCAGATCCTCCCCTTCAAGGAAGTTTAGTGCTGCATCTATATCATTTTCAATGTCAGGATCGAGGAATTCCAGGGAATGCAGAGATTGTACGGCTGTTAGAGATGAATAATCTATTCTATGAATGTCTTTAAAATCTGTATTTATTCGTTTATATGCAGATTCCCTGACTTCAAAGCTTGGATCATCCAGAAGATGTTCTTTTAGCAAACTATATATTTTTACTCTGTCGTCTATAATACATTCTTCTATAACAGATTTTCTTACCAGAGGGTGAGGATCAGAAAATGATTCAAGTATTACCCTTTTGGATCTGTCCGACTCTTCATTAAGAAGAAGCTTTATTGAAAAATATCTAACAGACCATTCGGGGTCACCGGCCATTTCTCTTATCTCATCCATTCTATCATTAAACATAAGTTTTGCAGCTTTGCCGTCGAAGGGTTCTCCTCCACCGCTTAATGGTAATTGCCTTAGACTTCCCGGTTCTGTTCCCATATATTCAAGGAGCAGTTTTGTAATAGAATCCTTTTTCTGTGCGGCCAGAAAGCAGGAAAAGAGTCCCTGTGCCGGTATAAATTTCAGTATTCGTTTTACATTTTTACTTTTTGGTTTATCTTTCAGCAGTTTTAGCCACTCAGCATCAAGCCCTGAGAGTTTGATAATCCTTCTGTCTGTCCGGTTTGCAAGGCTTTCTATCTTCTGGGAATGTTTCCTGATAAATGCCGGTGGATAAAGTTCATTTGAAAAATTATCATTTTCCAGAGCTTCATTAAGGTATTTAATAAAATTTTTAATCTTTTTTCTGTAAATCATTGAAATTATAAGAGCTGCAATTACTACTATTATTAATACACCAGCTCCTATAAGAACGGGCAGGGGAATCCCATTTACCAAACTTATAAAATTATCCATATTTAACTCCTTAACTTACCTGCTTCAATACACTGAATATATGTAATGGTTTATCTTTACCTTTTACTTTGACTGGCTTCAGTTCCTTTAACTTAAAATGATCACCTATCAGGTCCCTTGTTTGCTGTGTGATAATTACTTCGCCCGCACCTGCAACTCCTTCGAGTCTGGCTGCAATATTTACAGTATCCCCGATAACGGAGTAATCCATTCTCCGTGAACTTCCCAGATTCCCGGAAATTAGAGGGCCGCTGTGCATACCGATTCCTACCTGCAGGTGCTCTGCTTTTCCATGGAAGAATTTACGACTTTTAGATTTTACCAGTTCCTGAATTTCAACAGCGCATCCAACACCGGATATTGCATCTTTATCTACATTCACGACAGGTACGCCCCATGCTGCCATAATACAGTCCCCGATAAACTTATCAATATACCCGTTATACTTAATAACTATTTCTACTGCCTCACTAAAGTATTCGTTTAGAATTTCAATGATGTATTCAGGTTCCTGCCCTTCACTGAATGAGGTATAACCTCGAATGTCTGCAAAGAAAACAGTTGCATCTTTTTTACTTCCTCCCAACTGTACAAGTTCAGGTGATTCCATGAGGTTTTTAAGTACATCTGCAGACATATATCTTGCAAACATGTCTTTAACTATTCTCCTTTCTTCTACTGCCATGTTTGCTTTCTGCTTAAGTTCCTGCTCTCTGGACTGATCTGTAAAGAGGAGAGTCAGGCCTTCATGTTTTCCTAAACGTCCCTTTAAAGGAGAGATATTCAGGGCAAAATCCATTTCCCTGTTTTCACCTTTGTATATACCTTCAAGTCCGAGGATCTCTTTGTGGGAGTCAGCTGTAGATGTTATTTCCTTCAATATTTTTTTATTGAGTTGTTTTTTGAAAAATGCCTCGAAATCATTTCCAATAATATCCTTATTCATCCCCAGTCTTTCGGCAGCTGCCTGATTAAAATAATGAATATTCCCTTTTTCATCGGTGGTAATTAATAGGTTGGTCATGGAGCTGAAGATACTTTCCTGATATCTTTGGAGTGATTCAATTTCTTTCAGTTTCTGTTTGACTTCCTGAAATAACTCAACATTATGAACCATCCCTCCGGAAAGTTTTGTAAATGCATCCAGAAAGTGGAGCCTGTTTTTTCCGTAATAATCTATTTTTTTGGAATTAAGCACAAGTATTCCAATTTTTCGCTTTGCAGTATTCAGGGGGAGTACTATGGCACTGTTCATTTTTTTATTTAAAAGACTTTCTTTAAAAAACTGATCTTCCCTGGAATGAATAATCAAAGCCTCTCCACAGTCTTCCATAAACTGCACAAGGCTTGATTCCCTGGAAAAGGATGGTTGTATTTCATATTTCCCACGTTTAAAAATCATTTTAAGTGGAGTTTGTTTTATATTTTCTACAGGATAGGCATATAGAGCACCTATTTCAGATTTACTAATGTCCTGTGCCTGCTCCACCAGAATTGAAATAAGAGAAGCTCGGCTTTGATCTGTCGTTAGAAGGGCACTGGCTCTAACCAGTTCCTCTATAGTGGCTATACCCACGGTTATTACCCCTTTATCAATTGGAATCAGTGGTTTTGCTAAGAAGATTCAGCTCTCCGAATGGTATTACTAAATGATATTACTAAGTTTGAAATTGTTCAACATGTTTTTTTATAACTTAGTAAAAAAGTAATTTACTTGACTTTAACATAAAACTATCTGACTATATAATAATAGTTACTTATAAGGAGGCATATATGAACTTTCTTATTGTTGATGATTCCGGAGTAATGAGAAGAATTCACAAAAATATCTTATTGGATAATAAAATTGATGAATCTCAGATATTTGAAGCTGAAAATGGTGAAGTTGCTGTTAAAATTGCTGAAAAGGAAAATATTGGTCTTTTTTTACTCGATTGGAATATGCCTAAACTTGATGGTTTGAAATTTGTTCAGATTATACGATCCATTGAGAGATATGAAGATACTCCCATAATTATGATCACTTCAGAAGCTGCGAAATATAATGTTGTTGATGCAATTACTGCAGGTGTTACTAATTATGTAGTTAAACCCATTAAAGGGGATATCTTATGGGAAAAAATCAGCAGGTATGTTAAATGAAAGCAAAATATATTAACCCTTTTATTTCTGCAACAATGAATTTGTTTAAAGATTATTTAGAGCTTGAAGTGGAAAGTGGAACCCCATATGTGCTGGAAGATCCTCAGGCTCTGGATGAAGTCTCAGGAATTATTGGTCTTGCCGGAGAAACTACAGGATCCGTAGTTCTTAGTTTTTCAAGAGATACTGCTATAAAAATTATATCAAAATTTGCAGGGCATCCATATCAGGCTCTGGGAAGTGATGTTCTTGATGGTGTAGGGGAACTAATTAATATAGTTGCCGGAAATGCAAAAAAAGATCTTATAGATTTTAAAATAGTAATATCTTTACCTGGTGTTATCACAGGAAATGATTATCGTATTCACTGGCCTGAACAGGTTCCGGTTATATCTGTTCCGTTTTCTACTTCAGCAGGAGATTTTACCCTTAATGTATCTCTAAGAGATGCAGAATAAAGATGTTTTCAATTAGATTTAAGGTTGTATTGACAATAATTCTGGTTTTACTGGCAACCATATCAATCTCAATATTTCTCACTGTGTCTAATCAGCAGAGCAGTCTTCTTTCAGCTATGAGAAATAATCTTACTGTTAATAATGGTATTCTTAATACGGTAATAAAAAATATAATGCTTAGTGGTGAAGCCCCTATAGCTAATAAAACTATGTCAGATTTAAAGGCAATGCAGGAGTTTGAAGAGATCGAAATTTATCGTATTGACGGGACTGTTGCTTTTAATGATTATTCCACAGTGGAAGCTGTAAACAACTTTCAGGATAAAATTATGTTTAGCGAAACTCCCCGTTCAGAATTAAAAATGATAGATGATCCTAATTTTCAGAAGGTTCTTGAATCGAATACTCCAAGGTATGTTGAATTGTTGGATTCCAGGGAAGTGGAATATTTTTTCCCAATTTTAAATCTTCCCGACTGTAGAACCTGTCATGGTACAGAATCATTTGTCAGGGGAGTTGCACATTACAAGGTTTCTGTAGATGAAATATTTGAACAAATAAATAGTTCCCGCAATATGCTGACAGTATTTTTTCTAATTACCGGTTCAGTTATTTCTTTTATACTTATCTGGATGATGCAGAGGATTGTAGTTAAACCGGTAATATTACTTGGGAGTGTTGTTACTAAAGTTGGTAACGGTAATCTGGATATCAGGACTAATATAAAGTCTAATGATGAACTGGGATTACTTGGGACTAAGTTAAACGAAATGATATCCGGATTAAAGGAAAAAAGAGGTCTGGAACTTGAAAATATAGAGATTGAGACCAGGAACAGGGAAAATAAAAAGTATCTTGATAACATTAATGAAGGGCTTCTTTTATTAAATCAGGACCTGACTATCTCAAAACAATATTCCAGATTTGTTACTGTTCTTTTTAATCAGCAACAAATAACAGGTTTAAAACTTTCTGAATTTATATATCCTGATTCAGATTTATTTCAGGAAGAAAGAAAAGAACTTGATCAGTTTGTAAAAATGGTGTTTGAGAAAATCAAGACAGATATGGAGATGATTCTAAGTATTAATCCTTTGTTTAATAAAAAAATTCAGGTAACTGATTCTGAAGGGAATAGATCTAATATAATTATTGATGCTCATTTTCAACGTATTTTTAATAAGGATAAAGTTGAAAATGTTATGGTTATATTTGAAGATAGAACTAAAATTATTAATATTGAACTGGAGCTGGAAGAAGCCAGAAAGAAAAGTCAAAGTGAACTTGAGCAGATTGCCGTAATATTAAAAGCTGGTCCGGATTCTTTCCTTGAATTTGTACAGGATGCAGAAAGTAATATTACTGAGTCTATGTCTGATCTGGAATCTATTAATCTTCCTGAATCTCTTGCCCGGATATTAAGGAATCTTCACTCTTTAAAAGGTTCTGCAAGGTATATGGATTTAAAGCTTATAGCAGACAAGGTTCATGAAACAGAAGGCCTTATAATTGATTTTGGAGATCGTGGATCAGAGCCCAAAAATCAGGTTATAATTAGTCAGCGTTTAGAAGATATAAATATTGAGTTGGAAAGAATAAAAGATATTACCAGAAGGTTCAGTAGTTTTGGTGAATCTTCCGGTATAGGACACAGATCAAAAATCGAACAATTTTTTGAGACTTTAAAGAATATGGTTGAAAAAATTGCAGAAGAACTTGGTAAAGATGTAGTTCTTGTAACCGGGAGCAATATTGAAGACTTCCCTTATCTGAGAGAGATGAGAGATCCTGTTATACATCTTATCAGGAATTCTATAGATCATGGTGTAGAGGATAGTTTTGAACGTCTCTCAGCTGGAAAAAATAAAACCGCAAGTATAAAACTGGAAATTGGAATTCTTCAAGATGGACAATATCAGGTATTTTTATCTGATGACGGGCGTGGTATCAATTTTAATTCTGTACGTAAAAGTGCAATAGAAAAGGAGTTAATTGATGATTCCGAAATTTCAAATCACCAGCTGGCTGAACTTTTATTTTCTTCCAGTTTCAGCACAAGAACTAAAGTCAGTTCAATTTCCGGCAGGGGAGTAGGGTTGGATGTGGTCTCTGATGTAGTAAAAACATTAAACGGAACAATTTCAATTGCAACTACTCAGGATAAAGGTACTAAATTTACTATTAAACTGCCGGCAGAGAAAAGTGATCAATTGGAGTAAATATAAAATGAAAATAATAATCCTTTTTGTAATGATCATAATAATTAGTGCCTGTTCAAAACCAGAAGAACAATCTACAACTGCTTTAGTTCTATCTGAGATAAATGGTGCAGTCTTATGGGAAAGAATTTCGACAGAAGCTGAGTATAAAACATACGCTTTCTGGCCTGATCATGAGGATATACAACCAGGGCAGTCTCCTCATGGTGCCTATCATAAAATTTATATTAATAAGGTTCTTTCTGAAGCCCTCCCTTCCATGGATAAAGTTCTTCCTGAAGGTTCTATAATTGTTAAGGAAAATCTGGATTCTCAAAAATCTCTGGATGCAATAACAGTAATGGTGAAAGTTAAGGACTATAATCCTGAAGCTGGCGATTGGTTTTGGGCAAAATATACTCCTCTGGGTGAAATCCTTGCTGAAGGAACCCCGGTCGGCTGTATCAGTTGTCATCAGGGAATGGATGATAATGATTACATTATCGTCCGTCCATTAGACCTTGAAATATAAGCTTAATTATTATTGAGCCATGATATTAATTCTCTGTCGATACCCTCTTCATCCCCGGTGTTCAATACAAGAAGTCTTCTTAAATGTGTAATAGAATCTACGTCAGCACCTTCAAATCTGAAACCTAAAAAAGTATCTTTCTGATGGACAATTTTAGCTTCAAATTCAAGTGTTATAATTGAATACGGCAGTTTGAGCATTACATGACATTTTTTTCCGGAAGATGGCATTAGTTTTTTATTCATTTTTATCAGGGCGCCCTTTAGAGCAATGTCGTAAAGCTCCCCGGTAAATACTTTATCATCTATTTTAGCTGCTGCCTCTACATGAAAATTTATGCGCTTATAGTAGCGTTTGTTTTCCATAAAAACCTCTTTGAACAATGTAATCTAATACAGAGTAAAAGTCTATAATACAGTAATACTTAACTCTCTTGTCAATGTTCTGATTTGCAGATATCATTCCGGATAAGGCGTTGATGTGGTTTAGTATTTATTTTAAAAGGATTGCCTGAATTATGGAAAATATTAAAGTGTTATCAGTGGGTGGGTCAATTGTGGCACCCGATAAGGTCGATACTGTTTTTGTTGGTAATTTTAAACAGGCCATCCTTGATTATCTTAACGAAGATCCAAATCGAAGACTGGTATTTGTTGTAGGTGGCGGTGGTCCGGCACGTTCCTACCAGAAAGCATACAGAGAAATCGTTGAAAATCCTGATATGGACTCTCAGGACTGGATAGGTATAATGGCTACCCGTTTAAACGGTGAGCTTCTTAAAGGTGTATTTGGTGATGAATGTCCTGATCCTGTTGTAACCAATCCTACAGCAGTTAAGAGTTTTAAGGGGCGGATTTTAGTGGCTGCCGGATGGAAACCGGGATTTTCCACAGATAATGACTCTGTACTCCTTGCAGAGAATATTGGTGCAGATACAGTAATCAATCTATCTAACATAAAAAAAGTGTATTCTGCAGATCCAAAACTGGATCCAAATGCAGTGCCTTTAGACCGTATCAGCTGGGCAGAAATGAGGAAACTTGTAGGTGATAAATGGGTTCCTGGTGTTAATGTTCCTTTTGATCCGGTTGCAACAAAGAGAGCATCAGAATTGAAATTAAAGGTTATAACAGCAGCGGGAAATAATATTGAAAATATGAAAAAAATACTTGTAGGATCTGACTTTGTGGGAACTACAATAGGACCGGAATAATGGAAAGAAAATTAAATTTTCTCGATGTGTTCAGTATTGCCTCCGGATCGATGATAAGTTCCGGTATATTTGTTCTTCCTGCCATTGCATATAGTCATACGGGATCTTCCCTTTTTATTTCCTACCTTATAGGTGGCGTAATTGCTCTAATAGGAATTCTGAGTATTGCAGAACTTTCGAGTGCAATGCCCAAGGCTGGTGGAGACTATTATTTTATCTCCAGAAGCTTTGGTCCATTAATGGGAACAATAAATGGTTTTCTAAGCTGGTTTGCCCTTTCTTTAAAAAGTGCATTTGCAATTTATGGTTTATCCGGAGTTATGTATATTCTTACAGGGATTAGTATGCCCCTTACTGCAGTTCTTGCAACCATATTTTTTGTACTGCTGAATATAGTTGGTGTTAAAGAGGCTGCATTGCTGGAGTTAATACTTGTTGCATTTTTAATATCTATAATGATTGCTTATATTATTATGGGTTTTCCTGTAATAAACATGGCTCATTTTGATCCATTTGCTCCCATGGGAATAAACTCAATACTTTCTACTGCAGGTTTCGTATTTATATCTTTTGGAGGATTACTTAAAATAGCCAGTATTGCAGAAGAAGTTAAAAATCCCGGAAAAAATATTCCCCTTGGTATGCTTGCTTCTGTAATTATTGTCACCATTTTATATGTACTTATGATTTTTATAACTACAGGTATTCTTTCTCCAGATGAATTTAAAGCATCAATACTTCCTATATCTGATGCAGCTTTTATTTTTGCAGGCAGACCTGGTTTTATTGCAATTACTATTGCTTCTTTTCTTGCTTTTATTACTACTGCCAATGCCGGGATTATGGCTGCATCCAGGTATCCATTGGCTTTGAGCAGAGATAATTTAATTCCATCCGGTATTTCCAAAGTTTCAAAGCGTTTTAATACACCTGTAATTTCAATACTTGTAACAGGTGTATTTATTATCCTGAGTCTTCAGATTGATCTTGAAATATTGGTTAAATCAGCATCTTCAGTAATTCTAATTGCATATATTCTTTCAAATATTTCTGTAATTATTCTTAGAGAAAGTAAGCTGTCAAATTACAGACCTGTATTTAAAGTACCCTTATATCCGTACATTCCAATTCTAAGTATAGGAATGTATTTGTTCCTTCTAATTGATTTAGGATTGGAAGCAGTAGAAATTAGTCTTGTATTCATTGTTATCAGTATTCTTGTCTATTTATTTTATGGTAGGAAGAGATCGAAAAAAGAATTTGCACTTTTATATCTTCTTAAAAGGATAATTGACAGTAGAATGCCTCAGCATGGTCTTGAAACAGAACTTCGCGAAGTTCTTCGTCACAGAGAGGGAATACTGGATGATAAATTTGACCGGATGGTAAAGGACTCTGTTGTTCTGGATCTTGAGGGACATTTAACTTTAGATGGTTTTTTTAATGAGATTTCAGATCCCCTTGGTTCTGATCTTGAGATGGAAAGTGAAAAAATATTCAGACTTTTAAAAGACAGAGAAAATGAAAGTTCAACTGCAATTAGTTCTTTTGTATCTATTCCTCATATAATTCTTAAAGAAACTAAAGTTCTCCATATGATGATAGTAAGGTGTCGGGATGGTGTTAGTTTTTCTGAATCAGAAAAATCTGTAAAGGCAATTTTTCTGATTGTAGGTAATGAGGGTGAGCGGGTTCTTCATCTAAGACTGCTTGCCTCTATTGCTACTTTGGTTCAGGAGAAGGGGTTTGAAGAAAACTGGTTGAATGCAAAGGATATAAACCATCTTCGGGATATGATTTTACTCAGCAGCAGAAAACGATTCCCAAAAAGAGGGAAATAAAGGTTGCTTCGGTAGGCTTTTTACTAAAATGAATTGAATTAATTTTATAATATGATACACTGTTACAAATATGTGAACACTATTTCAGATATTGGAACAATGACCCTGGAGTTTTTAGTGAGTAATTCTGTTAAGAAAGCCTTTGAAATTATCAAATTTATTTCAAATAATCAGGGTAGTCTTTCTTTAAGCGAACTTGGGCGTCAGTTGAATATGAATAAAACAACAATGTTCCGTTATCTTGAAACCCTTGAGGTATTAAATATTCTGGAAAGAAGGGGTTCTAACTGGTATCTGGGCATAGAGCTTTTTTCCCTAGGTCATAAAGTAGATGCAAACAGCCGAATTGTGGAAAGGATTCATCCGGAGCTACTGGATATAAGTAAAAGACTTAATGAAACAGTAAATCTTGTTGGTATGTATGATAATTCTGCTTTGTATCTGGATAAGGTAGAAAGCAGCAGAGCAATACAGATGAGGTCACAATTAGGTGACCATCTTCCTCTGCATTGTACATCCCTTGGTAAGGCTATTCTTTCCTGTTTACCCCTGGATGAAGTAGATACTATCCTTAATATTATCGAACTTAAACCTTATACTTCCCATACTGTAACCAGTATAGATGAACTTAAAAAGCAAATAGATTTTGTAAAAGCAAATGGCTACAGTCTTGAAAAAGAGGAACTTGAACCGGGGCTGTCATGTATTGCTGTTCCTTTGCACATTAGACCTATAAATTTTTATGGGGGGCTTAGTTTCTCCGGCTCTCCTGACAGATTTACAGAAGAGAAAGTCAAAGAGTTATCCGGGGAACTTAAAACTCTGGCAAGCAATATTCTAACTATGTTTTAATCTTTTATTGTTTCTATCCTCTTAATCCAATTATGAACTAATCTTAAAATCTTAATCTTCTTTACAATTAGTGAATCTATGTTATAATGTTCCAAATAAACAAACAGTGTTACAGATAATGAAACAAACTGCTTTATATAAAGGGGAATAGCTATGATCAGAGTCAGATGGCTGGGAAGAGGTGGTCAGGGTAGTTTTACTGCATCACGATTACTTGGAAAGGCTGCTTCTATTTATGAGGGGAAATATGCATTGGCATTCCCTTCCTTTGGTCCTGAGAGGAGAGGAGCCCCTGTTCTTGCTTTTACCAGAATTGATGATAAAAAAATAACTGACAGAAGTGAAATCCCTGAATATGAATATCTGGTTGTTATGGATGATACCCTTATTAATGAGAATTCAATACAAGGGTTGATATATGGTGGATCTATTGTATTAAACAGTTCCTCCTCCAGCTTAAATCCTGTTCTGAAAGGTTTAAATGTTATTAAAATTGATGCTACCTCTATTGCTCTGAATATACTGGGTCAACCAATCACAAATACAGCTATGCTGGGTGCACTTATTGCAGCTTCCGGTATGGTTAGTCTTGAGTCGGTATTAAACAGCATTGATAATGAGATGAAACCTGTTGTTGCAGAAAAGAATAAACAAATAGTTCAGAAAGCTTATTCAATGATAAGGGGACGCTGATGTTAAAACCTGAATTACAGAATTATAAAACACCAAAGCATATCAAAGATTACCCTATCGGCCCTTCATACGATGCTGGGCATCTTGTTAGTATTAATGCAGGATGGAGAACCTTTAAACCTGTTGGAACTTTAGACGCATGTACAGGTTGTTTTCAGTGTTATCTTCTGTGTCCTGATGGAGCAATCTCTAAAACCAGTGATAACAAAATTCAATTTGATTATGATTTTTGCAAGGGTTGCGGAGTCTGTGCCCATGAATGCAGATTCGAAGCAATTGAGATGATAAAAGAGGAGTCCACAAATTGAGTAAGCAAAGAGTTTTTATTTCCGGTGATGAGGCTGTTGCAGAAGGTGTTCGGCTTGCAAGGCCTCATGTTATATCAGCCTATCCAATTACACCTCAGACTATTGTCGTAGAACGTTTATCCGAGATGGTTGAGGATGGCTCTCTGGATGCAAAGTATATTCATGTTGAGTCTGAGCATTCTGCTATGTCTGCTGCTATGGGTGTTAGTGCTGTCGGTGCCAGGGCCTTTACTGCCACATCTTCCCAGGGGCTTTTATATATGGCAGAGGGTGTTCATTATGCCAGTGGTGGAAGAATGCCCATTGTTATGATGAATGCCAACAGATCTGTTGCTCTTCCCTGGAGTATATATGGTGATCACCGGGATTCAATTTCCATGCTTGACAGCGGATGGATACAGGTCTATGTGGAAGATGCTCAGGAAGCACTGGATATGATAATCCAGGCATATAAAATTGCAGAAGATCCTTCTGTTCTTACACCTATTATGGTAAATCTTGATGGTTTTGTTCTTACCCATACTTATGAAATTGTAGATATTCCCCTGCAGTCTGAAGTTGATTCATTTCTACCGGCTTTTAAAACTCCCAATAAAATGAGTCTGGAGCATCCAAAGAGTATGGGTTTTAGTACAAGCCCTGCAGATAATATGGAGTTCAAGTATCAGCAGCATAAAGCTATGATAGATTCAATGGACATTATTCGTTCAGTTGACAAGGAATTTGGAGATACTTTTGGCAGATTTTATGATGGTCTTATTGACAGCTATTTATGCGAAGATGCTGAAATTGTGCTTGTTACTGTGGGCAGTGTAACCGGAACTGCCAGAATTGCAGTGGATAATCTAAGAGCAAAAGGGATAAAGGCTGGTGTATTAAAACTTAGATTCCTTCGTCCCTTTCCTGATTCAGAGCTCAGAGGTATTCTTGGAAATATAAAAGCCCTTGGTGTTCTGGATAAGGATATATCTTTTGGTTATGAGGGCACTGTATTTACAAATGTTAATTCTGCTCTTGTACATATGGAAAAGCGTCCTCTTGCGGTTAACTTTGTCGGAGGACTGGGTGGCAGAGATATTTCTGTAGGTGATATTGAAGAAATATATAATGATCTGACTAATATTGCAGATACTGGAAAAGTTGAAGATTCTACCCGGATTCGTTATATAAATATGGGAGTGGAAATTGATGATTGATACAAAGAAAATTACTGCAAAAAATATGACAGACAAGGAATTTTTCTTTGGACATAAAGCCTGTGCAGGTTGCGGAGGCAGTCTGGCTGTAAGACTTGCGCTTAAAGTATTAGGAGAAAAAACTTTTTGTGCACTCCCGGCAGGTTGTATGTCTGCTGTTGGATTTATCTATCCTCAAATGGCCTTTTTAAATAATGCAATTATTTCTACCTTTCCAGGAACAGGTTCCATGCTGAGTGGTATGCGTGCAGGCCTTGATGCTTTGGGTTATACAGATACTCATGTTGTAGGTTTTGCCGGGGACGGGGGTACAGCCGATATTGGACTTCAGGCTCTTTCCGGAGCAATAGACAGAGGAGATAAAATTATTTATATCTGCTACGATAATGAGGCATATATGAATACAGGAGTGCAGAAGAGCAGCCTTACACCTTATGGAACAAAGACAACAACTTCTCCTGCAGGTGATAATTTACCAGGTTCAGTGACTCATAAAAAAAACCTTTTTGAAATAGTAGCTGCTCATGATATTGCCTATGCTGCGACTGCCAGTGTTGGATATCCTCAGGACTATATGAATAAGCTGTCAAAGGCTGCTCAGGTGGATGGAACCTCATATATTCACATTTATGCAACCTGTCCAACAGGATGGGGTACTTCAACAGAAACTTCTGTATCCCTGGCAAAAGAAGCTGTAGATTGCGGTATGTGGTATCTTGCAGAGTATGAGAACAGCGAGTTTAAATTAAACAGGAAGCCCAAAAAACTGGAAAAATTAAAAGATCATCTTTTAAAACAGGGTAGATTTAAACACCTTACAGATGCGGATATAAAAGTTATAGAATCGGAGCGGGATCGTAAGTGGGCGCGGATGATTAAGATGTGGGGATAATAGAATTGATTGTTTCAAGCTGATTCCAGCTAAGTATATTGGCATGTTTTCTTTTCCCTGACTTTTTACCGGAGTAAATAAGAAAGCATTTTTCAGGACTTATATTGCTTAAAGATTGATACTTGATTAAGCCCTTAAAAAAATCATTGCTTATTGTTTCTCCCGATTTTATTTCAATTGGAATAACCTCCGGAGGTTTATCAATAATTAAATCTACTTCATTACCGATTTTATCTCTATAAAAGTAAGCATCAGGGTTGTTTCCTGAATGTAAAGCTGATTTATGATATTCAGAAATAATAAAATTTTCAAACAAATTTCCCCGCAGATTGAAGGAATACAGAGCATCCCTATTTCTGACTCGTAATAATGAAGCTGCTAATCCTGTGTCATAAAAGTAGAGCTTGGATTGTTTGATAATCCTTTTATTGAAATTATTATAATGTGGATTGAGAAGAAAAATAATATAGCTTGCTTCCAGTACAGAGATCCATGACTTGACGGTTTTATGATCAATCCCCAGATCGTTTGCAATGGATGAGTAATTCAGTATCTGTCCGACACGTCCTGCACAAAGCTGAAGAAATCGTCTGAAAATATTCAGGTTGCCAATATTTTTTAAGCTTCTTACGTCTCTTTCTATATATGTCTGTATATAACCTGGATAGTAGTCACCAGGTTCAATATCTCTATCATATATAGCCGGGTACATGCCGGTGAAAAGAAAATCATAAACATCACTTTTCCAGTATTTTGTATCTTTTAGTTCTGACAGTGAAAATGGGAAGAGGTTTACTATTCCTACTCTTCCAGCCAGGGTTTGAGATATTTTTTCCATAAGAAGAAAGTTCTGACTTCCAGATAAAATAATTTTTCCCATTTTATCGGATTCATCTACAATAGTCTGGAGATATGAAAAAAGATCGGGAACATTTTGTGCTTCGTCGATTATAATACCTGACTTTGCATAATTATTTAGAAAACCGCGGATATCCTCCTCTACTTCCATTCGTTCATCCGGGTTTTCCAGGTTAAAATAGTTATATTCAGGAAATAATGTTTTGGCCAGTGTTGTTTTACCAGATTGTCTTGGACCCGTTATGGATATAATTGGGAATTTATTTTTTATTTTATTAATATATACACTTAAATGACGTTGTATCATAAGGTATTTTAAATATGTATATATAATATGTCAAGCCAAATAGGGAATTGTATTCCCTATTTGGCTATTTATTTCACATCTTACAGATGAAGATATAAAAGTTATTGAATCGGACAGGGATCTTAAGTGGGAGAGGATGATCAGGAAGTGGACAAAAATTAAGTATAAAAATTTATTAGATGATGCAGCCTATTCAGGTTTCTTACATGCGATAGTGCGGATGCCTATGGATATCATAAATTTTCGGATGAACAAGCTTGTCAAAATCCTTGAAATGCATTTTTATCAACTCCATGTGAGATCCTGCATTAAAGGCAATATCTTCATCCATTTCCAGAGTGTTGTCGGCATAAACAGGAATTTTATAAAGATTTCCAAATGGAGACATTGCACCTATAGTACAATCAGGAAAAGTCTCCGCCATATCAGCTTCTATGGCAAGCCTTATTTTCTTTGCCCCTGAAATTTGCTTAAGACGCCTGAAATCAACTTTCATATATGCAGGTAGAACTGCAAGGGCTGTTTTTCCATCCATTTTGATCATAACACTTTTTGCAAGTTCTTTACCCTTTATATGGGCACTTGCTGCAGTTTCCTGAGCAGTGTAAGTTCTTGTGTGCGTAATTTTTTCGTACCAGATATTATTCTGTTCAAGGTAATTCTCGAGTTTTTTTAATACCATAATACCCTCCTGAGAAACTAGTGATATTATCAGAATATTTTAAGACTTCTGTTATCAGTCTGTCTTATTTTCCTGACTGTCTTTTCCCCATGTTTGCTCATATGGATGTATTTATGATAGGTAGTATTCGCAATTTGATTGATAAAATGGGGAAGATTCGAATGTTCCCATATTCCCATGAATTCTTTCGAGTCCCTAAGTCTTTGACTTAATGCATATTTAACTTTTGAATTAGGCTTTAATGTAACATCCTCATTTGAAAATGATAAGTCATGCTGAAATGCCTGATCAAGGAATGTAGAAATACTATGGGAAAATGTTATTTCCAGATCTTTTTTATTTTCACTTAAATCAACTTTTTTTCTGATAGAGCCAATACACTTTCGTTCAAGACTCTCAAAATTTACAAACGAAACCCATTCCATGAGATCCCTCCGTACTATACGAGTAACCCGATATCTTATTCTTATAAAATAACTATTATAAAATGTGATTGCAAATTAATTGAAGATAATGTTGTAAAATACTATTTCTCAGATATCAGGAGATCTATAATTTTTTTATCTCTATCAAGTAATAAATTTAGTTTCTGTATGAACTAAGCAGTGTATCTATACTTTTTTGATCAATTACAATTCCTGGTGCTGTCAACAAACCGGCTTCAACCATTAAGACAGCACTAATTTGTTCTGAAGATATTCCTTTTGATATTGCCATTTCAATTCTATCGGATATAGTGGAAACTGCAGTTCTGCTTATATTCATTTTTTTCTCCTTGTTTGCGACCAACATGAATTTATTATCGGAGTTTTTTCTCTTTACATAATTATATTAAAAATTCTGATAAAGTTGACAAATATATAAATAGGGCTTATCTTTTTAGTAGACCAACTTGGTCAATGGCAATACAGGAGGACTAATATGCTGCTTACAAATATATATGAAGCTAAAACTCACCTTTCCTCTCTTATTCAAAAAGCAATAAATGGAGAAGAGGTTGTTATAGCAAAAGCAGGAAAACCGTTGGTTGAATTAGTTCCTTATACTGCTCCAAAAGAGCAAATAAAGTTTGGTTTATTAAAAGGCCGGATTAGTATACCGGATCACTTTGACGATTTTAATGATCAGGTTGCAGATATGTTTTCAGATTATATTCCGGATGAAAAATAATGTCACTAATACTTGATACCTGTGTATTCTTTTGGATTCTCGGTGATTCTGAGAAACTGAGTCCAGAGGTAAAAAATATTATTCAGAAAAATTCTCCATGCTATTTAAGTTCAATATCTTTAGCGGAAATTGAAATTAAACGTTCTATTGGTAAACTGGATATTCCTGATAATTACAGGAGTTATATAGATCTTTCAGGATTAAAGGAACTGGAGTATAGTTTTGAAGATTCTGTTGTTTTAAACAGTCTAACATTTCATCATAAAGATCCTTTTGACAGAATGCTTATTGCTCAGGCACTTTCAAGGAATATAACAATAATGACAAGTGATAAAATTTTTGCAAAATACCCTCTAAAAACTATAATAATATAGTGAGGTTTACTTTCTCTTTACATAATCTATAATAGAGTTAAGGAATATATATATATATGAAAACAAGAACATTTATTTCAACCGGGCATTTGATAGATTCAGGCATTATGTCCGAAATATTTAATACCATTATGAATGAGGGTGCTGATTATGAAGTTACTTCTTTTAATATTGGTAAGAGGAAAAGTGAAAAATCCAGGCTTGAGTTGATACTTAAGTGTGAGGATTTGGAAAAACTTGAAATTCTCTCCAGCCAGTTGACCTCTCTTGGTGCATACGAGAAGGGTGCAATAGAATCAGTTTTTAAACCGGCAGAAAAAGACAGTAATGTGCCTGAGGATTTTTACTCTACATCAAACCACCGTACAGAGATTTTTTTAAATGGGAAGTGGGCAAATGTAAGTTTCCAGAGAATGGATGCAGTTATAGTTCTTAAAGAGTCTGGACCTGGTTGTGTTAAATTAAGAGATGTAAGGAAGGGGGATCGTATACTTTGCGGTTCTGAATCTGTTCGTGTTTTTCCACCGGTTTCTGACATAAGAGACTCCGGATTTGGTTTTATGTCAAATGATGTTTCCTCAGAAAGAAGTGATAACATTGCAGTTATAAAAATAGCAGATGAGCTTAAATTGTTAAAAAAAGAGGGTAAAAAAGCTATTGTTGTAGCAGGTCCTGTTGTTATACATACCGGTGGCGGCAGTGCTCTTGCCGGTTTAGTCAGAGATGGCTGGATTCACGGTCTTTTAGGTGGAAATGCTATTGCTGTTCACGATATTGAATCCTGCTTCTATGGTACCTCTTTAGGTGTGGATCTGGAGACAGGAAAACAGGCTGTTGGCGGGCATTATCATCATATGCGGGCAATAAACAGAGTAAATCATTATGGTTCCATTAAAAATACTGTAGAAGCGGGCGCACTAAAATGTGGACTTATGTATGAAATTGTAAAGGCAGATATACCCTATAGTCTGGCAGGTTCCATAAGAGATGATGGTCCATTACCTGAAACAGAAATGGATATGATAAAAGCCCAGGCAGCATATTCAGAAATAATAAAAGCTACAGACATGATTATAATGCTCTCTACAATGCTTCATTCAATAGGAACAGGTAATATGACTCCCTCCTGGGTAAAAACAGTTTGTGTGGATATTAATCCATCTGTTGTAACCAAGCTTTCCGACAGGGGTACCAGTCAGGCTGTGGGTATTGTAAGTGATGTTGGATTATTTTTAAGGGCTCTTGCTACAAGATTGGGGGTTGATCACCAGTAAAATGAATTATGATGATTTAGAGGCTGGTTTTAATGAAGCTGATTATCTGATGCAGACTGGGAAATTTAGATCTGCAATAAAGCTTCTATTTAAATACAGGAAAAAACATCCGGGGAATTCTCTGATCAATTTTAATCTTGGAGTAGTTTACTACAAATCAGGAATGTATATAAAATCAATCTATTCACTGGAAGAAGCTGTTAAACAGGGAGCAGATGAACCTGAAATTTTTAATCAGCTTGGCCTTGCCTATGACCGGAATAATGATTTGGATGGGGCAAGAGCATATTACAAAAAAGCCCTGGAGATGGATGCCGGTTTTGCAATGGCCTGGAATAATCTTGGTGTAACATATTTTTTAGGTGGAGATTTTTTAACAGCAAAGTTTAATTTTGAGAAGGCCCTGGAATTTGATAATTCAGATCCTGATTCATGGTTTAATCTCCGTGATACCTGCACAGAACTTGGTCTGACCAAAGAAGCGGAAGATGCTGATTTAAAGTACCACGAACTTCTCAGGCACTAATAATCCTCTTCGAAGTATTCAAATCCGTCAATAATATCCAGATAAACACCATCAAATCCTGCATCAAGTATTAACCTTAAATTTTTGATATATTTTCTCCAGGTTTAATTTTCTACAGTAGAAATTAAATTTTGCATCCTGCACAAATCCTCGCTGCATTAATTTGGATAGACATTCTTTTAATGGAATTTATCACATTGGAATCATCAATTCCATCAAGAATATCATAATATAATTTCCAGCCTTCTTTATCATTATTATATGCTTTCAGAAGAAGATCTCCATCCCCATATGCAAATTCAATTGATCTCTCAAGTCGTTCAAAACTCTGAATCATGAAATCTGAAGCCAGCTGATCATTTCCTGCTTCAAACAAATCAGCAGCTTTCATACAGAAACGTAACAGTACAGTTGTAATGGGGATTTTACTTACAAAACTTCCTGTAAAGGGATCAATAGTATTTTTAATTTCAGATATATCTTCAGTTAAAATTTCCGCATATCTGGAAAAGTAAAGGGTTCTGATAAAGTCCCCTATCATATTTCCAGCGGAAGCGGCTTTCATTGCATCTCCTGCAAAAGCTTCTTTATCGTGTCTCATTATCAGGCCGTCTTCATGGAGATATGCAAGACCAGTAGAGTTATTTCCCAGAACAGATAGAAGGTATGCCTGATCTTCTGCTCTTCCAATAAACCCAGGTGTAAATGGTCTATGCTTTCGTAGCGATTTTACCAGTATTCCGTTTGTTCCTCCTGTTACATGTATTCTCTGTATACATGAAGTTTTTCCGTCTATTTTATTTTCTCCATACCGGGTTGCCAGTTCTGATCCTGTTGAAAGCCCCATCATAAGTTTGCTGTAAAAGAATCTTTCCTCCAGTTTCAAATCCTGTCTGTCATCGAATACAACATCCGGAGTAAATAATCCCTTATGAATATCTTTTTCATTTACAAGTGCACCTGCAATCATCCCAAGTTCAATTTCATTTCCAGAGGAATCAATTCCCTCGGCTCCCCATAGTGGTGTCTTGAAGTGTTCGAATGCACTTTTTCCTGATTGTTCTTTTAGTTCTTTTTCAGGGAATATCTGATCAAGGTCTATCTTAAATGTTGCACTCTTATCAGCATCTACCAATATATTCCAGAATGCTGTTATTGCCTTTAAAAAGGAGTAATGTCGACCATACTCACCATCAACACCAAAGACTGATTTTAAAATATTTTCTCTAAATTGATTATCAGTATCTGATTTTCCCATAAGTAAAGCTGCAGGAAGAAATATTTCGTCTATAAGTTTTTCTGTATCTTCTTCTGTAAAAATATAAATATCCAGATGTTCAAAACTTCCATAGTTTTCAAGCTCTTCTTTAATATATTTTTTTGCAATTTTTTGAAGACCTTTATGGGTTACAGAAGCGGAAAGAATGCAGGTTAGTTTTTGATCCTTATCCATATTCCCATTTTTTTTCTCATACTCTGCAGTTTTATTTAAACCATTTAGGCCATATATTATTTCATTGGCCTCTGGAGGCGTACCAATAAGTATAGGGTGATCATAAAAAAATGCTTGTTTTTCCCCAGCCGCCAATCTTATTCCATTTTTAAGATCATCAGAATAATTTAGATAATCTATATCAGTTTTTGAATTTGGCACAGTTATAAGAATGTTAGAGGTAAAGATTACCTGTTTCCCCGGGCTTATAATGGGGTTAGGATTTTCAGCTGTTATTTTAACTGTTCTGAGATCTCTTAATTCTTTGGATCTACTCTCTTTATTCTTAAAGATATTTTCTGCTTCAGGAAAGAATACTGACCAATATGCATCTACTGAATCCAAATCGAAAAAACTATTATTTTTAGATATGTGATTTTCTAAATTTAATAACTTCAGTTTAAAATCATCATCCTGATTTATCTTATTTTCTATTTCTTTTTCTACAAGGTTTTTACCGTTGAGATAGAACTTTGCAAGATTTCCATAAAAATTATTACTTTTCATTTCTTCAAGATATGCTTTGGCATTTTTATATTCAGAATGATCAGAACCGGATAGTATGATCATAAATGCTGTATTTAATGAACGGCATATAATGCTTTGGTTTTTATTATCTGCCTCTGATATGATTTCAAATTTTTCTGTGGGAAAATTTTCATTATTTTCCAATATCCAATTAATTGCTTTTCCAATATTCATTAGTGTTCCCCTATATTTATCAGTATATAATAATGTAAAAAGTTATTCTCAGTTTTAATCAGCAGTTCCTCTTTTATTTTTCCAGAAGAGTGTTATATCTTAACATAAAATCATAATAACCTTTTGGTATAGAAATATTGTCTATTGAGTTTTTATTCAGATATTTCAGAAACTTAATAATTTTCTGGTAACGTAAATTTATTATAAATTCAAATATTGGAGAGTTTAGTCTTATTTTTTCAATTCCAATAATAATTTGATGAAGCATTTCTTTTTGTGTGTATATAGTCAGAGGTTCAATGTATGTAATTCCTGCCAGTTTCTCCATGAGATCCAGACTGATATTTTCTGTTTTATTATCAAACTTGCTTAGTAATGCAGATTTAAAAACAGGTATTACAAGATCTGTAAAATATTTATTTGTTTTTACTCTTTTATTTTTGCCAATTCCAAGAAGACGCAATGCCTCTTTCTGTTTTTCTATATTTAGATTGTTAAACATTTTTTCAATTATATTTTCGTAACCGTAAATATAGTATTCTTCACCATACAGATAGTTATATTTTTTCATTGTATCAAGATAACCTTCAATAAGGTACTTTTCAGATATGTCTTTTTCAAATGTTAGAAAGGATCCATAATGTTCTCTGGGTTTTATTATAGTTAGATTATAAGAGTTATAAAAGTTTTGTTTTACAGAATTGGCAATGTCGATAGGGGTCTGAAATGCAAGATCGACAACAACTATATCCTTAAATCCTCTGTTTACAGCCATCTCAACAGGGACATTGCTGTAAACCCCTCCATCAATAAGGGTTTCTCCCCTAATCTCCGCTCTTTTAAATAATGGGAAATTAGCACTTGCAAGAATATAATCAATTAATTCGCCTTCAGGTATTTGATCAATATAGAGCATAATTGGCTCCATTTTTGAAACCGAAAAAATTACAAGACCATAATCGATCTCTGATGATCTTACTTCCTCTTCAGAAATTATATTTGTTAATAATTGTCTTAGAGGGGAAACATCAATTCCTTTGTTAGATCTGAATTCCTTCATGATATCTATATAATTTTCAAATGAAAGTTTATCAAAATCTCCCCGTAAAAAATTTTCTGCTGCAGTTGATATATCCATTACAGTAAAATATGATATTTCAAACCATAGATCTCTAACCTTTTTATAGTCGTTCATAATTATTCCAGGTCCATTAATTGAACCTACAGAAGCACCGTATACTCCACCTATTTTGAAACCAAGATCAGATAAAGCTTTCCATACACCTATTTCATATGCACCTCTGCCTCCCCCTCCTGAGAAAACCAGGGCAATCTCCTGATCTGTCTGTATCTGTGCTGAAAGTAAATTAGTTGAGAAAATAATTAATAATATCAAAAACAGTTTATTGATCATTAAATCGTATATACCTCTTTTACTATGATATCTAAATATATTCATTCAATAGAATATATCTCTCTTTAATTTTTATACAAGTACTATAAGTCAGGTTGTTTAGGAAGTTTAAAAAGATATAGAATGAGTATCTATAAGCATGAGAGGAGATATTATGAAAATTTTAATAGCACCGGATTCATTTAAAGGTTCTGCAACAAGTAGAAAAGCTGCAGAAGCAATAGGAAAAGGTGTTCATCTGGTATTTCCAAATGCTGAGTTAATTGAAATCCCTGTTGCAGATGGTGGTGAAGGTACAGTAGAAGCCCTGACAGATAGCCTTAAAGGTCAGGTGGTTAAAAAGAGAGTTAAAGGTCCCCTTGGTGAACTTGTAGATGCAGAGTACGGCATATTACCTGGAGAAGTTGCAGTTATTGAGATGGCTTCCGCATCAGGGCTGCCTTTAATCCCTGATAATAAACGTAATCCCCTGATAACTTCCACATACGGTACAGGACAACTGATACTGGATGCCATGGAAAGGGGTTGCAGGGAAATTATTCTTGGAATAGGCGGCAGTGCTACTAACGATGGCGGTACAGGTATGGCCAGAGCTCTTGGATTTAGATTTTTAGACTTAGAGGGAAAAGAGCTTCCTGAAGGTGGCGGATCAGTAATTGGCCTTGCAGATATTGATGATTCAGGAATAGATAAAAGAATTTTAGAAACCAATTTTCTTATTGCCTGTGATGTGACAAATCCTCTTACCGGCCCTGAGGGTGCCAGTTATATATATGGAGCACAAAAAGGAGCATCCCAATCAGATATACAGCATCTGGATGACGCTTTGGGAAAACTTGCAGAAATTATAAATATCAAATATTCCAGAGCCAATGATAACATTCCCGGAGCAGGAGCAGCTGGAGGTCTTGGCTATGGTCTGATGGAATTTTGTGGAGGAACCCTAAAATCAGGAATTGAAATTGTTCTGGATCTTATAAAATTTAATGATTATTTAGATGGTGTTGATCTTGTTATAAGCGGTGAAGGTCGTATTGATGGACAGTCTGTTTATGGAAAGGTTCCTGTTGGAATTGCCGGCAGAGCAAAAAAGAAAAATATACCTGTTCTGGTTGTTGTTGGAGATATAGGTCCAAAAGTTGAAGCTGTTTATGATCATGGTATAGATGCTGTAATGAGTTCTGTAAATAAGGCAATGAGCCTGGATGAGGCAATGTCCCGTGCCTACGAACTTCTAATTGACAGCTCATCCAGGGCAATGAGAATGATTAAGATAGGGATGGAAATATAACTTCTCTTTATTTTCTGTTAAGAACTGTATCTCCTGTCCAGTTTTTATCTGGAGGGTTTAGTATATACTTATTGCATCTTTCCAGAAAAAGTTTCGAAGAGGAATCTGTTTTGAGTAGTTTTTGTGTAATCTGGAAAAATGTCATAGCTGTTCGAAACTCTCTTTTATAGAAATAATCAACACCGGTTTCATGAGCTTCCCATGCTTCTTTTTTAGCCGGAGTCAGATTTCTGCAAACTGAATATATATCTACACTGACAGTTTTGCCTTTTACAACAACTTTATCTATAAGCCTGCAGGGAAGTTCTTTATAAACTTCGTTATATAAGGATTCTGAAATTAGTATTGGTTCTTTATATAATTTAGTAAGTCCTTCCAGTCTGGATGCAAGGTTTACCATATCTCCAATAATAGTATAATCCATTTTTTTCTCTGAACCCATGTTCCCAATAGTTACCTCTCCGTAATTAATGCCCATACCTATTTTAAATTCTTTTCTTCCCTGTTTTTTTTGCCACTTATTAAAACCTTCCAGTTTTTCTATCATCTCCAGTCCTGACAGAACAGATTGAAGTGCATCGTCTTCATGGTGGACAGGAGCACCGAAAAAAGCCATTATTGCATCACCAATATATTTATCTACAATTCCATTATGACCTGTAATTACGTCGACCATGGTTTCAAAATATTTATTTAAAGATTCGACAAGTTTATCCGGTTCCAGCCCTTCTGAAATTGTGGTGAAACTTCTAATATCAGAAAATAGTATCGATAGAACTCTGTTTTCTCCTATAAGCATAGATTCAGGATCAGTAAAAAATTTATCAATTACATCTTTTGGAACATATTTTTGAAAAATATTACGAATCTTTATCTCCTTGTGTTCAGAGACAACTGCCTGGAGTGCATATCTCTTCATCTGGTTATAAGCTTTTTCAAGTTCTCCTGTCATTATATTAAAAAAATGTCCCAGTTTCCCGGTTTCATCTTTATATTGGAGGGTAACCTTGGTGGATAGGTCATTTGTAGTAATTATATTTTTTATTGCATCTACTATATTTTCCAAAGGTTTTGTAAGGTAACTGGAGAAACCAATCAGAAGTATAATCGCAACTATTAAAGATATAAGAAATATTATGCCCGTTCGAAAATATAATTGGGTAATTGATCCGTAAAATGTATCTTTTTCTACAGTTATAAGAATAAACCAGTTGAATGGTTCAAAAAAAATAGTTTCAGCAATCAGTTCAATATTATTAAGACTGATATTCTGCCATCCTTCGGTTTTATTTATAATAAGCTGTCTTAGTAACTCTTTATCTTTTTCATTTAATTGGAGCTCTGAGCTTTGCATTACAAGGTTTCCGGAATAATCTACTGCTAAAATATGTTCAGAATTACTGTTTATAAGTGATTTTGCAAAACCTTCTACAGCGGACTTGGAAATATCAATAAATTCTTCATTTTTATCCATATCATTGGAAACCAGCAGATTCCATTGGTTTTCCATATAATTATTAAGAACTTCTGTTTTAAAGGTAAGAAATTCAGTTGCCACTAGTGTTATTCCATTTCTTGCTGACAATCCTGCAACAATTAAAGTTAATATAAGAGGTGTAATTATTAGAGGCAGTGTTATGAGGATTATTTTTGAACGTATATTCACCTTTGTTTATTATCGCTATATAAAGTTGTATACTTAACCGATACTCGTTAAAGACTACAACTAATTTATTACGGCTGGTAAATAGCATGGCAAGTTTACTACAACGTGCAAAGTATAATTTAGAAAGGCGCAAAGAAGAGGAAGCTGTACAATCAATTCCTATAGAGGAAAGGGAAAAAATCTATGGTGAAATTGACAGAGCTGTTGCATCCAATAAACTCAAAATTAAAGAAAATACTTTTACCTTTACACCTGTCCGCAGTGATATTAAACTTCCTGTTTTAATTAATTTAGGTGCTTTTATTCTGATAGCCGGGTTAAGTATAGCTTTCTATTTTATTTTTAATCAGGCTGAAAATTCTATTGTTTCCAAAAAAGAAAATGTTATTTCTGCAGAAGGATTACTGCTCCAGGCATTAAAAGAAGAATCTGAACAACGGTTAGGAGAAAAAGAGAAAGAAATTTCCAGTATACAGAACAGACTGGATGGTATGCGTGAAGAACAGCAGAAACTAATTTCCAGTTCAGAAGAACAAGCCCGTCAATTTGAAGCAGATCTTAAACAGGAATATGAGAAAGAACTGGAAGAAGAGAGACTCAGGCTCCAGAATGAAGGTCTTTCCACAGATTCCATAGATTTGAAATTGCGTGAGTTTGAAACAATAAAAC